>CAZPEZ010000039.1:0-23765 GCA_964585715.1 uncultured Occallatibacter sp.
GAAAGAGACACTGCTCTCCCGAGATCGCTGCTAAGCTGCCGCGGCGACCCAAAGCCTGTCTGGATCTGAGCTACGGTTTGGTCGACTCGTCGTCGAGAACGCCCGAGATGCGCAACTGCACCAGCCTTTCGAGCGACAGTGGCTTCAGCCCAAATTTCTTGGCCTGCTCGATAAACGCCCCGTCGATGTGGAAGATCCGCGTCTTGATCACGTCTTCAACGGTCGCGCCCGGGAACTCCTTCGCGATCTCTTGTGCGTACTCCGGCGTGACGCCCTGGACCCTCATCGAAATCATTTGCTGCGACGTCAGGTTCGGGAACCCGGCGCTTTTCATGCCGGATGCAAACTCGGGGGTGACCCCAAAGATGCGGAAGGAAATCGCATCCTGGATGCTCTTGATCTCAAACCCCTGTTGCTTCATCTGGGCGATAGCCTCAGGAGACACCCCTTGAATTTTGCACGCGATCAGGTTGTCAGCAGAGAGTTTCCCGAATCCTACCTGCGCCATCGCCTCAGCAAACTCCGGTGTGACTCCCTGAATCTTCATCGCGATGTACTTGTCGAGATCGACATCGTACCCTGCGGCCTTCATGCGGTCGATATAGGTTGATTTCGGCTCTGGATTGCTCTCTGCCGTGAGCTGCGGCGTCGGCGTGGCTGCCTGCGCCAACCAATGCGACGCACTGGGCTTGGGCGCAATCGCGCGCAATGAGGGAACAGCAATAGCCTTATCTGTTCCAGTGAGAGCAGCGTTCTTCACCGCCGCAGAATAGCCGGGATTGAAGCTCGCCACCACTGGCGGCGCTGCCACGAGAGAAACCGCGAGTGCGATGCCGGCAACGATGAGCGAGAAAGGCTGAATCGAACGGCCAGTAGTCTGCGCCGTCGGTTCGCCGAGAATACGCGCAATCCGCATGCGCAGGGTCTGATTCGATTGGCCGTCCAGTGCCATAGCAAGCCTCCATTGTCGCGCGCGCTGTTCTTCAAGCCGGAAGAGCGCCGTCGCGTAGGTTACAGGGTTCGGGCAGATCTTCAATGCCAGATCGTCGCAGCACAACTCACGCTCGTGACGAATGCGCTGGCCGATCCACCACACCGCAGGGTGAAAGAAGAACAGCGTCTCCACCAGCGTCTGCAGCAGGTTCCAGAAGAAATCGGCACGACGGACGTGAGCCAGCTCGTGCGCCAGCACCATCTCCAGTTCTTCTGGCCCGAGTAATGTGATCGCCGAGACCGGCAGCAACACCATAGCCCGCACCGCGCCCACCGTGATCGGTCCGGCAATCGCGCTTGACACCCGCAGGACAACTTCCCGGCGAAGATCCAGCACCGCCGAAATCCGCGCGAAGCTAGCCCGCAAGGCGCTCGGAGCCTCATCAATCGCGGTGGCGCGCAACCTCTGAATCACCCACCACCCACCGATACTGCGGACAGAGAGCACGACGACACCCAGCACCCAGAACCCATCGATCCACCGCAGCAGGCTCACCGCACTCTCCGCCGTTGTCTTGTTCGATAGGTCTGCCTCCGAAGCCATCGACCGCGGCATAGCCTCAGACGCGACACTTCGGATCTCCGTAGCGGCAATGTGCAGCGCAGGCGACGGACGTGCAGAATATATCTCCCACGCAAATGTCGTGAAGGCGCCAGCCGCCATCAGCGCCATCGCCGCAACCGACACCGCATACCGCGTCTCGCTCGCACTACGGGACAGCACGATCATTGACGCGCGATACAGGACGGCAACCACGGCAGCCTGCCAGCAAAAGTGAATGAGCGTCCATGCCAGGGCATCGAGTGTGTGTGTCATGGCTATTCTCTTCCCTGCTCTCGGTCGACCGGTCGTAGGTCTTTTTTGGCGCGCTTGGAATCAATTAACGCGCGAATGGCAGCCAGTTCAGCAAAACTTGCCGGCTCCATCGCCAGCGCATGCAGAGCAAGCTGCGCCGCGGAACCGGAGAAGAGCCGAACACTCAGGTCTTTCAGCATCTCGTTCTGCGTCTCATCCTGGCTTACTGCCGCGCGGTACAGGTGCGCGCGATTCGCCTCGTCTCGAACCACTAATCCCTTCGTCGTCATAATCTGCAGCAGCTTGAGCGCGGTCGTGTAGCCCACAGCCCGCGACCGATTCAGCGCGTCGTAGATCTCCCGTACAGTCGCCGACTCCTTCTCCCACAGAATCCGCAGGAGCTCGAGTTCCGCTTCCGTCGGCCGAGGCAGCACTTTGGAGGACTTCGTCATCATGGGAGCGAAGTTATACGAAGTCCTTCGTACTAGTCAACGAAAATCTTCGTAGTTTCGTCACAATTCGCTTCTCCCCCTCTTCTCCAGACGGGCGTTAGAGCCACCGTCAGAGTCTCAAATTGACGCAACCGGTATGATGGGCCCAATGCTGAGAAGCCGTCTTGCGCTCCGTCTTGCATCGGCCTGTGTGCTTCTGCTGCTCGCCCGGGCGGCTGCGGCACAGACGGATTCTGTTCGTGCGCGTTTCGAGGCCGTGCTCTCTCAGCGTGGCGTCGTAGGAGGCGGGATCGCCATCCTCCAGATTCAACACCCTCCAACTGAGTTCTGGTTCGGGGAAGCACGCCGCAACACCCACCAGCCCGTGGACGGCGACACCACCTACAACTGGGCCTCCATCACCAAGACCATGACCGCCATCGCCATCCTGCAGCTGCGCGATCGTGGCAAGCTTTCCCTCGACGACCCAGCCGTCCTTTACGTGCCGGAGTTGCGCCAGGTCCACGACGAATTCGGCCCCATCGACGCGATCACCATCCGCCATCTGCTCACGCACAGCGCGGGATTCCGCAACCCCACCTGGCCCTGGGACTGCGACGACCCCGCCAACTGCAACTGGCAACCCTTTGAGCCGACCAAGTGGTCGCAGGTGGCTGCGATGCTGCCCTACACCCACGTCGCATTCAAGCCGGGATTGCGCTGGAGCTACTCCAATCTCGGTTACGTCTTTCTCGGTCAGATCATCGAGCGCCTAACCGGCGACGACTTCGAGGTCTACATCGACAAGAACATCCTCAAGCCGCTCGGCATGACTGCCAGCTACTTCGATCGCGCGCCCTATTTCCTCGAATCGCACGTCTCGGCAAGCTATCTGCGCGAAGGCGCGAAGCTCGAGCCCCAGCCCTTCAACTTCGACACCGGAATCACTACATCGAACAGCGGCCTCAAAGCGCCCATCTCCGATATGGAGAAGTACGTCCGCTTTCTGATCGGCGCCCCGAACAATCCGGTCTACGAGATCGTGCTGAAACGCAGCTCGCTTGAAGAGGCCTGGACCGGAGAACTGCCCGCCACCGAGCCCGGGCAAAAGCCTACGCCTTACACCAGCGGGCCCCATGGCGCACAGCCCAGGATGGGCCTCGGATTCTTTGTCCTGGCCATCGACAGACACCGGTACATCTATCACGACGGCGATCAGGGCGGCTTCTCGTCTGAACTTCTGATCGATCCCGCGCGCCAAGCGGCGAGTATTCTCGCCGTCAATACCACCGACACGGGCGCACCAGCACCCGCCACTCCCCTTCACGCTCAGTCCAATACCGAGCCCGATCCGAACTCCGATCTCCGTCTGACTCTTCGCAACGAGCTCATCGACCGGGTTTTTCCGGAGTTCGCAGCCGGAAATCAATAAACAGGCCGCTCATTCCAGAAGGTCGCTCTTCTTCATGACTGCACTCATATTCACATCCATCGTCTTTGCCTTGTCGGCCGTCGCCGGGTTTCTCGGCTCGCTCACTGGCCTCGGCGGCGGCGTAGTCATCGTTCCCGCATTGGCTCTTGCTCTCGGCGTCGACATCAAATACGCCATCGGAGCCTCCCTCGTCTCGGTCATCGCCACCTCGTCGGGTGCCGCGGCTGCTTACGTGCGCGAAGGCTTCTCCAACATTCGCATCGGCATGTTGCTCGAAATTGCCACGACGCTGGGTGCAATCGCCGGTGCCGTTCTTGCCGCGCACGTCACTACACATGTGATCGCGATCGTATTCGGGCTCGTGCTCGTGCAGGCCGCGTATCAGTCTCTCTTCAAAGCCGAACCGGAAAGCACAGCTATCGTCGAGTCCGACGTTCTGGGCGCGCGCCTGCGCCTCGGCAGTGACTATCCTGTCGATGGCCGGCGCCAACGCTACGGCGTCCGCAACGTCCCCACTGGATTCGCTCTCATGTTGGGCGCCGGAGCACTCTCCGGTCTGCTCGGCATCGGCTCCGGCGCACTCAAAGTCATCGCCATGGACCGCGCCATGAAGATCCCTTTCAAGGTCTCCACCACTACCAGCAACTTCATGATCGGTGTCACTGCGGCAGCCAGCGCCGGCGTCTACCTCAGTCGCGGCTACATCGATCCGCGGATCACCATGCCCGTCATGCTAGGCGTCCTGGCCGGAGCATTTCTGGGAACCAAGGTCCTGGTCCACGCCCGCGTTCGTACCCTCCGCATCGTCTTCGGCGTCGTGGTGCTGGCGCTGGCCATTGAAATGATCGTCAACGGCTTCGCTGGAAGGATCTAGCCAATGGACGACAGGCGGCTTGAGCTCATCATCGGCAACCTGCTGCGCGCTGGCGTACTGCTTGCAGCGGCCGTCGTACTCTTCGGTGGAGTCCTTTATCTTGCCAGCCACCACGCCGATCGAGTGAGCTATCGGCACTTCTCCGCGGGCGGCGACGCCATCCAGTCGGTCGGCGGAGTCCTGCAATCGGCGGCACATCTCGACAGCGAAGGCCTCATCCAGCTTGGCCTGCTGCTGCTGATCGCCACCCCCGTCGCGCGCGTCGCACTCGCCGTTGTCGGATTCGCTCTGGAAAAGGATCGGCTCTATGCTGTCGTGAGCCTGATCGTCTTGCTGATCCTCGCCTTCAGCCTGTGGCGCGCGATCTAGGACTAGCGCAGGTTGCCGCCCTTCCCAATATCCATCGACGGAGAGATTGGGTTGCGCTCGTCGATATACTCGGCAATCACCTTGTCGAGCAGCCCTTTCGCCTCCAGGATGAACTCGACTGCATCGCGGCCGGCACCGTAGCCGCCCGCATTAGGCGTCACGTAATGCGCCTCAGCCTTCACCTGCGCCCGGGCATTGGCCACCGCCACGGCGAACCCGCACTCCCGCATCACCGGCAGGTCGATCACGTCGTCGCCCACATAGGCAATCTCTTCGAGCGTCACGGCTTCCTTCTGCATGATCTCGCGCACCGCCTGCATCTTGAAGGCCTGCCCCATATAAATAAACTCAAGCTTCAAATCGCGCGACCGCGTGGCAACTGTCTCGCTGACACGCTTGGTGATCACACCGCACTTCATCCCGCCCAGCCGCGCGAGCGAAATCGCCGTGCCGTCGTGCGCACTGTAGCCCTTGGCCTCCATCATCGTCGCGGAGTGCACGCCGAACCCAACTTGCCCGTCATGTTTGGAGAGGTGTGCCTGCGTCTCGGCGCTGCCGGCCGCGGGAGCGGGCACGAGCCAGATGGTCCCATCCGTCAGAACACCGTCTACGTCGAAGAGAATGATTTTGATCCGGCGGGCGCGGTCCTGCGCAGTGAGAGTCATGCTTCGATTTTAGAGCGGTTCTCCAGTTCACGCGGAGTCTTAGATTCAGTGCAAGGTGGTCTTTTCTTGAAGGAAAAGGCCCACACAGCTTTGCGGTTTCCCCATACATCAACTGGACAACCGCTATAACGTCGACGCAAACCGTGTCCGATCCGCGACAATAAAACGATGGACACGGATCGACCCTCTCCGGACGTACCCGAGATCGGACCAGAGGACTTTTATATGGAGGGACCGAACATGGTCTTCACCGCGGCGTATCACCTCAAGCGCGGCTATTGCTGCGGCTCAAGCTGCCGCCACTGTCCTTATGCAATCTGGGAGGTCGCACCGCCCCAGTCTTCGCCCCAGGGCTAGGTCAGCGCCAGCTCGCGGTCTCTGGTCATGAGTGCATGTTGTGGAATGCGGAGATTGGCCGGTTCTTCCAGAACGAAGAGGACCATCTTCGCAATCTCTTCCGGATCGAGCGGCTCTTCCATACCCATCAGCGCCTCCGGAGGAACCTCCCAGTGATCCTGCAAACCGGTGCGCACCACACCCGGCTCGATGCTTGACACGTGCACGTCGGACTTGCCCAGCTCCATCCGCAACGCCTCCGACAAAGCTTCAATCGCATACTTGGTCGCCGCGTACGCGCCCACCGTCGGCCGTACTTTCTTGCCCAGAATGCTCGATGTGTTGAACAGGTGCCCGTGTCCCTGCCGGACGAAGTACTTGAGAAACGTATAGGCCATGCGGAAAGCGCCTTCCACATTGACGCGAATCATGTTGCACATGCGCTCGATCTCAAGCGTCTCCACGGTCCCTGCTTCCACCAAGCCGCTGTTGTTGAAGCACACATCGCAGCGCCCGAAATTGTTCAGGGCGGCAGACAGCAAAGTCTCGGGCAAAGATTCAGCGCGCAGGTTGCCAGCAATCACAACGCATGGCCCGCTCAGGTGCGCCGCCAGCGCGTTGAGCTTGTCTCCGCAGGTGGAGCTCAAGACCAGCGAATAACCCGCCTCGGACAGAGTGCGCGCAATGGCCGACCCGATTCCGCCGGTTGCACCCGTGATAACTGCCACTTTCGCCGTGTTTTTCTGCTTCATACCGACCTCACTATCCCCGGATCATACCCGCGAATCGATGCAAAAGCGCCGTCTCAAATCCAGGAGGTCTATTTCTTGATACTCAATCCCGCCCTCTTCGTTGTAAGATGCACCGCACTGGGCAGGCCGCGATTCGGGCTGCCTCAAGCGCGCGGGAATTCCCCCCGTTCCGAGGCGCAAAACTTCTCGCGAAGGAATGGAGGACAAAACGATGCATCTGTTGTGGTGGATTCTTGTTGGAGTGATTGCCGGCTGGCTCACCGGAAAGATCATGAAGGGCGGCGGCTACGGGTTCTTTGTCGACATGATCCTGGGAATTGTGGGCGGTCTGGTGGGTGGCTTCATCGCGCGAGCGCTGGGCTTCAACCCGGTCGGCGGCCTCATCTACACCATCCTCATTGCCACAGGCGGCGCTATTGTGCTGGTCTTTCTCTTCCGTCTGATAACTGGCAAGAGAGGCTGACGCAACTTTGCCGCCTTCGCCATACTCGCGCGAAGGCGGCAAGCCTCTCGATCGTCTTATCTCGAGGACGGCGGTGCCGCAGGAACTGTCGGTGTCGCGGCGGGGCTCGGCTCCCTCACAAGCACTGCGAATCGGGGGAAGGCAAAGCTGCCGCCGGCGTCGTCGACCACGTTCAGCTGGCACACGTATTGGCCCGGCTTCAGCCCACTAAGAGGCACATCAAGTTCGACGGAGACGGCATTGCGCCCGTCCACATTAACTGCCTTCGCCTGTACGAGCGGCGTCTCATACACCTTCACCGAGCCCTGCATCAGCTCGAGGCTGCTCAGTACGCTAATACCCGGCTTCGTACCCTTGGGTTGATTCTCCGCAGGCTTTTCTCGCGTCGGGTCGTACACCTCATACAGTAAATACAGGTGCTGATCCTGCCGGAACACGTGGCTGATATTCGGCACGTACTCCTCGCCTTCGCGCACCAGCGGCGTAGTCGCCTTGCTCGGCTGCCGCGCCGACGCCAACACGATCGAGCTCATCTTCAGCGGCATCTTTCTCATCTCCGGCAGCGTGATGTCCGCTTCAAAGGATCCCATACGCCCCGTCTGGTTTTCCCGCACCACAAACTTCAGGTGATACTTGCCCGGCGGCAAATTGAAGCTTGTGGTGTATTCAAGATTCCTCTGCCGCGCCTGCAGCGAAGGATCGAGATTAAGCTTCACCGTCTGGCGCGCTTGCCCAATCGGGCGCTTCACCTCGTCGATCACCTCGCCGATGACATCCAGCGTCGCCTTGTCTTTATCGCCGCCCTTCACAAACGGAATCTGCGACCCCGGCACGATCAGCGAGACGGGTACATAGAAGCGGTTTTCATCGAGCCGGAAATACATCGCATCGAGATAGACCGCCATATCCGTCGCCGGCAGGTCGCTCGTCAACTGTTCTTCCAGTTCCCGCTCCCGATCCTCCTTGCCCGAATGCTTGAAGTCGGCAGGCGCGTAGTAGCCAGGCCGATACTCGAGCTTGACTCCCGGACGGTTGATCTTGATTGTCAGCTTGCGATACTTCCCATCGCGCGCCGGGTTCGACGAGTGAAACCCGATCGCGTAGTACTCCGACGAATCCTTCTGCACCTGCGCAAACGCTGGAGCAAAGTCGTTCGAGTCGAAGAACGCCTTCCCACCCGTATCCGAACTCAGAGTTGCCATCACCTCCTGCGAGGCAAAGTTGGCATTCATGTTGTTCAAGAGGGCGCCGCCGTTGTAGGCGCCCGATCCCCGCAGGCTTCCCGTCGACGCGTCTCCCAAGGGCGATATCGCCTGCAATCCCCGTGTGTCCACGCTGTAAATCGCCAGGTCGGCACGCACAGCCGCATTGATCGCTGACCGCAGCGAGGCCTGGTTCTCGATCCCATCGCGTGAAATCCCACCCGAGAAGTAGAGCAGCGACTTTTTCACCGTGATCTTCTCGAGCGACTTCGAAACCGCCCGCAACGCAAACAGCTCGCGGTCCGTATTCAGGTCGTTGTACTCGCTCTCGTCCGGTGTGTATCCCGTCGTGTCTTCGGCCTGGTTGGAATTTGCCGTCGCACCCTGCGCGAATCCCTGCCCCTCTGTCCCGTTATAGACACCCACACCATTGATCAGGGCGTTCTTGTCAGCGGTAAAATCCTGATCGACCTTCAGCGTGTCTCCCAGCGAAACTAGTGCCACGAGATCGGCTGGCTGCATTTTGGTTTTCAAGAATGCCTTCGCCGCCTCCACACAACGGTCCAGATCTTCGGGCTGCATCGACGTCAAATCGAAGAACATCACAATCAGCCGGTGATTGCGCAGGTCCTCAGGCTTCGCCACGACCACCGCTTTGCCGCCATTGCTGGTCGGACCTGCGGCAAGTCCGCTGACCGTCGCCTCATTCAAGGGTGTCGCCATCTCCACGCTCTGATAGTCGAACGTCGCAATCTGCTGCTGCTTCCCTCCTTCGTAGATCGAGAAGTCACCCTGCTTCAGCCCCCGCACAAACTCGCCCGTCTTCGCATCGCGCGCCACTACGTTCGTTAGCACCAGTTCCGCATTCGTCTTCAAGATGAACTCGCCGGTCTGCGTCGTCCCGACCTGACCGTTGGTCGACGGCGTCTCCTGCGCTAAGACGAACGGCGCCATGGGCATCATGAACGCTAGAGCCATCGCCACTGCCACCGAAACCGGTTTGTGCATCCAGCCCAACATTGCCTATCCACCTGTCAACTCGATGTCTTCCTGGCCCCGCTAGCACCGCTAGCCGCGCTAACTCCGCTGTCGCTCAAAACCTGAACCGCGCCATAAATTGAAACGACCGCATCGACCCTACCGAAGTGACCTGCCCAAACGTCGGTGACGCCACATTCGTATCCACTCCCGCATATTGCACTGTGTTGAACGCATTGTTCAGAGTGGCGCGAATCTCCATACTCCGCGTATCGCCCAACTGCATCGTTTTCGCAAGCGACATGTTGTTTGAAACCGTCCCCGGCCCCGCAATTAGATTGCGCGGCGCATTGCCGAAGACGCCGCATGGATACGGATTGTTTGCCGGGGATACAGGGGCCGTGAAGGCAACAGGATTAAACCACTGCTTCAACGTCCCTCCCCCTTGACTGATCGATGCGCCTGTCAGATTCGGACGAAAGGTTCCCCCCGTCCCGCAGGCCACGCTTGTAATCTGCGCGCTGTATGCGGGCGTGATTGGCGTTCCGGTTGAAAACGTGAAGCTGCCCGAGACCGACAACCCCTCAAGAATCTTTGCGCCCGCACCGCTTGTCACCCACGTCTTGTCCGATCCAAACGGCAGTTCGTACAGATACGTCCCACTCACTTTATGCCGCTGATCGAGACTCGAATTCCCTTCCTCCGCCTGGATGTCCGTCCAGTTCTGCGCACCCACACCACCCACGTTGCCCAGCGCACCGGCATCGTCGATCGAGTGCGAATACTGATAGTTTGCGCCCATCGCGATACCTTTTGTCAGCTGCTTGTTCACCCTTAAAGTGCCTGCGCTGAACTTCGAAAATGCCGTCGCTGACTCATACCGAAAGAGCAAATTGGTCGGATTGGTCAGCGGGCTGCTCGCCAGGGCGCGCGGCGCCGTCACGATGTCCAGATTGCTTCCCTTCGACCCGTTGTACCCGGCGTTCACCACCATGCCCCACGGCAGCCTCTTCTGAATATCGACATTCCAGACCTGCACATAGGGCAAGCTGAAATGCGGATCGAGCGCGTAGTTCCCAATCGTCGCCGCCGCCGGAAATCCGTTCGCCAGCGTATAACAAGTCGCTGACGTACTGCGCGCGCACGCCGATGTAGGAGTGCCGGTTGCGTCAGCCTCTTGATTTGTCTGTTCGTTCGCGAAGGGCGGCTGATGCGCCATCGTCGTTCCAAACGTTGCATAGGCACCCACGGTGTAGTTCATTCCATAGCCGCCGCGCACCACCATCTGCTTCACCTTCGGCACGCGCCACGCTAGCCCCAGTCGCGGTGCGAACGCGGTGCTATACGGATCGACGAGCGACGCCGGAAGTCCTGCTCCACCCGAGGTCACCGCTGTCTCGCTCGTGAACCCCGCTGCGGGGTTCGTCAACACTTCACCGAGATGTCCGTACTTCTCCGTGTAGGGCGCGAAGAACTCATAGCGCACGCCATAGAGCAGCGTCATGCTCGGCAACACGCGCCAATCATCCTGCGCGTACACATCGAACACGTTGTCGCGCAGATAGCTTTTGCTCGTCACTGAATCGAGTGTCGTCTCCTGCGGATAGCCCAGCAGAAAATCGGCAAAGGGGTTTCCAGTCGTCGCATCCCCTGTCGCGTCCTCGGTAAACAATCCTGTGAACGTGAAGCTCCCGGTCGCATTGGACCCCGCCAGAAAGTCGCGATGCACGCGGCGATAGTCGCCGCCAAAGCGCAAGTTGTGCTTGCCATGAATCCAACTCAACGTCTCCGAAACCGAGATGGTCTGGCCAATAGAAAAACTGGGCTGCTGCTCGCTGAGTCCCTGGATATTGCTCAGCTCCACGCTGGGCAGGCCGTAGTTGTCCGGTGTAGCCACAGCCGACTGGCCGCTTGGAACCGCGATCCCCAGTTGACTCGCGATATCCGTCCGATTGGTAAAGAAGTTCGTGGTGTGACTGTTGCTGCGGTTCCAGCTTGTGTTGAAGATACTCGTCAGCCGGTGATAGCCGAGCGTGTATCCAGCCTGCACCGAATTCGAATCAGACGCCGTCTTGCCGCCCAGCTGCGGAAAGATGTTCACATTGTCCGAAGCTGAGTGCGACCAGTTGTAGTTGAAATTCACGCTTTGGCGTAGCCCCTGATTCTGTTGCGATCTGCGCCCACCACCTCCGGCGCCTCCGCCACGGCCACCAAGCCCGAACGGCGAGGCATTCGCACCGATGCTCCTCATATAGCGGGCCCCGGCCTGGGTCGAATTGCTCTGCTGCGTCGACAAGAGGTGATAGTTCTGCACCGTACCCGGGAGATTCGGCTCAGGAAAATACGGCAGTAGCCCTGACGCCTGCGGCGAAATCCGATTCGACGGAATCACATTCGCGGTCCCGTTCGAGATGAACTGCGCAAGCGTCGTCGGGTCGTAGATCGCCGGAAGCCCCGCCTCGGAGAAGTCGCCGCTCTTCTCCGCGTCTGTCGGGACCGTCGCGTACTCATCCAACGGGTTCGAGCTGCGCGACCCCGACAGTGTCAGAAACATGGTGTCTTTTCCACTCGGCTTCGTCAGGTGAGGGATATAGGGCGCGCTGATGAACGTCAACCCGAACCGGTTCGTTCCCGACGCCGGCTGCTCCTGCTCTTGCCCCCGTAAACTGAACGGCTCCGCATTCAGTGCCGAGTTACTGCCCGTCCAGAAGATCGCACCGTGCGGCTGTCCGGGATTGAAGCCGCGAAAGTTCCCAAACCCTCCTCTTCCGCCGCCAAAGCCACCGCCGCCAAAGCCACCGCCGCCAAAACCGCCGAATCCTCCTTCGAAGCCGCCCGCGCCGCCACCCGCGAACATCCCGCCTCCGCCATTCATGACCATCACACCGGCGCTCGGCTGCCCACCAGGCCCGAGCTGTCCGCCCATCTGCGCGCGAACCGTCTCCATCGCGTCGCGCAGCCGGTCCATGTCCACGCCGGCCAGCGGACTTACCGCACCTGCCTGCCCGCTGATTGCCACCGATTCCGAACTGAAATCCGAGTTACCTGCAGCCGATGGCAGCGCCGCTCCGCTGGTCCCGGCGCCTCCCGCTTGCGTCTCCGTGTCCGATGTCAGCGCATTCACTAGGTTCAGGCTCTGCGCACCATTCCCCATCAGCTGCCGAATCGCCTGTGAAGCTTGCGCCGATTGACCTTCCTCCTGCTGCTGTTGTTGCGCCGCACGTGAAGCCAGAATCAACGAGAAATTCACCACTTGATCGCGACTGGATACATTGAGCAACGCCTCCTGTGATCCCTGCGCAAACGCCGCGAACTGCGTGCGAATCACATATCGTCCATTTTGCGGAATCGTTAGGGACCAGGCGCCAGTGATATCGGATGTCGTCGAATAGCGTTTGCCGGTCAGCGTGTTCTGCGCTGTGACGGTCACCCCCGGGAGCGGAGCGCTGCCGCTCTTCACGGACCCGTGCAGCCTGCCGCCGCTGATGCTTTGATAAGGAGCGGGGGCCGCTGCTTGTGCTGTGCTCGACGAAGGTAGGGGCGATGTTGGAGATGCGAGCGCCAGTGACGGCGCGACCGGTGACTGCGCCAGCAACGTCATGCCTGCGGCCACACATATCGCTCCTCCCAGTCGTATGGCTGTCCGCCGCATTGAATCTCCTGCTTGCGCTCGTACTCAAACAGACGTTTGACTCCCCAGGAAGGTTTACCGCTCGCATCCATCGTAAACTCAGACCATCGTAAAATCAGGTATGACGAATCAACTGGCAGCGCCGGAAGCTGTAAGGTTGGAAACGCTATCCGAGGAGTCCTCCGCCGAGTCTCTCGCTGCTGCACGCGAGATGCTTCTTGAATACGGCCGCTTCGTCATCGAACAGCCGGGCGCAGCTCGATTCTGCTTCGGATCGTTAGAACAAGAAGCCGCGCGCCTGCCCCACAGTTATCTCGATCAAGGCGGAGGTTGCCTGCTGGCCACCATCGGCGAGACTCCAGGCGGCTTCATCGCGTGGCGCGCACTCTCACCCTCGCCTCAAGTTCTTGCCGAAGCCTGGGAGATGAAGCGCCTCTGGGCACGTCCCACAGCACGCGGCCTCGGCCTCGGACGCAGGCTGACCGAAGCCGTCATCGACCGCGCTGCTGCCGCAGGTCGTCGCGCAATCTATCTCGATACAGCGCCCGCGTCGATGAGCGCCGCTTACCGTATGTATCAACAAATGGGCTTCCACCCCTGTGCTCGGTACAACAACACCCCAGTCGATGATCTCGTGTGGATGGTCAAGCTCCTTTAGGTCTCTGCCCTCCGCAACAAAATCGTTTTTGCCCGGTTCTCCGTATCTCCTCTGTTTACCACTTAAGTTGCAGGAGCCGTGTTTCTTGTTGCAAAACGACTGGGGAGCATGTTAACCATTGAGCCAATAACTTCCTGGTAGCTACCGCGAGAGTAAACTCGGCGGTCGAAAGGCAGGGCCCAATGATGAAGATTGGCACTACGATTCGCGCACACCGGCTCCAAAAGGGACTCTCGCAGGGCGATATCGAAAAGAAAACCGGACTTCTGCGCTGCTATCTCTCGCGCGTCGAAAACGGCCACACTGTGCCGTCGCTCGACACACTTTCCAAGATCGCGGTGGCGCTCGACCTACCTATCTCCCAGTTTTTCGCCGAGGAGCATGGGGGGCGTCAGCTAAATACGCAGCGTCTGACCGACGAAGAACTCCGGTTTCTCACTCAGATCCGCCGCTACTCAACCAACCTGAACGACAGCGATCGCAAGCTGCTGCTCGCGATGGTAAAGAAATTCGCCACTACGGCTGTTCGCTGATTTACGGAAGTGTGGGGCCTTAGCTCCATGCTTCCGGCAATCCTTAAGACGATTGGGGCTTCGGACCAGCCTGCGCGGTGCGTGTCCCAGAGGTCCAGATTCTGTAACCTGAGACGTGCAAGTCGGTCTCTACCGTTTGTGCTCCGCTAGCTCTCGCATCTCCGAACCCGCCATCAGAAATGCCCCTACACCGAAGACATAGCTGGTCTGCGGCTTGTAGGTGTCCGGCCCGCCGCCGATCGGCTGGATGCTGCCCAGCCGTCCATCTGCGTACACATGCGTCAACAGGCCCGCCCATCCCTTCCGCACCACCGGCAGATACTCCCGACGATCCAGAATCCCGTGATTGATTCCCCACGCCATCGCATACACAAAAAACGCCGACCCCGACACTTCCGGCAGCGGATATGAACCGAGCAGTCCCGGGTGCCATAGCCCATCTGCGTGCTGAATCGATTTCAGCCTCGCTGCCATCTGCCGAAACTGCTCCACATACTTCGGCCGGCCCGGATAATCGCTCGGCATCGCCCCGAGAACCTCGGCTAGCCCCGCAATCACCCATCCGTTTCCGCGCGACCAGAAGATCTTCTTTCCATTCGCTTCATGCTTGTCGAGATAGCTCGTGTCGCGGGAGTAAAGATGCTCCACCGGGTCGGACAATAGCTGCGATGTCACCCACCACGCGCGATCCATCCGATCGAGATACGCCCTGTTCCCGGAGATCTCAGCCAGTTCAGCCCACACCGGGGGCGCCATGAACAGCGCGTCGCACCACCACCACATTGGCGTTGTTGCGTCGTGCCACGGCGGACAATCCTCCGCGCAAACATCGGGCAACGTCATCACATGGTCGACAGCGGCCTTTGTCGGCTCAAGCATCTTCGCATCGTGATACTGCTTGTACAACTCGAGGTAGACGTACCCGACCGCCTGATCGTCCGCATGCGTCACCCTCGGACCAAGCTGCCACCCGAACTTCTTCCCCGCCTCCACAATTGCGTCGCGATAGGCGTCATCATGCAATGAAGCTGCAGCCGCTATGTAGCCGCGATACAACGCTGCGAACGTCCAGTCTTGGTCGAAGTCGTTCCGCGACTTTTCGAGTTGCCAATCACCCACTTTGCGCATCGCCTTGGCAATCGCATCTCGATCGATCGCAGGCGACAAGTCTGTCGCCAGGTCCCCGGCCACATCGGGTGTGTCGCCCGCGGGCGTGGGCTTCTGCCCGTCCGCGCCAACGACAACAAGAACCAGCGCAATCAAACCAAGTCGGACCAGAGGAAGAGATCGGGACATGACGATCCTCGCCGCAGCAGCGGCCGCATCAGGATACATGCCCAAGAGCAAGAGGTGCAGAGTGGCGGCGGCGTCTCAGTTCTCTACGCAGCGAATCTGGCAAGAAAGAAGCCGAACAACACAAGAGCGATCACGATCACGACCACAGCTGCGGTAAGGCGCGCCTGAAAGACAGGCTTCGACGAGCCAAGCCGCGGCACCATGGGAGCTGCAAAAAGCAATCCGCAAGTGAAGCCCCCAAGGTGCGCCATGTTGTCGATGCTGATTCCAGCGCCGAGCACACGAGTTCCCCCGCTAATCGAGAGCCCGAGCACTAAATTGATCGCAGCAAAATAAATCACCGACCGGCGCAGCTTCTTCAACTCCGAAGCAGGAACCGGAAGTCTGGGGGATTTCAACAGCACGATCAGCGCCCCCGCAATCCCAAACACCGCGCCCGACGCGCCCGCGCCCGATGGAAAAACAAACACGCTATGATACTGCGCCAAGTCGTGCGAATAGCTCCACCAGTTCCACAACGTCGACAGCAGATTTCCCGCCGCGCCCGTGAGCAAGTAGACCGCCAGAACTCCTGCCGACCCCATCAAGGGTTCCGCCAGCATTCCCAGATTCCACAGGCACCACATATTCGTGGCGAGATGAATGATCCCCACGTGCACGAACATCGCGGTCACGATGCGCCACCATTCGCCAAGGATCAGCACCGAACCCGCGTTGTTTGCGCCCCACCCATAGAGCTGTTCGGTTGTCGGAGAAAATGGGCTCACATGGCGCGCCGCCATAGCCAGAAATACCAGGCAGTTCACGCCCACCAGAAGGTATGTTGCTGGAGCTGCTGCCCACCGCGAGCGCCGTCGCACCGGCGGCTCGGGCTGCGGCACGGCGTATCCGGAGTATCCGGACTCCGGCGGCAGAATCTCCGGCTGCGGAACTGGCGAACTGCTTCCCATACATCAATCGTAAACGGATTCCTCTCCGCTTGCATCGACCACACGTTGCGTCTGTGTTGAAATCCACCGGGATATGCACAACGCGTTGTCTCGTTCCATCACATGGTGCATTCGCATCTGCAATGTAGTCTGTTTCTTGGTCCTCGTCGAACCGAAGCTGGGAGGGCCGCAAGGAGCGACTGGGTGACTTCAGGTACCGACAAGCGCATTCGGCGAGCACTGCTCAGCGTGACCGATAAGACCGGATTGGTCGAATTTGCCAAAGCCCTCGCCGGCCACGGCGTCGAACTGATCTCCACCGGCGGCACCGCCAAAGCGCTGCGCGAGGCCGGCCTTGCAGTCAAGGACATCAGCGACCTCACTGGCTTCCCCGAAATGTTCGATGGGCGCGTGAAGACCCTCCATCCCCGTGTCCACGGCGGCCTGCTCTACATCCGTGGCAACGCCGAGCACGAAGCTGCTCTCGCCGCTCACGGCATCCAGCCCATCGATATGGTCGTCGTCAATCTCTATGCCTTCGAGAAAACCGCAGCCCAGCCCGGTGTCGCCTTCGGTCACCTCATTGAAAACATCGACATCGGCGGCCCGTCGATGGTCCGCTCTGCCGCCAAGAACTTCGAAGACGTCGCAATCGTCACACGCGTCGCCGATTACCCGGCAGTGATCGATGAACTCAAGCAGACCGGAGGCGCACTGTCTCGGGTGACTCGCTGGCGTCTTGCCAAACAGGCCTTCGCCCTTACGGCGGCTTATGACTCCGCCATCGCCAATACCCTCGATCAGATCGAGAATGCGCTTGCTCCTGACCAGGTTGTGCCGAAGGCGTCTGCCGCACCGCAGGTGCCGACTCTGCGCATCAACATGCCGCTCGCTCAATCCCTCCGCTACGGCGAGAATCCCCATCAGCGTGCAGCCCTGTACTCCGACGGTTCCGGCCTCGGCATCGCCGGCGCCAAACAACTCCAGGGCAAGGAGCTCAGCTTTAACAACCTGGTCGATCTCGATGCCTGCTGGGAGCTGACCCGCGAATTCGACGAGCCGATGGTCGCCATCATCAAGCACACCAACCCCTGCGGTGCAGCCACCGGCGCAACCATTCTTGAGGCCTATCAGAAAGCACTCGCCTCCGATCCCGTCTCTGCCTTCGGTGGCGTCATCGGCATCAATCGCGAAGTCGACGGCGCAGCCGCCGAAGAGATCGCCAAGCTCTTCGTCGAAGCCATCGCCGCTCCGTCTTTCACGCCGGAAGCGCGCGAACGCTTCGCCGCCAAAAAGAACCTCCGCCTCGTTGAAGTCCTTCCCGCGCCATCCAGGCCCATCGTCAAGAACGTCTCTGGCGGTCTTCTCCTTCAGGATGCCGACGCCGGACGCATCATCGAAGGCGAACTCGACGTCGTCACCTGGCGTCCGCCCTCGGCCGAGGAACTGCGCAATCTTCTCTTCGCCTGGCGGGTCTGCAAACACGTCAAGTCGAACGCGATCGTCTACGCCCGGGACGGCCAGACAGTCGGTGTGGGTGCCGGCCAGATGAGCCGCGTCGATGCCGCCAAGTTCGGCGCGCAGAAGGCCGTTCTCTCGCTCAAGGGAACCGTGGCCGCCTCGGACGCTTTCTTCCCGTTTCCTGACGGTCTCGAGGCCATTGCCGCTGCCGGCGCCACAGCCGTGATTCAGCCGGGTGGTTCCGTCAAGGATCAAGATGTCATCGCCGCCGCCGACAAGCTTGGCGTGGCCATGGTCTTCACCGGCATCCGCCACTTCCGCCATTGAACGTATACCGGTGACTCCCGGCACAGTTTCCCTGACTCTGACCCCTTACAGTGCGCGCGAAAGCTGAAAACCCGCTCGGGCGCATCAGACTCACGGTCGCCACTCAGAGGGAGGTCTGCAATGAAGTCACTCGTCGTCGCCGTCATCTTTGCTGGCCTTGCAGTTGTAGCCCAGGCTCAGTCTCCAGCACCGTCCGCCGAGCCCCAGACCATCCCTGTCATCGGCACCTTCGACCGCTCCTCCATCGTGCTCGCCTTTTATCGGTCACCCTTGTGGGAAGCGATCCTCGACGACCGCCGCTTCGAATTGAGCGCCGTAAAAGCCGCCAATGACACGGTCAGAGCCAAAGAGCTGGAGAAATACGGCGGGGAAAGCCAGGACCGTGCCATGCAGCAGCTTGCCGGAAAAGCTCCCATCGACAACATCCTCGCGGTCCTGCGGCCTGAATTCAAAGACCTCGCCGCGCGGCTGAAGCTCGCTGGCGTCGTCGAGTCCGCTGCCGCCGATTCGAAAGCCGCCTCGGTGGACGTAACCCCGTTGCTGATGGATTGGCTCAGGGCAACCTCTGAAACCCGCAAGATGGCAGCCGACCTGCACGCGATGAATCCCAAATAGCCGGCTCAGACCCCCTGATTCTTGCTTGATCACACGCTTTGCCCCAAACTCAAAGCGGTGTTCGCTTCGATCCAATCGGCCAATCGGCGCAGGGGTAACTACCAATTTGGCGCGACCTATTGCCCCACCGAGACAATTCACGGGTAAAATCGTCTTTACAAGGTGGCAGTCCGGTTAGCCCTCTCTGCCATAGAGTTCGTCTCCTGCTCCGGGAAATCTTCGCGCGCACCTCCCGGTCCGAAAGGCCTGGTACCCCGTAGAATGATGAGAACAAATTATTTGCACCAGATGACCTGGCTTGGCGCGGCTGCCTTCGCGTTGACCTGCTCATGCGCCGGATTTGCCCAGACTGCTTCCGCCGCAAACTCGACCTCGTCCAGCGGCTCTCAGGTCGTACAGCCCAAACTTGGACAGGAAGCTCTTGCGCAGTCCTCCAACCGCGCCAAAGCTTACTTCCACGCCTCTCTAGCCGGCATCTATGAAGAAGAGGCTGTGAACTCGGGTCAGACCGAATACATCACACACGCCATCGAAGAGTACAAAGACGCGCTCAATGCGGACCCTGGCTCGGCTCAACTGGCGGATGCTTTAGCCGACCTCTATTTCCGCACTCCAGGCCATCTGCACGATGCCGAATCCACAGCACGCGGGCTGCTTAAGACTTCCCCGGACGATATCGATGCCCACAAACTTCTCGGTCGCATCTTTCTCCGGCAGCTCAGCGAAGCCCAAAATGCCGTCTCCTCCTCCTCGCCGGACGGCAACGTGCTCGATCAGGCCATTACCGAATACGAGAAGATCGTTTCGCTCGAGCCGAAAGACGTGGAAGACCGCATGGTGCTCGGCCAGCTCTACACAGTCAAGCACGAGCAACAGAAAGCCGAGGAACAATTCAAGACGGCGCAGGCCATCGAACCTGACTCCGAAGACGTCATCCTCAATCTAGCGCGCCTCTACGGCGAAAGCGGCGACCTGGAGCACGCGGCCAAGGTCATTGAGGCGGTGCCCGAATCCGACCGCACCAGCAAAATGGAATTTGCCCTTGGGGCAGCGTATGACCAGCTGAAACGCCTCAAGGATGCGATTGCCGCTTATCAGCGCGCTCTCGACATTGAACCAGGCGACGCGCGCACCGAAGGTGCCCTCGCACAGGCCCTGCTAAATGATGACCAGCTCGACGCGGCGATGAAGCAATACCGGCAGATCTCCGACGCCGATCCCGACGACACCGGCGCCCTGATCCACATCGGCGAGATTCAGCGGCGCCAGGGCAAGTATGAGGACGCGCTGGCGACCATGCGCAAAGCCGCCAACAAGGAGCCAGATAACCTCGAAGCGGGATACAACGAGGGCCTTCTTCTCGACGTGCTGGGCCGTTTTGATGAGGCGGTTACCGTCTATAACCACATGGTCGATCTCACCTCGCACGCCAATGGCGCATACCGCGATGAAGAGAAGAACAACCGCGACATCTTCCTCGAGCGCCTCGGCGCCGTTTATCACGAGGAGAACAAGGTCGACCAGGCCATCGCCGCGTATCAGAGGATGATAGACATGGGGGGCGACTCCGCCCTACGCGGCTACCAGGGCGAAGTAGACACCTACCGCGATGCAAAGCAGTTCGACAAAGCCGTCGAAGTCGCGCGGAAGGCCGTCGAAACCAATCCCAAGAACAGCGACCTCAAGTTGATGCTGGCCGGAGAGCTGGCCGATGCTGGAAAGGTCGACGACGCCTTGGCCATGGCCAAGGGCCTACTCAAGAACGACAACTCCGACGAAGATCGCAAGGTCTGGCTCGACCTCGCCCAGGTCGATACTCGCCTGCATCGCTGGAAGGATGCAGAGGACGCTCTCAACAAAGCTGCCTCGATGACCACGAAGAAGGAGGATCGAGTGTATCTGCTCTTCCTCCACGGCGCATTAGCGGAACGGCAGAAGCACTACGAACCCGCCGAGGACTTCTTCCGGCAGGCGCTCGATGTCGATCCGTCCAACGCCATGGTCCTCAACTATCTCGGCTACATGCTAGCCGACAAGGGCAACAAGCTGCCCGAAGCTCTCAAGCTGATTCGCAAGGCCGTCGAACAGGAACCGATGAATGGCGCCTATCTCGATTCGCTCGGCTGGGCCTACTTCAAGCTCGGGCAGTACGAACTCGCCGAGGAGAATCTACGCCAGGCGGTCGAACGGGATCAAACCGACCCAACCGTCCATGAGCACCTTGGCGATCTGTACGAAAAAACAGGCCGGATTCGCCTTGCTGCAGCGCAGTGGCAGCTCTCTCTGACCGAATTCTCCCGCTCAGCCGCCGCCGATGTCGAGCCCGCCGATGTGGCCAAGCTGCAGCGGAAACTCGAGACTGCCCGCGTAAAGCTTGCCAAGGAAGACAACCTGACCGGCGCACCCAAGTCCGAGTAGCCCTCATTCCTCAATAAGAAAGGCGGCCAATGAACTGGCCGCCTTTCTTCTGCTCGTCGGATCTCATCCTCCAGTGGTCCGGGGGAGCAGGGAACCTTGAGGTCCCTGGAAACGATCCCGAGCAAACAGGGCTTTAGCCCCGGATATCCGCCTACTTCGCTTGCGCCGCCGCTGCGATGTAGAGGTCTACGTTGTTCTTATCCACCAGCGAAGTGCCCGTATCCACAAACACCGGATACGGCGAGAACGGATCGGAGCTGAAGTCCTTGCTCAATTGCGGTGGCGGCGCGTGGAAAATCTCGTCCAGAGCCTTCAGACCGTAGTACCCCATTGCGTACGGCTTTTGCACAATGGTTGAGTCGATCGTTCCGGCCTTGATGCCGTCCAGAGTGTCGGAGTTCGCATCCCAGGCAATCAGCGTGCGATCCGTCGCGTTGGCGCGCTTGATCGCATCAGATACAGGCTTGCCGCCCGACGACTCCAGGCAAACGAAGGCATCGATCTTCTTCGGCCCCGTCAGGGCCACGAGTTCCTGCGCCTTGTCGTAGGCAACGCTGGCATCACTCTTGGTATCGATCACGTCCACGATCTTGATCTCGGGCCGCGCGGCCAGGACGTCCTTGAAGCCTTTCAGCCTCTCGTCGATGTTGGACTGCCCCGCCAAAGTGAAGAAGACCACATTGCCCTTTCCGCCGAGCTTCTCGACCAGACGACGACCGCCCACGCGTCCTGCCTCGAGGTTGTTGGTCCCGATGAAGTAGAGCCTGCGGCTTCCTGCAGCGTCCGAGTCGATGGTGATCACCGGAATTCCCGACTGGATCGCCGCGTCGATCTCCGGCTGCAGCACCGACACATCCGCTACTGAGATCAGAATGCCCCCCGGTTTTGAAGCCACAGCCTTCTGCAACTCCTGCAATTCCGCCTGTGGATCGTAGTTGGAGGGTCCTACCACTCTGGCCGTTACCTTGAACTGGGCCGCCGCGTGATTGAAGCCGGCTGCGGCGGTCTGCCAATACGGCAACGCCGAATTTGCCGCCACCAGATAGAAGACTTCCTTGTTCGAGTGCCGGTCGCAACCAGTCAGACCCGTAACCCCCAGCGCAAGAACCATCACCGCAAATCGTTTTATCGATCTCATACCTGTCTCCTGGTCCTTAGTGAATCGTTCCTCAAAGCCCGCAGAAACAACCCGCGCGGGCGCTTAAAAATGAGTCGGCAGGATAGTACTCCGCGCCAACACTGTTGTCCATGCCTTGCAACAGCGGATTCTATACCCCATCGCGCGGGCAAGACGTGGGCGAACCTCACCATCCTCCCATGCGGTATAACGAAAGCTGGGTCGCGCAGAATGCCACCAGTAGAGATCAACCTCGACGCCATGCTTCCCTCGGGAATCGCCGTCGCCGCAGACCCGGACAACATTCTCACGCAGCGCTCCTGGCCCGAGGCCCCGCACGCCTATCGCACTCCGTTTGCCCGCGACAGCGCACGCATTCTCCACGCACGCGCCTTTCGCCGCCTCGCCGGCAAAACCCAGGTTTTTGCACGTCTTCCCGGCCTGCCGCCAGGAGATCATTTCCGTTCCCGGCTCACGCATACGCTCGAGGTCACACAGACCGCCCGCACGCTGGCTCGAGCCCTGGGACTAAACGTCGATCTCGCCGAAGCTCTGGCTCTGGCCCACGACATCGGACACCCGCCCTTCGGCCACGCAGGCGAAAAGGCGCTCGACCACGCGCTCCGTGCACATGGCCTCGCCTTCGATCACAACCTGCACGCCTTGCGGATTGTCACCTGGTTTGAAGAACGCTCACCAGCCTGGCGGGGGCTCAACCTCACCCTCGCCGTGCGCGAAGGCATCGTCAAACACTCCCACGACTACTCGGCTCAGAACCATCCTGAACTCGCCGGGTACTTTCTCGAGGCGCGACCGCCCCTTGAAGCGCAACTGATCGACCTCGCCGACGAGATCGCCTACCTCGCTGCCGACCTCGACGACGGTCTCGACTCCGGCATCCTCGCGCTCGATCAGGTCCGCGACTGCCTCCCTCTCTTTCGCCGCTTTGACGATCTCACGCTCGACAGGTACCCTGCTGCGCGCCCCAAGATTCGCATCAATGAAGCCCTGCGCCGTATCCTGAACGCATTCGTCGCCGACCTGATGAAAGAGGTGCGCACGCGCGTCGCAGCCCTCGGCGCAACCACCCTCGACGACATTCGCCGCGCACCGAACCGCCTCGTCTCCCTGAGCTCTCCCATGGAGTCCGAGCGCGCGACCGCGAAGGCGTTCCTCTACGCCAACTTCTACAACTCGCCTGGAATGGAAGAAGCGCACCGGCACGCCGCCGAAGTGGTCGAAAATCTGTTCACCGCACTGATGAACAACCCGACCCTGCTCCCGGAGGATCATCAATCACAGATACCAACCGAAGGCCTCGCGCGCACCGTCGCCGATTACATCGCCGGCATGACCGACTCCTACATCGAGCAGTTCTGGCAGGACATTAAGCGCCGCTGATCGCGCTCAGTCGTCGTAGGGCAAATCCTCCGGCCGTGCTCCCACATGATCCGGTGGCGGATCCTCGATAAATTGCACTGCTGTGATG
>CAZPEZ010000039.1:23865-40868 GCA_964585715.1 uncultured Occallatibacter sp.
TGCATCTGGCGCGCATGATCGACGACGGCCCGGCAGGTCATTGGTTTGTCCCATTCGCCGGCCCAATAGGGCTCATCGAGCTCGCGAATCTCCGTCAAAGCCACACGAAGCGCGGGGAAACTGCGCGTTAATTCGATGAGCCGTCGCACATCCCACGCACAAAAACCCTCCGGCGACATCCGGAAGTGATATTGCGCGCGAACCATGTCTACTGCACGGTCCCCTGCGGCCGCAGCCGGCGCAACTCCAGCGCACACTCCACGGCGTTTTGCGCGTGCAGCCGCAGATTGTCCGAGGCGGCCCAGATCCAGAAGCGGCTTGTCTCCGACGGATTCCGCGCGCCGACTTCAGAGCGCAGCCTGACCAGCACATCGTTCTGACCCGTCGCTGCCAGGTTCGACGGTGAGTCCGTGTCTTCAAGAACCAGGTCCATGTGTTCGCCGCTCAACGCGTCCTCCAGAGCAGCGATCTCCACCGCCCGCTCCAACTCGACAGAAATCGAAAATGTGTGCCCATGGAACACCGGTGCAAGAATCGCCTGAAGCGCGAGCGGCGGCCAGCGGTTCCCAGCCAACTGCGAGAAATGCTGCCGCACGCGTGCCTCCACGCCTATCAGACTTGCCGTCGCGTTCTCTCCAAGTCCCGAAAGCATGTTGTAGGCCGACTGCGCGTCAAACTTGGCGCGCGGCAGGGTCTGAAAGCTGAGCAGATTAATCGTCTGCTGGTGCAGCTCATCCATCGCGGCACGTCCGAATTCGCTCGCCGGCAGCAGCAAGGTGGCCGCAGCCGACTGCACTGGCACCTTCTGGTGCAGGCGTTCCATGATCAGCGCCAGCACCAGCGCCGCCGAATGCGCCGGAATCACGGCCGGGGTAAACAGGTCAGCGCTTGCGGACTCCGTCCCAATCCATGGCGCTCGCACCAGCACTCCCGTCTCCCGGTCCAACGCTCCCGAAAGATCGAGCACCGAAGACCCCGCCGTAAGCGCCTGCTTCCAGTGCTTCCGCGTCAGCTCGGCCGAGCTGCAAAAGAATGTGAAGTCCGTCTTCTCGAAGGCTTCCGGGACAATGGGCTGAACGAAGGTCACTTCGTCGCCCACCTGGTCCAATGTCCCCAGCGCTTCGTCCTCATCCAGCAAAACAAAGCTCGCGGCAGCCATCGTCGACTCGGAGAGAGCTTCCTTCAGCTCCTTTCCGAGCAAAGTCGATGCACCGGCGATCGCAATTCTGTACACGATGTTCCCTTTTGTTCTTCTTCCGAATGACTACAAATGTGTGGCGGGGTCCGGCTCCGGAGTGCCCGTGCTCTCGATCTCGGGTCCGCCCCTCGACGGAAACCTGCGCCGTCGTTGCCACGAATACGCGGCTCGCGCCCAAATCCCTGAAAACATGTAAAGCAGCGCCCCGGAAAACAGCACGCCCTGCGAATACCGGACCGCAACATATACGACGATCGAAAGCACGAAGAGTAGCTGGAACGGATGGCGCTTGGTGAGATTGATCTCCTTGCCCGACCAGAAGCGCCACGTGCTCACCATCAGGAATCCGCACAGGCCCACGAGAAGCAGCCAGGGAACGGCGACCCACCATTCCTCCACGGGATATGACCCGAAGAAATGCACTGTCGCAGCCAATATCCCCGCCGCCGCTGGAATCGGCATCCCCACAAAGTATTTCCGGCCCGGCAGTCCCGGATTACGCGGCTGCGCATCGTGACTGATGTTGAATCGCGCCAACCGCGATGCTCCCCCGATCAGATAGAGAAAACAGATGAACCCACCCGCCTGAACCAGGTGCTGGTGCAGTTGCGTCTGCATCGAGTCTGGCAGAAACGAGAAACCCCAGATGTACGCGAGAAGGCTGGGCGCGACGCCAAACGTGATCACATCCGCCAGCGAATCGAGCTCTTTGCCAAACTCACTCGCGGTGTTCGTCATGCGCGCAATGCGCCCATCCAGCGCGTCAAACGGGATCGCAAACAAAATCGCAATCGCCGCCCAATCCAGATGCGTGTGCGCATCGGCGTTTGCGCTGATGGCAGCGATCGTCTGCGTGATGGAAAAATAGCCGGCGCCGATATTGCCCGCCGTGAACAGCGAGGGAAGCAGGAACATTCCCCGCCGCAGCCGTGCCTGCGCACGCGCCCGAGCCAGTTCCGGGTCGCGATGGTTCATGCGTGCGCTCCTTGCGCCATGGCCGGCACTTTATCTGCCAACACAGCCTTGACCACCATCGGTTCTGCCTCCGGCATCATCGCAATCACGCTCGAACCGCCCTTCACACGCTCACCCACCTTCACGCGTACCATCGCCTCCGCCGGTACAAGCACATCGACACGCGAACCAAATTTGATCAGCCCCACGCGCTGCCCGCGCTCCACCTGGGCCCCCTCGCCAAAGTTGAAGACGATGCGCCGCGCCAGCAGGCCTGCGATCTGCTTGAATGTCACCTCGTAGTTCTTCCCACGCACAGTCACAATGTTCTGTTCGTTGCGTTCGGCAGACAAAGGGTTCATCGCATTCAGATACTGTCCCTTTTGATAGCGAACCTCTGTCAAAACGCCGGCGATCGGCGAGCGGTTCACATGCACATCGAAGACGCTGAGAAAAATGCTGACCCGTTGCCGGGGACCTTGGGGAGTTGAGATGGTGACTGTCTCCGTCACCAGCCCATCGCCGGGCGACACAATCAGGCCGTCTCCTGCAGGGACATTGCGATGGGGATCACGGAAAAACCAGAGAAAGAATGCAGCCAGCAGAAGCGGGGGAACGGCCCAGACCGAACTTCCCGTGGTCCAGGCAATCAAAGCCGCTACAACGAGCAGGCTTCCACCGTATATATAACCGTCACGAACCATAACCCCTAACGATTATACGGTCGAATCGACTGCTGCTATTGATTGGAATAGAAGACAGGAACTCCCAAAGATAGCGGTTCCAACCGCCATGAGACAGATCGCCTGCAATCTCAGAAACCGAGAACGCTACGCCATCACCGCAACGCGGTGTTCGATCGCGTAAATCAGGTCCTTTGCATGAAGTTTCAACTTCTTCAAACGTACCTCTTCGAGCTGCTCGTCCACGGAGAGATACGGCTTCTGAATCAGTTCTTCCAACCGCTGAGCGTAGCGACGGTGTTCTGCGTGCAGGCGATCAAGTTCTTCACCCAGCGTGGCATCCTTTATTTCGTCCATCAAGCACCCCCGCGTTGATGGCGAACCAGGGTTGGATCGTTCCTCCCTGGAATCGCCTTAATGGAACATTTACATATAGCGCGCTTCGAAGGCAAAGGGCAAGCGGGAATAGTTCCAGAATTGGACTTGAACTGTGGAATTTGGGGACACAAACGTTCAAGCGTGACAGAAATCACTTCACCAAATGCCCCAGTTTCAGGCATCAATGCGGCATTGGCCTGTTTGTAGGAGCTTTCAATCCGCTAGTTTCAGGGACATGATAATTGCATCTTCTTTAGGATCAACATAATAGCTAGCCCGGTGGCCGGTTTTGTCAAATCCTGCAGCCTTATAGAGCTGCCGCGCGGCCCTGTTTGATTCCCGCACCTCGAGAATCACCTTCGTGATGCCCAGTCCGCCAAGAATTCGGTTGGTCTCCCACAATAATTGTCGCCCGATGCCACTCCGCTGCCGTGCGACTGCAACGCCGATCGTCTCCAGTTCTGCCTCAGGCGTCACGAAGGATGCCACGGCAAACCCGACCAGTCCCAGTGTCGACTCTTCCGCCACCAAAGCAATTCTGCGCGGTGCGCTCCCTGGACGGATCGCCGTCTCATACACCTCGCGCGCCCATCGCGGTGCCTGGGCAAGATTGTCCGCGATCTCCAGAACGCGATCCACATCAGAAGTCTGCATCGGACGAATCGTCATGCGCGTCGCGCCATCGCCTGCGCTGGTTCACCAAATATCTCTGCATCCGACCGCCGCAGATAATTCGCGTCGAGCAGAGCGAGATCGTCAAACTCGCCTGCGTGCATCTTCGGCACAGCCAGCTCAATCGCATCGCTCGCGCTCGGCGCTGGAACTCGCACCAACTCCACGCCCGGCCACGCAGCTTGCAATGAGTCCGCTGCAGCGTCATCGCAGACTGCCACGCGCTCAGGCATCATCCCATCCAGTTCCGACCCTCCGGCCAGGATCTCGCGCACTTTTGCGGCCTCGCCGGCCAGCCGCAGAAACACTTCGTGCCGATGCGCGTCCAACGCCGCCGACTGCACTCCCGCCTTCCGCGCCAGCACGGCCAGCCGCGAAACCGCCACGACGGGAATCCCACTCGGCTCTGCCAGCCCCTTCACGGCACTCAGCCCAACCCGCACACCGGTAAAACTCCCCGGCCCGCTGGTGACAACAATCGCCCCGAGCTGACCCACCTTCGCTCCGGCCCTCGCCAGAAGCTCGCCGACCGACGTCACAAGCGCGGCCGAATACGTCTTGCCGGCTAGCTCGATCTGCCCCAGCAACTCCAAACCAGCGATTCCGAGCCGGGCGAGAGCCACCGACCCCGATGGCCCACATGTGTCGATCCCCAACACAAGCCGGTCTCCGGTAGCCTCGATCTCCGCTCCTGCCGTACCTTCGGTCATGTTGTCTTCAGCATGACACAGCATCCTCGCCGCCTTGCAGCGGGCCCAAATTCGATACTCTGTACTAGAGCGTGATCCGTACCCTGACCTCCGGCGCCCTCCGCCGCGCACCCCCATCACGCCGAAAGGTACTCTGACGATTGGCTGCCGCCGCAACATCATTCCATGAAACATGGCGGCCTCGTGCCAATCCCTGGGCCATCGCCATCACCGTCACGCTGGCCACGTTCATGGAGGCGCTCGACACCTCCATCGCCAACGTGGCCATGCCCCACATCGGCGGCTCGCTCTCAGCCAGCCCCGAAGAAGCCACTTGGGTTCTCACCAGCTATCTCGTCGCCAACGCCATGGTGCTGCCCATCAGCGGCTGGATCGCCAATCGCATGGGACGCAAGCGCTTCTACATGACCTGCGTCTTCCTTTTCACCATCGCCTCGCTGCTCTGTGGCCTCGCGCCCTCGCTCGGTATGTTGGTGTTCTTTCGCGTGCTGCAAGGTGCCGCTGGCGGCGGACTTCAACCCAGTGAGCAGTCCATCCTGGCCGACACCTTCCCGCCACAAAAGCGCAGCATGGCTTTCGCGATGTATGGCGTCGCCGTCGTGACTGCACCCGTTCTCGGCCCCACCGTCGGCGGCTGGATCGTCGACAACTACACCTGGCGCTGGATCTTCTTCTTGAATATCCCTGTCGGCATCGTCTCGCTCTTCCTCACCAACCGGCTCGTCGAAGATCCGCCCTACCTCGCCGAAATCCGCAAGCGGAAGGAGAGCATCGATTACTGGGGCCTCGGTCTCCTCATCGTCTCCATCGGAGCCCTCCAGGTGATGCTCGATAAGGGGCAGGAAGACGACTGGTTCGGCTCGGACTTCATCATCACCCTCGCCGTCGTCGCCGTCGTCGGCCTCATTCTCTTCTTCTGGCGCGAGCTCTCCATCGTGCATCCCGTCCTTGATTTGCGCCTCTTCGGCCGCCGCAACGTCGGCATGACCCAGCTCGTCATGTTCATGGTCGGCGTCGCGCTCTACTCGTCTACCGTTCTCATCCCGCAATTTTTGCAGGAGATCATGGGCTACTCCGCACGCCAGGCCGGCATGGCCGTGTCCTCCGGCGGGCTCGTCCTCATGTTTCTCTTCCCTGTCGCCGGAGCGCTCGCGCCCAAATTCGATCCGCGTCGCCTTGTGTCCATGGGATTTGTCATCACGACATTCGGCCTCTGGCGCATGACCACCATCAATCCCAACATCAGCTTCGGCCAGGCCGTCAGCTGGCGCGTCTTTATCGCGTTGGGACTGCCGTTCCTGTTCATCCCTATCAATACGCTCTGCTACGCCGGCATTCCGCAAGAGAAATACAACGAGGTCAGCGGACTCACTGCCCTGATGCGCAATCTCGGAGGCAGCGTCGGGATCAGCTTCGTGACCACTCTCCTCGCGCGCCAGAGCCAAAAGCATCTCGCTATGCTCGCGCCCGATACTGCGCCTGGCAGCCCGCGCTTCGAGACCGTGCAGTCTGGCCTCGCCGGTGCCTGGATGCACCGCGGCTGGGCGCTGCCCGATGCTATCCATCACGCCGGCGCACAAATCTTCGGCATGGCCCAGATCCAGGCACGCCTCCTCGCGTATGTCGATGTCATCTGGGTCATGGTCGCGGTCACGACCATCCTGGTACCGCTGCCCTTCCTGATGAACCGCCCCAAGAAGGCCGCCGCTACCGCGCCGGTGCACTAAGACTCGGCTTGAACTCGGTTCACGCGTATTTCGCCAGCACTTCGAGAATCTCCCGCTGCTGCTCTTTCGCTTCCACCGACCCCGAACCGCCCCGGCCAGTGGTTAGCCGCGCAAGCGTGATCGACGTTGACCCGCTCTTGTTCCGACGCTCCGCATCGGCTCCGCACTCCAGCAGCGTCCTGGCCGCCGCCGCACAGCGCGTTCGCACCGCTATATGCAGCGGCGCCACGCCTCGCTTGTCTGTACCATTCGGATCGGCGCCCGCCTGCACGAGAGTCTTAATCGTTGCCGCCTGCGCCCGCGGGTTCCAATGCTGCGAACCCGGACTCCCCGCCGCCGCCGCATGCAACGGCATCGCCCCGAGTCGGTTCTTCGCATCGACATGTGCGCCGCCGCGGATCAGCAGTCGCACGATTGTCTCGAGATACGCTGCCGCCGCAATGTGCAGAGCCGTATCACCGGCAACAATGTAGCGCCCGACTGCCTCCTCGAAATACGGCTTCGCGCTCTGCCGTGTCGCTCCGCTGCTACACGCCGTCGCTGCAAGCTCCGGCGATGCCGCTAGCATCTTCTTCACCGCGGCCTCATCGCCGGCTACAATCGCACGCATCAGTTTCCGCAGAGGTTCATCGGACGACATCGCCATACGCCGGTTCTCCCGCGACCTGGATCACACCAACCCATGCCTCTCGGATACCTTTTCGAAGGGATGGGAAGCCCTCTTCCTGGGCGCGTTTACACCTTCCCCAGTGCCTGCTCCAGGTCTGCGATCAAGTCGTCCTTGTCCTCGATCCCCACCGAGAGCCGTATCCGCCCTTCCGTAATCCCCATCGCTGCCCGCGTCTCCGCGCTCACCGAAGCATGGGTTGTCGTGGCCGAGTGCGAGGCCAGCGATTCCACGCCTCCCAGTGACTCTGCATTCAGGAAAATCTCCAGCGCACCCAAAAACCGCGCCGCCTCCTCGCGCGATTTCAGCTCGAAGCTCATCATCGAGCCGAACCCCTTCTGCTGCCGCGCTGCCAGCTCGTGCTGCGGATGCGTCTTCAATCCCGGATACGCCACCTTCGACGCCTTGGGATGCCCGGCCAGAAACTCAGCCACCGCCCTGCCGTTCTCCTCGTGCTGCTTGATCCGCAGCGGCATCGTCTTGATCCCGCGCAAGACCAGGAAACACTCGAACGGCGACAGCATCGTTCCTGCCGCCTTTTGGATCAGAAGAAAGCGCTCTTTGTGCTCCGACTTGGTCCCGATGAGCGCCCCGCCAATCCCGTCCGAGTGGCCGTTGAGATATTTGGTCGTCGAATGCATCACCACGTCTGCTCCGAGAGTCAAAGGACTCTGCAACGCCGGCGACAGAAACGTGTTGTCCACGCTCACCTCGGCACCGTGCGCATGGGCAATCTTCGCCACTCCGGCAATGTCCGTAAGAATCATCAGCGGATTCGACGGCGTTTCGATGTGCACCAGCTTTGTCGAAGGCCGCATGGCCCGTTCCACAGCGCTCAGTTCGCTTGTGTCTACATACTCGATCTCGATGCCGTAGCCCGAGACAATCTGATCGAAAAGCCGCACCGTCCCCGCATACACATCGCGCGAACACACCACGTGATCGCCCGCACGCAGCATCGCAACGAGTGCATGAATTGCTGCCATCCCGCTGGCGAACGCATGGCCACTCGTGCCGCCCTCCAGCGCCGCCAGCGCCGTCTCCAGCCGGTCGCGCGTCGGGTTCCCGGCACGCGAGTAGTCCCAGCCCCGATCCGTGCCGATTCCGGTCAGTTCAAACGTCGAAGAAAGGTAGACAGGCACATTCACTGCGCCCGTCAGCGGGCAAGGTTCCTGCCCTGCATGCACTGCCAGCGTCGCATACTTGTATTCAGCCATGTTCTGTTTGGGTATTTGCTCCTGCCTCTAGCTTACAAGCCCTCAATGCAGTGAATCTGTGCAGGAGTGAAACAGAGGAACAGTCCTTGGCTGCCCCCATCCTGGCCGTGCAGCAGGTACAGTCACACGCCGATCCGCGCACGGGTAACCGCCGCATGGTTCCTTTGCGGGCAGCGCGCAAACGCTGAAGTGCAATGGGTTTGCAACTTCTCCGGGAGAGAGAAGGTGCTGATGCAGCGATAAGATCGCAGCACCCTTCAGAGCAGATCCGTACGATCGGCTGCTCTTAGACCTCGAGGTGCTGCCATGCGCTCTGCCACTGCAATCAATCTGCAAAGCCGGATCACCCAGCTGTTTTGGCTCGGCAATGCCGTGATCGACGCATTCATCATGCTGCTCGGCGCAGTCATGGCATTCGGCGTATTCGGCTACGACCCGCACCTGGCTGCGCTGACAGTGCGCACAGGTGCGACGCTCGCGGGAATCGGCGCGGCACTCACCCTCTTCTCTCTGTGGAAAGCCCGCTTGACCTCTTCAACTCGCTAGTCAGGACTCGCCGTCCAGGCCTTCCTTCCGAGCAGCGGAGTATTTTGGGACGCTTGAGCCCGCTCGCAGATGCGAGTGCGTTTCGCGTGGCCGCGAAGACACATTTATCCAACAGCGAAATATTCTGCAAGGCGCGCGCGGATTTTGCGCACGATGGTTATTGACTGTTTTGCCAATGAGGGAGGGGGGTGGGGTCAGAGGCCAGACCACCTTTTGCCGCCCGCCCGAGCTATGTTTCGAAAGCCCTCACTCCACCTGCTTACTGATGTTCAGCAGGATTCCAATACTCGCTAACGTAAAGAAGAGCGAAGTTCCTCCTGAGGAGATGAAGGGGAGAGGGATTCCCTTGGTGGGGAGGAGCGAGAGGACCACGCTGATATTGAAGAAGGCCTGCAGAATAATGGCGGTGGTGATGCCGAAGGCGGTGAGGCGAGCGAATGGATCAGTAGACCGGTAGGCGGTGCGCAGGCCCCTATAGCCGAGGATGCAGAAGAGCACTACGATGAGCATGGCGCCGAGAAATCCCAATTCTTCAGCAACGTTGGCAAAGATGAAATCCGTGGATGCTTCGGGGAGGAAGAAGAGTTTCTGCATGCCCTCCATGAAGCCGCGGCCAGTCAATCCCCCCGTCCCGACGGCGATGAGGGATTGATTGATGTGGAAGCTGGCTCCCTGGGGGTCTGCCGAGGGGTTGAGGAAGGCCAACATGCGGGCGCGACGCCAGGGGACCCAGAAGAGCAGCGCGGCGAGAGGCGGTGCGGCGACGGCGACGGCGAGCAGGAGGTAGCGCCACTCCATGCCGGCGAGGAGCAGCATCATGGCGGTGACGCCGGCGAGGACGAGGGCGGTGCCGAGGTCGGGCTGCTTGACGATGAGAAGAATAAACAGGACGGGGATGATGGCGGCGCGGACGAGGGTGCGTCGCCAGTCGGTGATGCAGTCGAGACGGCAGGAGAGGAACCAGGCAAGAAAGAGAATGAGGACGGGCTTGGCAATTTCAGAGGGCTGGAAGGAGAAGCCGCCGATGAGGATCCAGCGATGGGCGTGCTGGGCGTTGCGGAAGAAGAAGACGAGCAGGAGCAGCACGGTGGTGACGGCGAGGGCGGTGAAGATGAAGCGCGGGGAGTTGTAGCGGTCGTAGTCGACGGACATGAGGGCGACCATGAGGAGGACGCCGGCGACGGCCCAGGCGGCCTGGTGGCCAAGCAGGGCGTAGGGGGTGTGGAAATGCTCCTGCGCAATGATGGCCGAGGCGGAGAAGACCATGGCGAGGCCGACGACAACGAGGGTGAGGGTGGTGAAGAAGATCCATTTGTCGACGCCGATGCGCTTGGCCATTTTTCTCTTCCTTCGCTTCGCGCATTCGGATCGCGGGAAAGCGGGAGTTTTGTTTCGCCGATGAAGACCGGTTTGTTCGGTCCGCGAACGTGGGGGGCGATCATGGGACCGCCGGCTTTGCGGTGGTGGGTCTTGGTCGCGTGAGCGACGAAGATCCGCGTTTTGTTTCGGGTCTCGCGCCAGCGAGCCGGGATGCTTGCTGTTTCGGATTGTGCGGAATCGAAGAGGCCGCACAATCCGAAACGAGACAACAAATTCGCTGATTTCAGGATCAGGCAGGTGCGGGGTGGCTGGGCCTGTGGACGCGCGCGAAGGGATACAGGTGGTTAACGGTCTGCGCTATTTTGCTCGGCCGACGGGAAGACCGCTGACCCCGCGCCACTCATTGACCAGCTCTTTGAAGATGCGGCCGCGATGCTCGTAGCTCTCGAACTGGTCGAAGCTGGAGCAGGCGGGGGCAAGGAGAACGACGTCACCGGGGTGCGCTGCGGAGGCAGCAGCGGTCACGGCTTTGTCGAGGGTCTCGCAGGAGTGGAGGGAGACCACGCCGCGCAGCTGCGACTCTATTTTGGCGGCGGCCGAGCCGATGGTATAGATGGCGCGCACATGCTGGCGGAGGAGTTGCGCGAGCTGGGTGTAGTCGGAGTTCTTGTCTTTGCCGCCGAGGATGAGGTGGATCGGGGCGTTAAAGGCAGCGACGGCCTTGGCGGTAGCGTCGACATTGGTTGCTTTGGAGTCGTTGAAGAACTCGACGCCGTTGACCGTGGTGACGAACTCGAGGCGGTGTTCGACGGCCTTAAACTTTTCGATGGCGCGGCGGATGGCATCCGCGGGCGCTCCGGCGAGGCGGGCAGCACAGACAGCGGCGAGGACGTTTTCGACGTTGTGCTCGCCTTTGAGCGGGATGCAGCTGAGTGGAAGGATGCGTTCGGCGGCAGTGTCCTTCGACGGGCGATAGACGACGTGGCCGGCTTCAACCCAGGCTCCCTGGGGCACGGTGCGATCGAGCGAGAACCAGTAGACGCGGGAGTGAGCGCGTGGAGCAGCCTGTGCAGCACGGACATTGTCTGCGTTGAGCACGAGGAAGTCGTCGGGGGTTTGCGCGGCAAAGATGCGCTCTTTGGCGCGGGCGTAGTTCTCGAAGGTGCCGTGACGGTCGAGGTGGTCAGGCGTGATGTTGAGGATGACGGCGATCTCGGGATGAAACTGCTCGGTCGATTCGAGCTGGAAGCTGGAGACTTCGAGGACCGACCAGGTTTCGGGGGTGCTTTCGTCGATGAGGGCGACGACGGGGACACCGATGTTGCCGCCGACGAGCGTGTTAAACCGTGCTTCTTCGAGGATCTCGCCGACGAGGGTGGTGGTGGTGGTTTTGCCGTTGGAGCCGGTAATGGCGAGGGTCTTGCCACGCAGGAAGCGGGCAGCGAGCTCGAGTTCGCCGATGATGGGGCGTCCGAAGTTGCGGGCCTGGGTCAGTTCAGGCGTGTCGAGCGGAACACCAGGGCTGACGACGATGAGGTCCTGGCGGCGGAAGGTGAGCAGGCCGTGGCCGCCGGCCTCGACCATGATGCCCTCATCGAGTAGGGCGGGAATGTCTTTAGCGAGGGCTTCGGCGCTGCGCACATCGGAGACGGTGACCTGCGCGCCATGGCGGCGCAAAAACAGAGCGGCGGCCAGCCCGGATTTGCCGAGTCCGACGACGAGGACTTTCTTGCCTTTGAGTTCCATCATTGGAGCGATCCCGGTTTTCTCGACCTCTCTATTGTGCACTGTGCGGGCGGGGTCCGGGGAACCCGGGGGCGATGAATTTCGGGGCTGGCTCTAGCGGAGCTTGAGGGTGGTGAGGGCCAGCAGCGCGAAGATCAGGGCAAGAATCCAGAAGCGGACGATGACTTTGGATTCGCTCCAGCCGAGCTGCTCGAAGTGGTGATGCAGAGGGGCCATTTTGAAGATGCGTTTCTTATTGCGGAATTTGTAGCTGCCGACCTGGAGGATGACCGAGAGCGCTTCGATGATAAAGACGCCGCCGACGAAGGGGAGCAGCAGTTCCTGGCGAATGACGACGGCCACGGTGCCGATGGCCCCACCCAACGCCAGTGATCCGACGTCGCCCATGAAGATTTCCGCCGGGTGGGCGTTGTACCAGAGAAAGCCGATGGAGGCGCCGACCATGGAACCGCAGTAAACGGTAAGCTCGGCGACCATGGGCATGCGTTGAATTTCGAGGTAGTCGGCGTAGACGATGCTGCTGGTGACGTAGGTGAGAACGGCGAAAGCGCCGGCCGCGATGATGGTGCAGCCGATGGCGAGACCGTCAAGACCGTCGGTGAGATTGACCGCGTTGGACGAGCCGAGCAGGAAGAAGACAACAAAGGCAACGAAGGGCACGAAGGCGAGGAAACCCAGGAATGGAATTGTCGACGGCCAGTGCCAGATGAGGTTGGGGTGCCAGCTCTTGAGAAACGGAACGGTCAGCTCGGTCGAGAACATGCGGAACTGCGTGAGGATGGCGAGGGCGGAGGCCACTCCCACCGCGACCACGGTTTGCCAGAAGAGCTTGGCGCGCGCGGTGAGGCCGAGATTGCGTTTCATGATGACCTTGATGTAGTCATCGGCGAAGCCAATCGCGCCGAAGGCGAGCGTGGAGAGAACGCAAATCCAGACGAAGGGGTTGGCGGGGTCGGCCCAGAGCAATGTGGGCAGGACGATGGCGACGACGATGAGCAAGCCGCCCATGGTGGGCGTACCTGACTTTTTCTGGTGCGACTTGGGGCCCTCTTCACGAATGTACTGGCCGATCTGGAACTCGCGGAGCTTCTGGATGACGTAGGGCCCGATGAAGAGGGAGATCAGAAGTGCCGTGAACGAAGCGAAGGCTGTCCGAAACGTGAGGTAGCGAAAGATGCGGAGGGGATGAAAGAACGGGAACAGCTTTTCGTAGAGCAGCCAGTAAAGCAAGAGGACTCCAGGGGCCGGACAGGCGTGAAGATTGAGTCGATTCTACAGGGGGTCAGGTGTGCACGAGGTTAACGGGCGTGGTGCAGCCACCCACAGACGAAGACCGGTCTCCACCCACAAACGAAGACCTGTTTGTCGGGGCCCTGTCTGTGGAGCCCCCGGAGGTTGCGGGACGCAGCAGCGGAGTTGGCAGTCGCCACTGCGAGCCACATTGGAAGGTGCAGATTGGACTGTTTGCGGAAGGTAACTACTGGCATGGTCCGCCGCCTCAGCCCTCCGGTTGGGGGTCAACCGCTCGGAACTCGACCAGTGGCGGGAAAGCAGCCGCGCACACTATCCTGAACCGCATGCACCTGTCGTTTGTCACAGCACTTGTCGTCCAGCTGAGCGTTGTTGCATTTGCACGAGGGCAAGCCACGCCGTCATCGTTTGAAGTCGCTTCAGTCAGGCCCAGTCAACACGAAGTCGGCCCGGACTACAACAACCAGATAACCTATTCGCTTGGCGGATTCACCGGTCGAAACGTCACGCTGAGACGACTCGTTGCTGAAGCGTGGCAGTGTCAGTTCGATCAGGTGTTCGGGCCACCCTGGCTCGACGATAACGAATACGACATTTCTGCGCGGGTGCCTGAGGGCGCGAACAAGGAACAGATTCTCCTTATGATTCGCAGCCTTCTCTCCGAGCGTTTCCATTTGAAGGAGCACAGCGACACTCGCCCGATGCGCGTGTACGAATTAACGATCGGACAAGGGGGCCCACGAATCCATCCGATCACGCCAGAAAGCGCGGCGACTCGCGGATCGGGTTTTCGCTTTCGCGGAGATATGCGCCACTTTGCCGATCTTCTCGCGGTCCAATTCTCTATCCCTGCGGCAGATAGTCCCAACGTTCCGGTGAGGGCCGGTGGGTCTCCAATCCCTGTTCTGGACAAAACAGGACTGCAAGGCATTTATGATTTCAGCGTGGATCTCCGACCCGAGCTGGGCACCGACGCATTTACAGCGTGGAAGAGAGCTCTCGAAGATCAATTGGGCCTAAAAATCGAGAGCCGAAAGGCTGACGTTGCGGTGGTAATCGTTGACGACGCAGCAAAGATCCCCGCCGCGGATTGAAACAGTGTCGCTGACGCATGGTGGCTGATCCGCCGGCAAGAAATCAATGCGGCTGCAAATCGACGATAATTAGGGCCATGCAAATCCCTCATCGCTTCGCCTTTGCGCCGCGCAATGGTATTCCGCACCGATCGCATAGAGGGCCATTGAGCGAGAGACGATGGTGCCACATGACGAATAGGACCAACGGCCAATTATCACCAGGCGGGGACCCGCTTTGCCAACCTCTTTTTCAAGCAACGATGCTAATGCGGAATCTTCATGCTTAGGCTGCTCGATGCGGACTCCTCCCGACGACTTCGAAAGTTCTTCGAAGAGACCGGCTATACGGAAGGGAACCTGCAAAAGCACCTCGGAGCCGCAGAGCTGCCCTCCCGGCAACTCAGGAACGAGGCTCGCCTGCTCGATCGGACCTCGGAACACACACCGCTAAACGCACTGCTTCGCTGGTTCTGGGTCGGCATTGCACAGCAAAGGGACCGGGCCGTCACCGTCATTCCCGGCGAGATCCTTGCTCTTCTGCTCGAATCCGGGCTCCTGAAGGCCGAAGGCAATTCCCTGCTCCCTGCCGCGATGCTGCTACACTTCGACGGCTTTTTTGCAGCCTCGGACCATGCCAGTGCGATCGAGCGAAAGTATGCTGAACTGGTTCTTTGGCCCAACCCCACAAGCAGATCTCTTCATCGTTTTGCAGTGCGCAGGCACTCGCGCGCGACCCTGGATCTGGGAACGGGCAGCGGCATATTGAGCCTTGCGGCGGCACACTTCAGCGACTCCGTGGTGGCCACCGATCTCAACCCGCGCGCCACTGCATTTGCGCGCTTCAACGCGCATCTGAATGGCATAGAAAACATTGAGACCGTCGAAGGGGACTGCTTTGCGCCTGTCGCAGGCCGCCGCTTCGACCTGATCCTTTCCAATCCACCCTTTTTTATCACCCCGCAGACCGATCATCTATTTTGTGATAACTCGATGGAACTGGACGGTCTCTGCCGCCGTCTGGTGAAAGAAGCTCGGGAGTACCTCAACGAGGATGGTTACATGGAGATGCTCTGCGAATGGGTGCAGGTCAAAGGGGAACCCTGGGAAGAGCGGCTGGGCGAGTGGCTTGAAGGGACAGGATGCGACGCGTGGGTGATGAAAAACTTCACCCGGGATCCGGAAGAATACGCCCAGCGTCGTATTCGCGAGACGTCGCATGACGCTTCGCAAGACGCCGCCAGCTATGACAAATACATGCACTACTACCGGCATCGAGGCGTGCAGGCGATTCATGACGGGTTGGTTGTTTTGCGCCGTAGAGAAGGCAAGAACTTCGTTCGAATGGAAGAAGTCCCGTCGAATCCGACGGGAGACCTAAGCGAGATGATTCTGTCCACATTTGCCGCACAGGATCTTCTGGGCAAATGCGACACCGCTGAGAAACTGCTCACAATTCATCCACGGTTGGCGCAGGACGTCCGCCTCGAGCAGAGCTGCACGATATCGGAAGGTAACTGGAAGGCCGAGACGCTCACACTGCGTCTAACCAGCGGTTTTCCACGTCCTCTCGAGGTGCAGCCGCAAGTGGCCGAGTTTCTCTCGCTATGTGACGGTTCGAGGACCACCGTTTCGGCGATTCTCGAATTCGCCTCCAAGGCCAGCTCCTCCCCAGATAAAGCCGCTACTGAATGCCTGGGTATAATTCGCAAGCTCATCGAACGCGGATTCATGACAGCAGCCGAGAGTTCCCCGGAGCGGCAGGCCCCAGAAGCAGCGACTCCAAATGCGCATGACACTCATGACCGCGATCGATGAGCATCTGTGACGACAGTCACTTTGCTCTAAGCAATTCTTAATTCGGTTGCAGTCTCTTGAGCGGGCGAGCTTTCCGAACTAACTTCACTCAAAGCCTCGGACCTGACTCACGCAAAGGCCGGTTGTAGGCTCTCGGAACGTAATGTCAGGGCGTGTTACGACGACACCTTATCCCATTACTAAATACCTATTTCATCAATGGCTAAGATGGGCCATGCTTCATGCAAGGTTTGAAGAATTTACGACGCGATTCCCCGGTCGCCTCGACTGGAGAGATACATGCAAATTGAACGAAGAGATACAAATAATCTGGTCGTTAACGGACTTCCCGATGGCTCGAAGGTGATTGTCGATTCGAGCAACGAGAAGGTCTTCGCATTGAACCCGACTGCTGGTGCGGCATGGGATGCCTGCAGCAGCCAAACCACGCTCGCCGCCGTGGCAGAAGATATGCGGCGTACCTGCAATCCTGCAATCACCGAGGAGGTTGCGGAGCAGGCGATTGTGCAGTTGCAGGAAAAGGAACTGGTCAAGACTTCGGGGCTGTTTCGCAATGCAAGCCGGCGTCAGATTCTGGCAGGCCTGGGTGCCGTTGCCCTGCCTCTGGTTGTTTCGATGACCATGACCGAACAGCGGGCCTTCGCGCAGGTTGCAAATTCAGGTGCACCAACCGGCGGGGGAAACGGCGGGAACGATAATCCGATTGAGAAGATTTCGTTCTGCTTTCAAAAGATTGAAAACTGTGATTTCCCCCGGCCGGGGCCGATCAATAAGGGCTTCGACATTGAAAAACTCAAATTCGACTAGTCTTTGTTCCGCTCAGGTGGTTGGATCCCTTGAGAGGAGAGCCCGCGAGTTGCAATGATTCGCGGGCTTTCACTTCTCACGCTGTGTCCAATGCCGATTTGCACCCAGAGAGGCTCTTGCTGCCGTCGATTACCTATCTCTCTCTCGCATTTCCCGGTCGTGTCTGAGTTGTGGCCGATCCGGAAGTGATATGGTGTGACCCTGTCAATAGCTGCAAATCGGTGGGTGGTTTTTGT
>CAZPEZ010000040.1:0-40457 GCA_964585715.1 uncultured Occallatibacter sp.
GTGTTTCCTGGATTGAATTGCGCTGGATGAATCGGAGCGACCACTGGCAGAATCCTTGCTTGGTTGGGCGAGTACTGCTCACGCCCGGTTCGGTTCTAACGCTGTGACAAGTGTAGCATCGGGTGTGAAAAATCAAGTACGGATTTAAGCGACCCCTCCTGTTACGAAACGGTCATGCACCGAAACCAGTTCAAAATGAGACTGGTGGGCGTTTGCGGTGGTACCGTAGAAAGTCGCCATGGCTGCCGATCCTGTTTCCTCGTTGCTGTCTCGTGCTTTAGAGCGCCTGCACGCCGACTTTGCGCGGCTGCCGGCGTTTGAGACCGAGCTGGCCGGTGCGAATGACCCGGGCCGGATGAGCGGGGTGCTGGACGAGGTCACGCGCAGGTTGGCCGACAACTACCCCTATTTTCATCCTTACTATGCCGGGCAGATGCTAAAGCCGCCTCATCCGGTGGCGCGGGCGGCTTATGCGCTGGCGATGGCGATCAATCCGAACAATCATGCTCTGGACGGCGGACGGGCCAGTTCGGCGATGGAGATTGAGGCGGTTGCCGAGATTGCGCAGATGTTTGGATGGACGGAATTTCTGGGGCATCTGACGTCGAGCGGGACGATCGCAAACCTGGAAGCGCTGTGGGTGGCGGGGGAGATGGCGCCGGGGAAGCGCGTGCTGGCGTCGGAGCAGGCGCATTACACGCACAGTCGGATTTCGCATGTGCTGAAGCTGCGGTTTGACTCAGTGCCGGCAGACGGGCGGGGGCGCATGCGCCTGGACGCCCTGGAAGGCGAGCTGAAGAAGGGCGATGTGGGGACGGTGGTGGCGACGCTGGGGACGACGGCGATCGGGGCGGTCGATCCGCTGGACCGGATATTGGAGCTGCAGGAGAAGTATGGGTTCCGGCTGCATGTGGACGCGGCGTATGGCGGCTATTCCCGGCTGATTCGCGGTGAGTTAGGCGAAGAAGCGGGGCGGGCGTTCGGGCTGATCGACCGGGCGGATTCGATTGTGGTCGATCCCCACAAGCATGGGCTGCAGCCGTATGGGTGCGGGTGCGTTCTGTTTCAGGATCCGACGGTAGGTCGCTTCTACAAACACGACTCACCTTATACATACTTCACATCGCAGGAGCTGCATCTGGGCGAAATCAGCCTGGAGTGTTCGCGGGCAGGGGCAGCGGCGGTGGCGTTATGGGCGACGCAGAAGCTTTTGCCTTTGACGGAAGGCGGGGAGTTTGCGGACGGGCTGGCGCGTGGCCGGAGGGCGGCGCTGGAATTGGACCGTCGGGTGAGGGCCGACCACAGGTTTACAGGGCTGGCCGGGGGCGGACCGGAGCTGGACATTGTGGTTTGGGCATTGCGTGCGGCGGATCCGAGGGAGTCTTCACGAAGAGCGCAGAGAGTATTTGAGTCAGCGAGCACACACAACCTGCACCTGGCGCTAGTACAATTGCCGCAATCTTGGTTTGGCCAGACGGGTGATGGGGTTGATGGCAATGGAGAGAACGTCACTTGTTTGCGATCGGTGTTGATGAAGCCGGAGCATGAGACGTGGTTGCCTGCAATCTGGGAGAAGTTGCTCTCTTCGTGTGATGGGATCTAGGTACAGGAGAACTGACTAGATGGCTGCAAGCGGCACGGTTGAGTCGAAAAAAGAAAACGTTCTCATCCGAGCCGGAGAGTGTGCGGTTACGGTGCTGCCACGGTTCGGCGGCAAAATTTCTTCGATCTGCGTTCACAACCGCGAATTGCTGCAAGCGCCGCTGGCACCTGTAAGGCCACGCACGCGAACCATGAGCTTCGACCAAGGCGATGCGAGCGGGTGGGATGAGTGTTTGCCTTCGGTCGCGGCCTGCACAGTGAAGACGCAGGACGGTGTGGCCCAGATTCCAGACCACGGGGATCTGTGGAGAGAACCGTGGGAGCTACAGGGAACTGGGATCAGTGAGCAGGGATCAGGGGCTGACGGGCCGTCGTCAATCACGCTTCGTGGAGAGTGCTTTTCGCTGCCGCTGACGCTGAAAAGGACGACCGCGCTGGCGGAGACCAAGAAGGGGTGGCGGCTTCAGGTCGATTACAAGCTGACGAACGCGGGGTGCAATACGGCGCCCTGGTCGTGGGCTGCGCATCCTTTATTCGCAGTGGACGAAGGCGACCGCATCGAGATTCCTGCTTCAATCGCGGAGATGCGGGTGGAAGGATCGGGGGGCGGCAGGCTGGACGGAACGAATGGCCACGTAGCTTGGCCGAAAGCAAAGCTGACCTCGGTTGGGACGACCGATCTGAGTATCGTCCAGGCTCGCGCATCCAATATAGGCGACAAGTTGTTTGGCGGGCCGCTGCGTGCGGAAGACAACTGGTGCGTTCTGCATCGACAAAAAGCGGGATTCAGAATTCGTATGAGCTTCGATACGGCGGCGACACCGTATCTAGGGCTATGGCTTTGCTATGGAGGATGGCCGGAGCGGCCGGGCGCGAAGCAGATGTGCGTTGCGCCGGAACCGTCGACGGCGCCGGTGGATTCGCTCGCGCACACAGGAAAGTGGTCCCGCGAGCTAGGCCCCGGGGAGTCAAGCGCATGGTTGGTATCCGTTGATATTGAGGTTTTGTAGGTAACGCTATGCACGATCCTGAACAATTGCGCGCATTGCATAAGGCGCGTTTCCATGCGGAGCCACAGGTGTTTGCTGCCCCAGGTCGAGTGAACCTGATCGGCGAACACACGGACTATGCCGAGGGGTTCGTGATGCCCGTGGCGATTGATTTCGCTACGTTGGCGGGCATTTCGCCGCGCGCGGACGGGAAGATTGTTCTTTATGCGGAGAACTACTCGGAGGAGCGTGTCTTCGACGCTGCGGCTCTGCCCGCCAAGGCAACGCAGCACTGGTCCGACTATCCGCTCGGTGTGCTGGCCATTCTTCGCGGCGAAGGGCACACGATTCCGGCATTCAGCATGACGTTGTGGGGCGATGTACCTCTGGCGTCGGGGCTGTCGAGTTCGGCCTCGGTAGAGGTGGCGACGGCGCTGGCAGTGACTTCGTTGCTGGGCGTCAGTTATGCGGGCGGGGTGCTTGCCCGGTTATGTCAGCGCGCAGAGAACGAGTTCGTCGGCGCTAATTGCGGAATCATGGATCAGTTCATCTCAGCGAATGGCGCGGAGAATCATGCGTTGTTGCTTGATTGCCGCGATTTGAGTTTCAGGCTGGCACCGATTCCGCCGCATGTGGCGCTGGTGATTGCGAACACGATGGTGAAACACTCGGTGGCAGGCGGGGAGTACACCAGCCGCCGCGCGCAAGTGGAAGAGGCGGCATCGGTGATCGGGCGGCATCGGCCGGAGGTGAAGTTCCTGCGCGATGCAACGCTCGACGATCTGAAGCGGTGGGGATCAGAGATGAGCCCCGAAGCGGTGAAGCGGGCGCGGCACGTGATCAGCGAGAACACTCGCACGGTGGCTGCAGCGGATGCGCTGATGCGCGGCGATCTGAAGGAGCTGGGACGGTTGATGGCTGAGGCGCACGTGAGCTACAGCCGGGATTTTGAGGCGAGCTGTGTGGAAGCCGACGCGATGGTTGCGTTTGCGCAGGATTTGCCGGGACTGATAGGCGCGCGGCTTACGGGCGGCGGCTTTGGCGGATGCACGATCAATCTGGTGGAGCGAGGGAACGCAGCGGAGTTCTCTGAGGAATTGTCGGCGCGTTATGCGGAAGAGACAGGCATCGTACCGCAGGTGATGATTTGCCACGCTTCCAGCGGCGCGCACAAGGTTGGATGATGGATGGGATTCGTGAGGATGGAGTTGCCTGGCCTGTGAACACGGACGCGGGTCTGTTTCGGTGCAACGAAAGTAACTATTTCCTCAGGAGAATCGTACTGCGGAGCGTTGCAGAGAATTCCGCAATTCCTTGCTAGAATCGTTGGAAGTTGACACCGATGAGACGAGGGAAGTGCTCTCACCGGTGATTTTTATATGAGTGCGCAGTGAGCTCATCGCGCGATGGGCGAAGGCAGCAGAGAGACGGCATGGAGCATAAATCGATTAGACCCTTTTCCTACGAGAAACTGCCCAACACAGGTTTGGTCGCTTACTTCTCCATGGAGATCGCAATTCATCCCGCGATGCCCACGTACTCCGGTGGTCTGGGCATGTTGGCGGGCGATACATTGCGTTCCGCCGCGGATCTGGGCGTGCCCCTGGTGGCGTTCACGCTGGCCCATCGCAAGGGCTATTTCCAGCAGCATCTGAACGGTACGGGCGAGCAAGGCGAAGATGTGCAACCCTGGAACCCATCGGATTTCTGCACTGAAGAGCCGGCGCGGATCACAGTCTTAGTGGAAGAGCGTGTGGTGACGGTACGCGCATGGCGGTACGACCTTGCAGGGCGCTCCGGACATGTCGTGCCGATCTATTTGCTGGATACGGATCTTGATGGCAATTCGGGCTGGGATCGCGGCCTGACCGATCATCTGTACGGCGGCGACACGAACTACCGGCTGCAGCAGGAGATTGTTCTGGGGATGGGCGGCGCGCGGATGGCGAGTGCGCTGGGCTTGAATGTAAACGTGTATCACATGAACGAAGGCCACGCGGCGCTGCTGACGCTGGCGCTGCTGGAGGCGGAGTTGGGCGGGGGACCGCTGGGGGCGGCCACCGAATCCGATATCGAACAGGTGCGCCGCAAGTGCGTGTTTACAACCCACACGCCGGTGCCCGCGGGGCACGACCGGTTTTCGACGGAGCAGTCGAACCGGATTCTGGGCGCCGACCGCACCGCGAGGCTCGAGAAGCTGGGTTGTTTTCGCGAAGGCCTGCTGAATATGACCCTGACTGCGCTGCGCTTTTCGCGCTATGCCAACGGTGTCGCGATGCAGCACGGGAAGGTCTCGCGCGAAATGTTCCCTGAATTTGAGATCGACTCGATCACCAATGGTGTGCACGCGCCGACCTGGGTGAGCGAGCCTGTACAGCAGATGCTCGATGGGCATATGCCGGCATGGCGACGCGACAATCTGTATCTGCGCAATGCGATCGATTTGCCGGAGAAGGAAATTCTAAAGGCTCATGCACGCGCCAAGGAGGCGCTTCTGGCCGAAGTCGCCTCGCGTGCTGGACTGGTGCTGAATCCAGGTGTGCTGACTCTGGGTTTCGCACGGCGCGCGGCGACCTACAAGCGGGCGAACCTATTGTTTACGAACCCCGAGCGGCTAATGAAAATCGCAACGCAGGCGGGCGGGCTTCAGATTTTGTATGCGGGCAAAGCGCACCCGCAGGATATTCCCGGAAAGGCGCTGATCCACGACGTCGTCGAGCTGGCGCGCAAGCTTTCAAACGATATGTTGCGCATTGTGTACCTGGAGAACTACGACTGGGCGCTCGGTGCGCAGCTCACGGCAGGCGTGGATGTCTGGGTGAACACGCCGCGCCGGCCGTATGAGGCTTCGGGCACGAGCGGCATGAAGGCGGCCTTGAACGGCGTGCCGAGCTTGTCGATTTTGGATGGCTGGTGGATCGAGGGCTGCATCGAAGGGGTGACGGGCTGGGCCATCGAGGACGGAGCGAACGATGCGGAAGAGGCCGTCGCGCTGTACAACAAACTTGAGAAAGCGGTGGTTCCGCTGTATCGCGATGTTCCGGAAAAGTGGGCACGCCTGATGCGCACCACTCTGGCCTTCAATGGTTCCTACTTTAATACGAATCGGATGGTGAAACAGTACACGCGCAATGCGTACTATCCTGTCAAGCTAACGGAACCGGTGCGGGTGGAAGAGAGCGCCTACGCACACTGAACCGGCGATCACGTGGGAAGTTAGTTCGAGGGGCGAACCACTGGGTTTGCCCTTATTGCGTTTGCGCGTTGGCACATGCCGCTGGCCTGGATGAGCTAGGTTGTCCATCTTCTATAATCGAAAGATCCCCCAACCTTTTCGCGGCCCGCGCGATGCAGGCGGTTGGTCTTCGGTTGGCGGCAGAGCGCTGCCGTGGCCGAGCCCCCGCGAGAGCAGCTCCTACCCTTTCGGCGGTTGAACGATGCGAAAGCGTTGCAGAGAGGAGACCCGTGGACAAAGCCTCTTCCGCCAGTTCCGGTGTGCCTCGGCCGCTCTGCGTCGATCTTGACGGCACGCTGATCAAATCCGATTGTCTGCAGGATGCCCTGTGCGAGCTCGTACGCCGGAATCCGCTGCAGATTTGGCGCTTGCCGCTCTGGCTTGCGGGCGGCCGTGCGCGCCTCAAGGCCGAGGTTGCGCGGCGAGCCCCGCTCGATCCGGCGCGTTTGCCCTATAACTCGCAGCTGCTGCGCTATCTGCAGGCGCAATGGCGCGAAGGGCGGCCCATGTATCTGGCGACGGGGGCAGATGCCGGTCTGGCCGAACGGATTGCAACGTATCTGGGAATCTTTCAGGGAGTGCTGGGCTCTTCAGGAAAGACGAATCTTACCAGCACGAAGAAGCTGTCGCGGCTGAAGTCGCGATTCCCCGAGTTCGATTACATTGGCAACTCCCGTGCAGATGTCGCTGTGCTTGCTGGTGCGTGCGAGGCGATGGTGGCAAACCCAACTCTGGGCCTGCGGATCGCGCTGCGGCTTCGGAACATCGCGGTGGTGGGCGAGTTCATCGATAGGCGGCCCACGGCGCGCACGCTGTTGAAAGCCATTCGCGCTCATCAGTGGGCGAAGAATGTCCTGCTCTTACTTCCCCTGGTGTTGTCGCACCAGCTGACGGCCCGCTCGGTGAGCGCGGCCATCGCGGCTTTCTTCTGCTTCAGCTTCATGGCGTCGGCGAACTATCTGATGAACGACATGCTGGACATCGAGACCGACCGGCGGCACAGGTGGAAACGGCTGCGGCCATTCGCAGCGGGCGATCTTTCGGTCGCCAACGGAGTATTTGTGGCAGCGTTGCTCAGCGGTGCATCGCTGGCCATTCTGCCTGTTCTGCCCAGAGAGTTTGCCGTGTGGCTGGGGCTCTATATCGTAGCCACGGTCAGCTACTCGCTTTATCTGAAGCGCCTTGTGGTCGTGGATGTGCTGCTGCTTTCCGGCTTATACACGGTGCGCTTGCTGGCCGGCGGCGCGGCGACCGGGACGCCCATCTCACAGTGGCTGGCAGGATTTTCGACGTTACTCTTCCTCTCGCTGGCGATGCTCAAGCGGTTCAGCGAGCTTGAGAATCTGCGCGAGCGAGGAGCCAAGGTCACGAATGGCCGAGGCTATCTGGTCGGCGACATTGACCAGATCCGCAGTTTTGGGACGGCCAGCGCGTATGCGGCCGTGGTGGTCTTCATGCTTTATATCGGACGTCCGGACGTGACTGAACTCTATCGTCACGCTTCGCGCTTGTGGCTGATTGTCCCCTTGTTGATCTATTGGCTGAACCGAGTGTGGCTGCTGGCTTCGCGCGGGAATCTCGATGAAGATCCGGTGGTGTTTGCCGCTCGGGACGGCATGAGCCTCGTGGTGGGCGCGGCAGTGGCGGTGGTGGCGCTGCTGGCGATGTAGGGTGCACAGGCCCAACGCCTGCCAATCTTGGAGTTGGTGCGCAGACGAAGATCCGGCCCGGGCACTTCGGAGCAGTTCAAAATGCGGCACTGCGCTGCATCTTCGACGGGGCCTGACGCGTCAACTATCCCATGCACGGGTCGGCACGAGAGTCCATCGCCTCGGGGAAGTCTCTTCGTCTACCATAGTAGTTTCGCGGTCTGTTCCGGGACGCAGCGAACCATCGACTGCAGTCCGGCGCAGGAATTCTCTGGAACGATTGTCTTTTTAGGATTTCGATCACGGTGACCGTCCGTTGGTTGCATCGGCGATGAGCCCACCGTTTCTGCTGCGTTGGGGAAATCGCAAGGCATTTTTGAGTAGCCGGAATCGTCGCAGCCTGATGTCTGCGGCGGGAGCGGGACCTCAGATGCGAAACTCTCGAGCGCTCTGGAGCGAGTACCAGCCCTATGATGTGGATTGTTCGGCTTGCGCTGCGGCGGCCCTACACGTTTGCCGTGTTCGCGCTTTTGATTCTGATCCTTGGCGTCTACAGCATTCTGTCGATGCCGACAGATATCTTTCCGAACATCGATATTCCCGTGGTGACTGTGGTCTGGGGGTATAACGGTCTCTCAGCGCAGGAGATGGCAACCCGTATCGTGTTCAATGCCGAGCGCGGCATGACGACTACGGTGAACGACATCGAACACATCGAGTCGCAGTCGCTGAACGGCATAGCGATCATCAAAATCTTCTTTCAGCCGCACGTGAACATTGCCAGCGCGGTGGCTCAGGTGACATCGATCAGCCAGGTGCAGCTGCGCCAGCTGCCGCCGGGAACGACACCGCCGTTCATCATTCAATACAACGCGTCGAGCGTGCCGGTGCTCCAGCTGGGTCTGTCGGGACCGGGACTGAACGAGACGCAGTTGAACGATCTGGCCACGAATACAATCCGCACCCAGTTGGCGACGATCGAGGGGGCGCAGACGCCGTTTCCGTTCGGCGGGAAGCAGCGGCAGATTCAGGTGGACATCGACCCCGTGGCGCTGCAAGCCAAGGGCCTTTCGCCCGCCGATGTGGTGAATGCGGTGGCGGTGCAGAATCTGATCGCGCCTTCGGGCACGGCAAAAATCGATCGGTTTGAATATGCGATCGAGACCAATTCGGCGCCCAGCATCGTGGACCAGTTGAACGATCTTCCCATTCGCGCGGTGAACGGCGCCGTGATCTATGTGCGCGATGTGGCCCATGTCCGCGACGGCGCTCCGCCGCAGACAAACATCGTGCGCGTGGATGGGAAGCGCGCCATTTTGATGAGCATCATGAAGACGGGTTCGGCTTCGACGCTCGACATCATCGCCGGGATACAGGCGAAACTGGCAAGCATCAAGGGGCAGTTGCCGCCGCAATTGCAGATCAATCCGCTGTCGGACCAGTCGATTTTTGTGCGCAGCGCCATCAGCGGCGTGGTGCGCGAGGCAATTATTGCTGCGTGCCTGACCGCGACGATGATCCTGATCTTTCTGGGTAGCTGGCGGTCGACGGTCATTATTGCGGTTTCGATTCCGCTGTCGATTCTGTGTTCGTTGGCGGCGCTGGCAGCCTTGCGCGAGACGATCAACATCATGACGCTGGGCGGTCTGGCGCTGGCGGTCGGCATCCTGGTGGACGATGCCACAGTGGAGATCGAAAACATCAATCGCAATCTGGAAATGGGCAAAGAGATCGAGCAGGCGATTCTAGACGGCGCGTCGCAGATTGCCACTCCGGCGCTGGTTTCGACGCTCTCGATCTGCATTGTGTTTGTGCCTATGTTTCTGCTGAGCGGCGTGGCCAAGTATCTGTTTGTGCCTCTTGCCGAGGCCGTGGTGTTCGCGATGCTGGCCAGTTATCTTCTGTCGCGCACGGTTGTGCCGACGATGGCCAAGTATCTGCTGCACGAGCACGACGATGCGGAGATGGCGCGCAAGCGTACGAGCCGCAATCCGCTGGTTCGTTTTCAGATTGGGTTCGAGTCCGGGTTCGAGAAGATGCGCCGGTTTTACCTGAGCGTCCTGACGCTTTGCGTCGATCACGCAGCGTTGTTTCTGATCTGCTTTTTGATCTTTGCGGTGGGCTCGATTGGGCTGCTTGCGCCGTGGCTGGGGCAGGACTTCTTCCCGTCCGTCGATTCAGGCCAGTTCAAGCTGCATGTACGCGCGCGCACGGGCACGCGGATCGAGGAGATGGCGGCGCTCTGCGATCACATCGACGCGACGATTCGCGGGCATATCCCGGCCAGCGAAGTTGTGACGATCGTCGATAACATCGGACTGCCTTACTCGGGGTTGAATCTTTCCTATTCGACGTCGGCTCCGGTAGGACCCGCGGACGCCGATATTCAGGTTCAGTTGAGCAAGGATCACCATCCCACTGAAGAGTATGTGAAGAACCTGCGCGGCGTGCTGGCCCGAGAGTATCCCGGCGTGACGTTCTACGAACTGCCGGTGGACATCGTGACCCAGATTCTGAATTTCGGCCTGGCAGCTCCGATCGATATCCAGATTGTCGGGCCCAATCTCTACGGGAACAGAGCGCTGGCGGAGCGGATTCTGAACGAAGTGCGCTATGTTCCGGGTGCGTCGGATGCGCGCATTCAGCAGCCGTTCGATCTGCCGAATATGACGGTGAACGTAGACCGGACGCGCGCCCAGGCGATCGGGCTGACGCAGCAGAACGTCGCGCAGAGTCTGCTGGTAGCGCTCAGCGGAAGTTTCCAGACGACGCCGAGTTTTTATCTCGATCCGCGGAATGGCGTGAGCTATAACATCGCGGTGCAGGCGCCGCAGTACGACATTCAATCGCTGGCGGAGTTGAGGAGTTTGCCAGTGACGGGGAGTGCGTCGTCAACGACAGGGAACGCGTCGACTTCGACTGGTGCGCCTGGGTCCATGGGCGCCGTGCAGGCGGCGGGCAGCATTGGCGCCCCTGGGACGATACGGCCGGTGCAGATTTTGGGTAACCTGGCGACGATCGCGCCGGGCACGGAACTGGGTACAGTAAGCCACTATGATGTGCAGCCGGTCATCGACGTCTACGCCAACGTCGTGGGGACGGACCTGGGCACAGTCACCCGGGGGATCGAGAAGATCATCGCCGGCCACGAGAAGGACCTGCCGCGCGGCTCGCATTTCATTCTGCGTGGGCAAAGCGAAACGATGAACAGGTCCTACATTGGATTGCTGGCCGGTTTGGCGTTCTCGATTCTGCTGGTCTATCTGCTCATTGTCGTCAACTTCCAGTCGTGGCTCGACCCATTTCTGATCATCTCGGCGCTGCCTGCGGCATTGGCGGGTATCGTCTGGTTTCTGTTCATCACCGGGACGCGATTGAGTGTGCCGGCGCTCACCGGCGCGATCATGTGCATGGGTGTAGCCACGGCTAACTCAATTCTGGTGGTGAGCTTTGCCCGCGAGCAGATGGAAGTTCTGGTGGGCAATGCGCGCCAGGCCGCGCTGAATGCGGGTTTCGTGCGCTTGCGGCCCGTGATTATGACCGCACTGGCGATGATCATCGGCATGGTTCCAATGGCGCTGGGTCTGGGTGACGGTGGCGAAGAGAATGCGCCACTGGGGCGCGCGGTGATTGGCGGATTGCTGCTCGCCACCGTGGCGACGCTTTTCTTTGTTCCTGTGTTCTTTTCTGTTGTGCATGGCTGGCTGCAACGGCACAAGAAGGCAAGCGCGCCGGCGCGGACGAGCATCGTGGACGAGTTTGACCACACTTCGGAGTAATTATGGCAAATGGTTCGAATGTACATGAGCATGAGCACGCGCCCGAGCAGGCTGCCATTTCGCCTCGCCTCGCGCTCGTAGCGATCGTGATCCTGTTGGTTGGGGCGGCATTCCTCGCCGGATTTGGAATCCTCGGACGGATGCACGGTGATCGCGTGCTCGCCGAGACGACAACACAGCTTGCGGCGCCGACAGTGATTGCCCTGGCTCCCAAGCAGGGGTCGTCGATCAGCACGTTTGCTCTGCCTGGGAATGTGACGGCATTCACCGACTCCCCAATCTATGCGCGGACGTCCGGCTATCTAACCAAGTGGTACTTCGATATCGGCGCGCGCGTGAAGAAGGGGCAACTGCTGTGCGAGATTGCCTCGCCGGAAGTGGATCAGCAGCTTGCGCAGGCCGAGGCAGATCTGGCCACGGCAAAAGCCAACGCCAACAACGCACACATTCAGGCACAGCGCTATAAGGGCCTCGTCGAATCGAATGCAGTGTCGCAACAGGATACCGATACATTTGTGAACCAGGACGCGGCGACGGCTTCGACGGTGAAATCGGCGGAGGCAAACCTGCAGCGGCTGAACGAGCTGACGTCGTTCGAGAAGGTCTATGCGCCGTTCGATGGCGTGGTGACGGCGCGCGATGTGGATACCGGGCAGCTGATCGATCAAGGTGCGACGAAGGAGCTGTTTCACATGCAGGCGTTGGGCACGCTGCGTGTCTATACGAACGTGCCGCAGGTCTACACCGGAACGGTGAAACGGGGACTGAATCTGGACCTGACATTTCCCGAGCATCCGGGCAAGGTATTTCAGGGAACGCTGGTGCGGACCGCGGATGCCATCGATCCCGCGTCGCGTACGTTGCTGGTCGAAATCGATGTGGACAATCGCAATGGTGAGCTCATGCCTGGCGCTTTGGCGCAGGTGAACTTCAAGGATTCGTCGGCGCGGCCCTCGTTCATTGTGCCCGCGGCGGCGTTGATCTTTCGCAGGGAAGGGTTGCAGCTGGGCACGGTGGTGCAAGGGAGCAACGGCCCTGTAGCTCATCTGGTGCCGGTGACAATTGGCGAGGACGATGGCGCCACGGTACAGATCGTCACAGGACTCCAGGCGAGCGATAAGGTGATTCAGGACCCGCCTGACTCGCTGGTCGAGGGTGAGAAGGTTTCGCCGCAGCAGGGAGGCAAGTAAGGATGCGGGGAGCATGCAAGAGCTCTGCATCGCGGGTCGCACATGCGGCGCGAAGGCACAGAGCGAAGCTCGGCTGCGCGGCCTCCGCTCTACTCGTGTCGGCGGGCGTGGCGATGCTCGCCGGATGCAAGCCGGTCGGGCCCAATTATCAGCGACCGCCCTTCACCGCGCCCGCTGTCTATAAGGAGACGGGTGCGCCGACGGTGATTGTTCCGCCGCCGAATCCCGATGGGGGGAGCTGGCAGCCAGCCTCGCCCTCGGACGGCATGATGAAGGGCAAATGGTGGGAGGCGTATCAGGACCCGCAGCTCAACCAGTTAGAAGAACGGATCGCAGCCGTGAACCAGGGGCTGCATCAGGCGTTGGAGACTTATCTTGCGGCGCGCGACCAGATCGCGGTTGCGCGGTCGAATCTGTATCCGACGTTGTCGGCGGGACCGGGATTCGCGCACGAAAACGAGTCGAAGCATCGGCCGCTGGCGAATGGGGCCACGCCAAATAGCTACAACGATCTGACGCTGGAAGGTGCGGGGAGTTGGGAGCCGGACTTTTGGGGCCGCGTGCGGCGCAATGTGGAAGCAGCACACGCGAACGCTCAGGCGAGTGCTGCCGACATGGCGAATGTGGACCTGAGCCTGCAGGCGCAGATGGCGACCGCGTATTTTCAACTGCGCGGCGCCGATTCGCTGATTCAGTTTCTGGATTCGACCGTAAAGGACCTGGAGAACCAGCTCGACCTGACCGAGCGCCGATTGAAGGGCGGTGTGGCTACGGAGGCTGATGTGGCGCAGGCACGTACGCAACTGGAGACGGTGCGGGCACAGCGCGTCGATGTGGAGCAGGCTCGCGCACAATACGAACACCTCGTCGGCACGATTGCCGACTACAAACTGCCCACCTTCAGCATTCCATTTTCTCCGCTCAATTCGGAACTGCCCGACATTCCGGTGGGCGTGCCGTCACAGCTGCTGGAACGCCGGCCCGACATTGCAGCGGCAGAGAGGCGCACGCAGGCGGCGAATGCGCAGATCGGCATCGCGGTTAGTGCGTTCTATCCCAACATCAGCCTGAATGGGACGGGCGGATTCGAGAGCACCCATGGGGGCACGTGGATTCAGGGGCCGAGTGCGCTGTGGAGCCTGGGAGCACAGGCCACGGAGCTGCTGTTCGATGCCGGCCAGCGTCACGCTCTGACCGATCAGGCACGACACAACTACGAGGCGCAAGTCTCTGACTACAAGGGCGTCGTGTTTCTGGCATTCGAGGATGTAGAGGATCAGTTGTCCTCGCTGCGGGTGTTGGCGCGTGAATCGGTCGCCGAGCAGGCGGCTGTGGCCTCGGCGCGACACTCGTTCGATATCTCAAGCCAGCGCTACAAAGGCGGGGTGACGAGTTATCTCGAGGTGCTGACGGCGGAGCAAACCCTGCTGCAGAACGAGCAGACAGCGGTGGGATTGCAGACCCGGCAGTTTGTGGCCAGTGTGGGACTGATCCGGTCGCTGGGGGGCGGATGGGATGCGACGCAGCTACCGAAGTGAGGGTCTCTGAACTAGCCCTCCGAGGGGTTCTAAACTAAAGCGAGAGATTCACGGAACGGCTCCATCCAGAAAGGACAATCCATGGACCGGAGAGAGTTTCTCGGCCTTGCATCCGCCACCATTCTCGCAGAGGGTCTTCACCCAACCGCTCTGGCTGCGATCCCACCCGCACCACTGAAGCCAATGGCGCTCGGCCTGATCATCAGCCCCTTCAAGGCGCCGGAAGAGATATTCCGGCGCGTTCACGAGATCGGCTTTTCCAACTGCTTCCTTTCTCTGGATGGATACATCGGCGGCGGTTTTACGTCGAGTGTGGCCGCTCAATTCCAGGACCTGCTCGCCAAGTACGATCTTGTCGCCACGACTGTCGAGGTGGTCGGACCGCCGCCACTGGAATGGAACTTCACCCGCGGGCCTTCCACCATTGGCCTGGTCCCTCCGGCAACGCGTGCCGCCCGCATCGATGCCCTTCGCCAGGTCTCGGACTTTGCGAAGATGCTCGGCATACCCGAGGTCCAGACGCACTGCGGCTTTATTCCCGAAGATCCGGCCGACCCTCTCTATCCTGGCGCCGTCGATGCCATTTGCACTGTCGCCCAACACTGTCAGGGTAATGGACAGTATTTTCTGATGGAGACTGGCCAGGAGACTCCGACCGCCATGGCGCGTATGATCCACGACGTGGCGATGCCGAATCTGGCTGTCGGCCTGGACACGGCCAACCTCATTCTCTACGGCAAAGCCAACCCAGTGGATGCGGTCGACATCCTCGGCTCGCACGTGCGCAGCGTTCATGCCAAGGACGGCCGCTGGCCTACCGATCCCAGCAAGCTCGGCGAAGAGGTGCTCATCGGCCAGGGTCTGGTGGACTTCAAGCAGGTGTTTACCAAGCTGCATCGTCTCGGGTACACCGGCGCCATCACCATCGAGCGGGAGACCTCAGGACCGCAGCAGATTGAGGATGTGCGCCAAGAGAAGATCTACCTCGAGAAGATCCTGAGCGAAGTCCTGGCCTGATCAAAGTTAGACCGCAGCACGGCGTGGCAGAATTGCAAAGTCATTCACAAAGAGGGAACCCATGAATCGACGGGAATTTGTTCAATCCGGAGCGGCAGCCGCTTCTGCGATGCTTCTGCTCAAGCCGCGGACGGCATTCGGGTACGATGCCAACTCTGCCGTGCGTCATGGACTGCTGGGATGCGGCAACCGCGGCAAATCGGTCGCGGATTCCTTCTCGAAGAATACTTCTGCGCAAGTGGTGGCGCTCGCCGATCTGTTTCCCGATAACCTCGCTGCAGGCCAGAGCCATTTCAATGAGCTCAACACAAGCCTTGGCCGTGCTGCGATTGACAGCAAACTTCTCTTTCACGGCCCGCACGCCTTCGAGCAGCTGGCCGCGTCTCCCGACGTCGATCTGATCCAGATCTCCACCCTGCCCTTCTTCCACGTGCAGCACCTCCAGACAGCGGTCGCATCGGGCAAGCATGTCTACTGCGAGAAGCCGGTCGGCATCGACATCCGGCAGGCGCGCCAGGCCCTTGAAATCGCCAAGCGCGTCAGGCCCACGCAGAGCGTCGATGTCGGATTCCAATGCCGCAACGCGCCGCCCATCGCCGCGATTGCCGAGAAGATCAGGGCCGGTGCGCTGGGCAAGATTGCCCTTGTCTCGGGCATCTACTATGCGCCAGCTTCAACGGAAAAGAACCGCCCCGGCGCCGGGCACGACGAGTATCGCCTGCGCAATTGGCTCTGGGATCGCGCGCTCTCAGGCGACGTTCTGGTCGAACAGAACATCCACATCATCGACCTCTCGAACTGGCTCCTCGGCGCTCGTCCGCTGAAGGCAACTGCCACCGGCGGCCGCGCGATCCTCACCCACTACGGCAACTGCTGGGACAACTACCAGGTTGACTTCACCTATCCCGGCGATGCCCACTTTTCGTTCTCGTCGACGCAGTTCGGCACCGATGGGGTGTTCGACGCGGGCCTTCGGCTCTTTGGCGCGGACGGCTCGGCAAGCGTGCCTTACTCCGGCCCGATTCAGATCACCGGCAAGCAGGCCTGGGCGTGGCAGGACTCGAGCGCAACGACAGAGGGCTCAGGCAAATTTGCGGCCAACGGCGCCTTCCTCGACAATCTGGCCTTTGCGGATCGCGACAAGGAGCGCACATTCATCGACAGCATCACCTCCGGCAACTGCCACAACCAGATTGCCGCAGGCGTGGAGACCGCTCTGAGCTGCATGCTGGGCCGCATGGCTGGTCTGCAGGGCCACGAGGTCACCTGGGAAGACCTGCTCGCTCATGGCGAGACGTACGAGCTCGGATTGAGCCTCGACCAGTTCGCGTGAACCGCGCAATTGATTTCAGGGGAATTTGCCCAGATTACTTCGGTTTTGCCGTGGGGAGCCTCTTCATCGGATGTTGGAGGCCGTGAACGTGCAGGCCCAATAGAATGGGCGCACGAGCAAGATTTTGACGCTCGATGAGCCCTATATTCCCCGCACTTTTCCCCTTTCCCTTGTATGCCTGCCGTGACCTGCGCATTTCTGCAATGGAGAGGTAAATGAACGACTCCCGGTGGACTCCGATTTCCGCAATTTGCCTCGCGCTCTGCGCGCTGATTCTGGGGTGCGGCGGCACGGTCACGGTCAAGACCCCGATTAGCCTTACTGTGAATTCGACGAACCCGTCGAGCGGCGTTGCGATCGGAGTGGCCCCGACCGATGTGAGCGGTGCGGGGAAAGGTACGACGAGCTTCACCCGGAACTATGTCGCAGGCACAACAGTCACGCTGACGGCCCCCGCCACAGAGCCAGGTGGCAACACCTTCTCTGCCTGGAGCGGCTGCACAAGCAGCAGTGGCGCGACGTGTACGGTGACGCTGACCACGGGCACGATTGTGACAGCAGGGTATGCCCTGCCAGCAAGTACGCCGACGGTGACCGTGATGCCCAATCTGACCAGCATCACTGCGGCGCAGGTGCTGATCGTGACGACGACGGTGGCGGGCGCGAACGGCGGAGCGGAGCCCACAGGGTCGATTACGCTGACCAGCGGGTCTTATTCTTCGGGGGCGATTCCAGTCACGCAAGGCAGTTCGATCATTTCGGTTGCTGCCGGATCGCTGGCCGCGGGCACGGATACGCTGACCGCGACGTATACGCCGGACACGGCGAGCGCAGGGGTTTACAACAGCGCGACGGGCACTGCAACTGTGACAGTGACATCGGCAGGAGGCGTACCTGCCACTCCGACGGGATTGATGGCGACTGCCGGAGATCAGCAAGTTGCGTTGGCATGGACCGCGAGCGCGGGTGCAACAAGTTACAACGTCATGCGGAGTACTACCAATGGCGGGCCGTACACGACGGTTTCTTCGCCGCCGACGGCGAGTTATACCGACACCGGACTGACCAACGGGACAACTTATTACTACGTTGTGAGCGCGGTGAACGCAGCCGGCCAGAGCTCCAACTCCAATCAGGCTTCGGCGACGCCAACCGGATCGGGGAGTTCGGGCATCAACGTAACGATCAACGCGCTCGGGGACCGGCACACCATTAGCCTGTACATTTATGGCGGAGCCTATCCGCAGGACGCGGCGCATGTGACGGACAGCGGATTGTCGCTGGTGCGCTGGGGCGGCAACGCGACGTCGACCTATAACTGGCAACTGGGGACGTACAACGCCGATAACGACTACTATTTTGAAGACTACGCGGCCGAGGGATTCAGCGGCGGCGGGGACAGCGATTCGACGAAGTTCATCACCGATGTGCAGACCGCGGGCAGTCATCCGCTGATGACGATGGCGATGCTGCCCTGGGTGGCGCAGAGTCCGGAGACCTCGACGACGCAGGGCGGGACGGACAACTACCACTGGAGCTTTTCGGTTGCAACATTCGGCACGCAATGCAGCACCGATACCTACAACACCGATGCCGGGGACGGACTGAAATCCGACTGCAAAACCCCCGTGACGACAAATGCAGTCACGTCGGCATACTACCCGCTGCTGGACGACAACACGCAGAGCTGTTCGGGCGGCACCTGCGTGTATCGCGATGCGTGGGCGCAGGCGCTGGCTACGGCGTTCGGCAGCGGAACATGCGCGGTGCCGTACTTCTCGATCACTTCGTGCCACTTCTACGACATGGATAACGAGATCGAAATCTGGGGGAGCACGCACTTCGATATACACCCCACTCCCTCGGGCTACGACGAGTTGGCGAATGTTTATCTGACCGAGGCTCCGAAACTGAAGACCTGGGACCCTCAGGCGGTGCGCTTCGGGCCAGTGACTTGCTGCTGGTGGTTCTATTGGAATGGCGCCAACAACAACGACAAGGCAGCCCACGGCGGCGTGGATTTCGTGCCGTGGTGGCTGAACCAGGTCTACTGGCAGGATCAGATTGCAGGAGCACGTTCGCTGGATGTATTCGATCTGCACGCGTACCCGGATGCAGACACCAGTGGGCTGACCAAGGCGCAACTGCAGGCGCTGGCGGTGAGCATTTATCGTGACTACTGGGACCCGACGTTTGTGAGTCCGTCGAGCTCGATCAATCAGCAATACACGACGAATATCCAGCCCAATAAGACGATCCCGTTCCGCATTCCGCGCATGCGCGCGATCGTGAACATGATTTATCCGGGAACGCCGTTGAGCTTTACCGAGTGGAGCGCAGCGTTTGTCAGCGAGTCAGACTTCTCGACGGCATTGGGCGATACCGATGCGTATGGAATCTTCGGCCGCGAGCGCATGTCCTTTGCGTCACGGTGGACGGCACCGGTTCCGACGAATCCCAACTACCAGGCGCTGAAGCTCTATACCAATTACGACGGCGCACATCACGGGTTCGGTACGACGTCGGTCTCCGATACGAACGATGGCAATCCGAGCCTGTTCAGCAGCTATGCGGCGGTGGACTCGACGGGCACGACGCTGACGGTGATCGTGTTGAACAAGGATCCGCAGAATACGGCGCAGGCGCAGTTCGCACTCACTGGGTTCAACGCGACCTCGTATGTGAGCTACACGCTGGCCTCGAGCGCGCCGACGACGATCACGGCATCGGCTTCGCAGGCCTGGTCGGCTTCCCAGAGCTTTGCGCCGTACAGCGCGACGCTGCTGGTGATTGGTGGAGCCCTGGCGACCGCGCCGGCCTCAGACTGGGACCTGAATCCTGACACGATCATGGTGCCGACAGGGGGCACGGTCACGCTGCAACCCAAAATCACAAGCGGCAGCACGAATGTGACGCTGTCGTCGGCGGTCTTCGACACGTTTGAGGGGACTTCGAAGTGCGGCGGTCTGCTGGCAATCGGTACCTCGACCGTCACTCCCACGCAGCCGGGATCGATTGCAGTGAATATGGGAACAACGTCGCCGGGGTTCTGCCACTTTACTGTGACCGGAAGCGATGGCACGGCGACACAGACTGAGGGTGGTTGGATCGTGGTGGGCAACCCGCCGGCGACGCTGACCCAAACGGGAAGCGGGCAGTCGGGAAGCGCGGGGACAGCCTTGGCACAACCGCTGACGGTCACGCTGGTGCCGGGACAATCGGGTGGCGCGGCGGCGGGCGCGAGCGTTCTGTTCACGACAAATGCAGGATCGCTCTCCAACGGGACGACGAGCGGGACCTCAGTGATTGCGGTGACCAATGCGTCTGGAATCGCTTCGGTGACGCTGACTCTGCCAGGCTCAGCAGGGCCTGTGCAAGTGACCGCGCAGGCTCCGTTGGCGCTGGGAGGCACAGTGGCGAACTTCGCGGAGACGGCAAACTGAGGTTGGCGAGCTAAGGGAACGTTTCGGGCTTCGTCCGCGGATGCGGAGGAGACCCGATGTGTTGGGTCTCGTCTGTGGAATTGATGCGGGCTTCGATCGTCGTGTGCAGAGCACACGTCCAGATCGAAGCCGGCCGGCTTTTGCGCGCGGGCCGCTCTCGGACCGCAGTCGCGAAAAGCCGAACCGGTTAGCCTTTGGCCTTTGCGAAGCGCTCGCCCACTGCAGCCCAGTTCGCTACGTTCCACCACGCGGCCAGGTAGTCGGGACGCCTGTTCTGGTACTTGAGGTAGTAGGCGTGCTCCCAGATATCGTTGCCGAGGACGGGATAGAGCCCCTGGCTCAGTGGGGAATCCTGGTTGGCGGTGGTGATGATCTTGAGTTTGCCGCCCTGGAAGACGAGCCAGCCCCAGCCGGAGCCGAACTGTTTCGCGGTGGTTTCGTTGAAGGTTTTCTTGAACGCCTCAAAATCGCCGAAATCGGCCTTGATCTGGTCGGCAAGCGCGCCGCTGGGGGTGCCCCCTCCGCCTGCTTTGGGCGAGGCCATGATGTTCCAGAACATGGTGTGATTGGAGTGGCCGCCGCCGTTGTTGCGCACGGCGCCCCGAATGTCCTCAGGCACCGCGTTCAGATCGGCGATCAGATCGTCGACGGACTTGGCGGCGAGCTGTGGATATTTTTCGAGCGCTGCGTTCACGTTGTTGATGTAGGCCTGGTGGTGCTTGTCGTGATGCAGCGTCATCGTCTGGGCATCGATAAAAGGCTCCAGAGCTGCGTAATCGTAGGGCAGCGGGGTGAGTGTGTAAGCCATCGGGGAAAATCTCCTTCGTCTGGGATTGTACTGTGCTGGGTCAGCCGGCTCTGCGGAAGCAGTTCGGAGTGTGAAACACAATCTTCACATATCTCACTGCGACCCTGTGGTTGGATGGAATCGCACAACAATTGGATGGATGCGGGTGGGGCAGGGCGAGGTGCGAAACTAATTCTGGTTCAGCTGGAAACCTTTACCTCACCAAAACATCGATTAGGGTGACGGAACGATGACTTCCCTAACCCTCCCGGAGTGGTACACACTCGTGAACGATCACAATCTGTATCGTTGGCTTGACCAGCAAGGCGAAGCGTTTGGCGCCCCCGGTCTTGAACCGCGCTGGACGTCAAGCGTGAAGGATGCGATTGGTACGGCCTATGCGGCTTCGAGCCGCGTCTGGTTTACGTGCTCGCATGGAATTCTGAACGAGGTCTACCACCCGACCATCGACCGTGCGCAGATTCGAGACATGGAGTTTCTGGTCACCGACGGGGAGACGTTTGCGCACGAAGAGAAGCGCGACCTCATCACGAGCTTCGAGTATATTCACCCCGAGGCACTGGGGGTGCGGTACGTTAACCGCGATCCCGAGGGCCGTTACAGCCTCACGCACGAGATCATCGCCGATCCGCACCACTCCGTCGTTCTGCAATGGGTCAAGGTCGATGCCCACGAGGATCTGCTGCCGCGTCTGAAGGTATACGCTCTCCTGGCGCCGCACCTGGATGGAGGAGGCGCGGGCAACACGGCGCGGGCGGTCGATATTGCCGGACGCAAGATGCTGTTGGCGTGGAAGAACGAATGGTCGCTCGCGATGGGGGCCAGTTGCGGGTTTTCGCGCGTAAGCTGCGGCTTCGTAGGTACCAGCGATGGTTGGCGGGACGTGATGGAGAACTATCGCATGGACTGGGAGTTCGGCTCGGCCGATAACGGCAACATTGCCGTGCTGGGCGAGCTGAACCTGGGCGCTGCCGGAGAAGACGGATCGCGCTCGTTTGTCGTAGCCATTGGAATTGGAGAAGGACATCACACTGCGCTGCAAAAGACGGTGAGTGCGCTCGCCAAGCCGTTTGAAGATCATCGGCAGCGGTACATCGCGCAGTGGCAGCGTGTGGCCAATCCGGAGTGGCTCGCAGCGAAGGCGTGCGACGGTGGAAAGCTGATGCGAGCCAGCCACAACGTCCTGCTGGCCCATGAGGACAAGACGTTTTCCGGAGCCTTTGTGGCGTCGGCATCGATCCCGTGGGGCCAGGCCAAGAGCGACGACGACCTGGGCGGATATCACCTGGTGTGGACGCGCGACATGGTGCAGACGGCTACCGCCATGCTGGCGTGCAAGCGGGGAGAAACGGCCCTGCGGGCCCTGGTCTACCTGGCGTGTACGCAGAAGCCCGACGGCGGATTTGCACAGAATTTCTGGGTCGATGGGCGGCCCTACTGGTCGGGCGAACAACTAGACGAAGTTGCTTTTCCCATCATGCTTGCGTGGCGTTTGTGGAAGGCCGGCGAGCTGGGGAACATGGAGGTTTTTCCGTTCGTCGAACGCGCCGCGGGATTTCTGGTGCAGCATGCGCCGATCACGCACCAGGAGCGCTGGGAAGAGAACGCGGGCTACTCGCCCTCGACGCTCGCCGCAGTGATCTCGGGTCTGATTTGCGCCGCGGAAATTGCCCGGGTGCACGATTCAATGGAACTCGCCTGCTTCTATGAGAATTTCGCGGACTGGATCGAGGGGCATCTGGAACATTGGACGGTGACCAACGATGGCGTGCTGCTGGCGGACGTGAAGCGGCATTACATGCGCGTGCGGCCGCCGGAGCGGGGAGAAGCCTACCACTGCGAGAGTTGCAGCGACGAGACGATCCATCTCAATAACCGCCCGCCGGGGACGCGCGATTCATTTGAGGCGCGCGAGATCATCGATGCGGGATTCCTCGAGCTGGTTCGTTACGGCATTCGGCGCGCGGACGATCCGCTGATGATCGATTCGCTCAAGGTTGTCGATGCGGTGCTGAAGCGTGGGCTGCCGCAGGGGTCGGGCTGGCTGCGTTACAACTGGGACGGCTACGGACAACGCCCCGATGGGGGGCCCTTTCTGGGATGGGGCCAGGGGCGCGTGTGGCCTTTGTTGACTGGTGAAAGAGCGCACTATGAGCTCGCGGCCGGCAAAGACATCGCGCCTCTAATCCAAACCTACGAGCGTTTCGCCACGATGGGCCAGATGATGCCCGAGCAGGTGTGGGATGAGCCAAACTCACCGTCGGCGCGACTGCAACTGGGCAAGCCTGCAGGATCGGCGGTGCCGCTGGTGTGGGCGCATGCAGAGTATCTGAAGCTGCTGCGGTCGGCGCTGGACGGCAAGGTCTTCGACCGCATCGATCCTGTGTACGACAGGTATTGCGAGCCGGAAGGCCGTCAGAGAGTGCGGCGGGGGCTTGAGGTCTTCACCTTTCGACGCCCGATTCAGCAGCTCTATGCCGGTGAAACTCTGCGCATCATCGACAGCAATCGTTTTGTGGTGACTTGGTCGACCGACCACTGGAAAACAGCGAACACGGCCCAGAGCCACGGCATGGGAAACGCCGGGTTCAGCGCGGATATTTCCACCACGGAGATGTCCGCGGGCGGTGAACTATCATGGACTCTCCAGTGGACCGAGGGAGATCGTTGGTTGGGCTATAACGTGAACCTCAGGCTGGACTCCCCACACGCGTGAATTCGCCGATTGGCGATCTCGGAAAGGACTCAGGAACGCATGGCTGCTACTCTTTCGGCTCTTTCGATTGACGAAATCTCCATCGACACTCTTCGCCTGCTTGCCGTAGACGCTGTGCAAAAGGCCAATAGCGGCCATCCGGGCGCGCCGCTGGGCTGCTCGCCGATTGCGTATCTGCTCTTTCACAAGCTGATGAAGCACAATCCCGCGAACGCCAAGTGGGCAGATCGCGATCGGTTTGTGCTGTCGAACGGGCACGCGTCGGCGTTGCTCTACTCGACGCTGTATCTATGTGGCTACAAGGTCACTCTGGACGATTTGAAGTCGTTCCGGCAGTTGCATTCGATCACGCCGGGGCATCCCGAGGCAGGCGAGACCGACGGCGTTGAAGTGACGACGGGGCCGCTTGGTCAGGGGTTGGCGATGTCTGTGGGACTGGCCATGGCCGAGAAGCACCTGGGCGCGGTCTACAACGAGCCGGGCTTCGATGTCGTCGATCACCATACCTATGTGCTGTGCGGCGATGGCGACCTGATGGAAGGCGTCTCGCACGAGGCTGCCTCGCTTGCCGGAACTCTGGGACTGGGCAAGCTGATCGTGCTCTACGATGACAACCTGATCTCGCTGGATGGACCGACGGAGTTGAGTTTCACCGAAGACGTGCTGAAGCGCTTCGAGGCGTATCACTGGCAAGTGCAGATTGTGCAGGACGGAAACGATCTGAAGGGGATCGAAGCAGCGATTGAAGCAGCCAAGGCTGAGACTTCAAAGCCATCGTTTATCGCCGTGCGCACCGTAATCGGCTACGGCAGCCCGAAGGCCGGCACCAACAAGGTGCATGGCGAGGCGCTCGGCGCCGCGGATACAGCAGCGACCAAGAAGTTCTTCGGTTTCCCGGAAGACCAGAACTTCTACGTACCGGAGGATGCGCTGGCGAACTGGCGCAAGGCCGGGGAGCGTGGTGCGGCGCTGGAGAACGAGTGGAAACAGCTGTTCGAGAAGTATCGCGCGCAATACCCGGACCTGGCGGCCGAGTTCGAGCGCACCAAGGCGAACAAACGCAAAGCAGGATGGGAGAAGGCTCTGCCCAGCTACCCGGCAGGCAAGGCGGTAGCGACGCGTAACGCGGGCGGCGCGATCATGAACGCGATTGCCGAGGCAGTCCCCGAGCTGTTTGGCGGTGCGGCCGACCTGACAGCGTCGACGAAGACGATCTTCAAGCCGGGTGCGAACTTCCATGTCGATCCGGCGGGACGCAATGTGTTCTTCGGTGTGCGCGAGTTTGGCATGTGTGCCGCGGTGAACGGCATGGCGAAGCACGAAGGCCTGGTGCCGTTCGGTTCGACGTTCTTTACCTTCTCCGACTATTGCAAGCCAGCAATCCGTCTTGCCGCGCTGATGCATTCGCACTCGCTGTTCGTCTTCACGCACGACTCGATTGCCCTCGGTGAAGATGGACCGACGCACCAGCCGATCGAGCACCTAATGATGCTGCGTGCGGTACCGTTTCTGACCGACTTCCGCCCGGCGGATGGGAATGAGACTGCGGCGTGCTGGCGGCTGGCCCTCGAGCGCACGGGGCCGGCGTTCTTCGCGCTGACGCGGCAGGATCTGCCGGTGATCGACCCAGCGACGCACGATGTGTATGGAGGCGTGAGCAAAGGCGCGTATGTGTTGGAAGATGCGCCGAACCCCAAGGTGATCCTGATTGGGACTGGCTCGGAAGTCTGGCCGTGTGTGGACGCGAAAAGGCTGCTCGATGCCGAAGGTATTCCGACGCGCGTGGTGAGCATGCCGAGCTGGGAGATCTTCGAAGAGCAGTCGGCAGCGTACAGAGCCAGTGTGCTGCCTGCGGGCGTGAAGAAACTGGCTGTCGAGGCGGGCGCGACACTGGGCTGGTGGAAGTATGTGGGCCAGGACGGCGATGTGATCGGTCTCGATCGCTTTGGAGCTTCGGCACCTGGCCCCAAGGTGATGGCCGAGCTCGGATTCACCGCTGAGAATGTCGCGGCGCGAGCGAAGGCGCTGGTCAAGTAACTGCAACGAGGAGCCAATGAAGTTAGTAATTGCTTCAGATCATGCGGGTTTCCCTCTCAAAGAGGAGGTGCGTGCCTATTTGGCCAAGGGCGGTCACGAGGTCATCGACCTGGGGGCGTACACCGTCGATCCGCAGGACGACTATCCCGACTTTGCCGAGCGCGTAGGAGATGCGATTCGAGCCGGTGAGGCGTCGCGCGGGATTCTGATCTGCGGTTCAGGTGTGGGCGTTTGCGTAGCGGCGAACAAGATGCCTGGCATTCGCGCAGGCATGTGCCACGATACCTATTCTGCACACCAGGGCGTGGAGCACGACGACATGAACGTGTTGGTCATGGGCGCCCGCATCATCGGTGCGTCGCTGGCCTACGAACTGGTGAATTCATTCCTTCACGCAAAATTCATTTCCAATGAAGAGCGGTTTACGCGACGCTTCAAGAAGGTGCTGGCGATTGAAGCGAAGTATCAGGTGAAGAGTTAAGGTTCCACAAAGCGAGCAGGTCCTTGCCGCGAGCCGGGAGGTCGGCGCGGCCCAATCCCAACGCAGAGTCAACCCATCGAGACGCCGATGTTCCCCTTCGACGTGATTCTTTTCGATGTTGGCGGAGTCCTGCTGACCAACGGCTGGGACCATCGCGAGCGCGCGTTGGTGCTGGAGAAGTTCCATTTGGACCGGGCGGAGTTCGAGGCGCGTCATACCGGACCCAACGATGCGTGGGAACGCGATGCCATTTCGGTGAAAGAGTACCTGGACGCGACCGTGTTTTACCAGCCGCGCGCTTTCTCGCACGAGGAGTTTCTCGGTGCGATTCGAGCGCAGTCAGAGTTGCTGCCGGACGGGGCAATGGGAATCCTCGGCGAATTGGCCGCATCTGAGAAGTGCATGATTGGCGTGTTGAATAATGAGGCGCGCGCAACGAACGATTACCGCTTTGACAAGTTCGGAATTCGTGAGCATCTGAAGGTAGCGTTCAGTTCGTGCTATGTGGGGTTGCGCAAGCCAGGGCAGGCGATCTACAAAAGGGCGCTGGATATTCTTGGCGTGCCGCCGGGACGCGTGCTGTTCATTGACGATCGCGAAGAGAATGCGGTTGGTGCAGAAGCCGTGGGGATGAAAGCAATTCAATTCCAAGGCGCAGCTGCATTGAGGCGTGAGTTAGGGAATCTGGGAGTTCTGTAAGGAAACGGAGAAGGGGAGCGATTATGCAACTCGGATTGATTGGCCTGGGGAAGATGGGCGGCAACATGGCGGAGCGTATTCGCCTGGGTGGCCATCAGGTGATTGGATTTGACTTCAGCGCCGAAGCGGTGCAGAAGCTGACGGCATCGGGCAATGTGGGCGTGTCGTCGCTGGAAGAGATGGCCGGGAAGTTCACGGGACGCAAGGCGATCTGGATCATGGTGCCTCAGGGCAAACCCGTGGATGACACGATCGCCAAGCTCGAGCCTCTGCTCAATAAGGGCGACATCCTGATCGACGGCGGCAATTCGAATTACAAGGATTCGCAGCGCCATTACAAAGAAGTGACCGCGAAAGGATTCCAGTTTGTCGACGTGGGCACTTCGGGCGGCGTATGGGGCCTGAAAGAGGGCTACAGCATGATGATCGGCGGCGATAAGGAAGCCGTGGACTATCTGCGCCCGATTTTCGAGACTCTGGCCCCTGGCAAGGACACGGGCTGGGGGCACGTGGGGCCTGCGGGTGCGGGGCATTTTGTGAAGATGGTTCACAACGGCATCGAATACGGCCTGATGCAGGCCTATGCCGAAGGCTTCACCATCATGGAGAAAAAGGAAGAGCTGAACCTCGATCTGGCGCAGATCTCGCAGATCTGGCGGTTCGGCAGCGTGGTTCGCAGCTGGCTGTTGGACCTTACTGCAGACGCGCTCTCGAAGAATCCGACGCTCGAAGGGCTTGAGGCGTATGTGGCCGATTCGGGTGAGGGACGCTGGACGGTGTTCGAAGCGATCGATCTGAACGTGTCGGCACCGGTCATCACCGAATCGCTGATTCGTCGCATTCGTTCGCGCGAAGAGAATAACTTTACCGATCGTATGCTTGCGATCATGCGCAATGCGTTCGGCGGTCACGCGGTGAAGAAAGACTGAGAAGCAGGGACTGAGGGACTAAGAAACTCGCAACTTGTAGCGGGAGGGTGAAGAGCGATGGCGACGGTGGAGATGAAGGTTCGGCCGGAGGATTTGACGAGCGTTCCGCAGGGCCACGAGCGGATTCCCGATCCTGGGATCATGGTGATCTTTGGCGCATCAGGCGACCTGACCAAGCGCAAGCTGCTGCCAGCGCTATTCCACTTGGAACAGTCGGGGTTGCTGCCCAAAAAGTTTGCGATTGTCGGGGTAGCGCGGCGGCCGCTGGGCAACGAGTTCGCCGATGATATGCGCGCGGGCATTGTGGAATCCGGCGTGGACAACAACGATCCCAAGCTCGAAGAGTTCGCCAAAAACATCAGCTACTACGCCCTGAGCTTTGACGATGCCTCGCACTATGCGGGGCTGAAGGCTGAGCTCGACAAGATTGCTGCGGAGAGAGGTATCGGACCGGACCGGCTCTTCTATCTTGCGACGGCGCCGGAGTACTTCGAGCCCATCGTCGAGAACCTTGGTTCGCAGGGCATGGCGCAGCCTGAGCACGGGCGTGTGGGTGTGGTGATCGAGAAGCCATTCGGACACGATCTCGAGTCGGCCAAGGCCCTGAACCACAACGTTAATGCTGTGTTTCACGAGAACCAAGTCTTCCGCATCGATCACTATCTCGGCAAAGAGACAGTGCAGAACATTTTAGTGTTCCGCTTCGCCAACGGCATTTTTGAGCCGATTTGGAATCGGAATTACATCGATTCTGTGCAGATTACGGCAGCGGAGACACTGGGCGTAGAAGGACGTGGGCCGTTTTACGAGAAGGCCGGCGCGTTGCGCGACGTGATCCAAAATCACGTGATGGAGCTGCTCAGCTTCATTGCCATGGAGCCGCCCTCGAGCTTCGACGCCGAAGCGGTGCGCCGAGAAAAGGTGAAGGCGTGGCGCGCGATCCCGAGCATCCCAATTCTGAATGCGGTGCGCGGGCAGTATGGGCCGGGCGTGATCGACGGCAAGAAAGTGGTGGGCTATCGCGATGAGGATCGCGTCAATCCCGAGTCGGGCACCGAGACCTTTGCCGCCGTGCGACTGGAGATCGAGAATTGGCGCTGGGCGGGGGTGCCGATCTATCTGCGCGCCGGCAAACGGCTGAAGAAGCGCGCCACGGAGATCAGCATTCAGTTCAAGCAGCCGCCACTGTTGATCTTCAATCGCATGCAATCGAGCGGGCCGTGCAACGAGATTCAGCCGAACCTGCTGACGATTCGGATTCAGCCCGACGAGGGCATCGCGCTGCGTTTCGGCGCCAAGGTACCCAACACGCCGAACATGTCAGTGTGCCCGGTGACCATGGACTTCAACTACGCGGCGGCCTTCGGCACGTCCAGTGCGAATGGGTACGAGCGGCTGCTGCTGGATGCGATGCTCGGCGACCAGACGCTGTTTGCGCATCGCGACGGTGTGGAGACGACATGGGCGCTGTATACGCCGATTCTCGAGGCGTGGGCAGCGAAGAATCCCGAAGTCTTTCCGAACTACTTCGCAGGTTCGTGGGGACCAGACTGCTCGGATCGTCTGCTGGAGCGCGCGGGACACAAGTGGCGGAATAATCTGGGGGCGAGAGGGTAGGGCAGCTGGCCCCGCCTTCTCGCTTTCCCAGGTCTCAGAACCGAGACCTGGGGTACCAGCGTCGTGCAGTTTGACGCTGCTCGAGGCGTTATTCCCGGATCACTTTGACCAGGATGCCGTCGGGCAGTTCGCCTTCGATCAGATGAACCACGCCGTTTTTGACCAGGCCTTCGAAGACCTGACGTTGCGGGCGAGCTTCCATCTGCTTTGCGCCGGGAGCGGGCGATGTGCCTGACGGCGGGACCGCGAACAGGCCGGCATTACGGGAACCTCCGCTCCCACCGGCTGCGTTCTCTCCCGCTGGCTTCTTGCCCATGCCGCGGTCCATGGCATCGTTGGCCAGCTTGTCGGCCTCCTTGTTGCCGCCTCGGAGTGTATGGGTCATCTGGAAACGCTCCAGCCTCCCGGCGAGGCGCTTAGCCTCTTCCCAGAGAGGCAGGAGGCCGGGGTTCTTGACCTTGTAGATCCCCTTCATCTGCTTGACCATCAGCTCCGAGTCCGATACCATCCTCAGCTGCTGTACCCCGTTCTGGATCGCCCACTTGAGCACTGCCAGCAGGCCCGAGTACTCGGCGAAGTTGTTGGTTTGCTTGCCCAGGTACTCGCTGAGGCGGGCGACGACCCGGCCCTGGGGGTCTTCGACGACGGCGCCGTAGCCGGCCGGGCCGGGATTGCCTCTGGACCCGCCGTCGCAGTGGGCGGTATGCCAGGAGTCTTTGACTGGTTTGTCCTGACCGGCATCAGGGGATATTCCGGGAAACAGCGGAGTGTTCATTCTTCTAGAGTTTAACGGGAATCCGCGGGCGGCACTTCAGTACTCAGCCCGGGGCTCACCAAGGGGCGCGCGCGGCGTCTATCCGGTAGCGAAGACTCCCCCAGGATCGGAGCTTTTTGACTCGATGGGAAGCGATTCCGCCAGCGTAGCGTCATCTCCCGTAATTGGCCCCGCAATTGGCCCGGCAGGTGCGCCGGCGTCTTTCCCCTGGCCAGCCAGAGGAAGGGTACAATCCTCTGCAGGTATGGCTGCGACCAGGGCAATGAACGGTCCGGACCGCGCGCAGGAGCGGTTGCAGGCGCGAGCGCCGGAGATGGAGCTGATTCGCGAGGCGCAAAAGGGCTCGCGGGTGGCGTTCGACGCGCTGGTGCGCCAGTATGAGTCGCAGGTGCTGCGGCTGGCGTTGCACTTGACGGGCTCCGAGCACGATGCCGAAGACATCTACCAGGAGGCGTTCTTAAAGGCCTTCCGCTATATCGGAAACTTTCGGTTCGAGTGCTCGTTCTACACCTGGATTTACCGGATTGTCACGAATCTTTGCTTGGATCAACTCCGGCGGCGTAAGACGCGCAAGGAAGACCAGGCCGTCCTGGTCGATCACTCGGGGGACGAGATCGATCTGCTGGCGTCGGTTTCGGACGTCCGGTCGTTCTCGAATCCCGAACGCGAGTTGGACCGCAAGGTTCTGGGCGAGCGGATTCAGGCGGCGCTGAGTAAACTGACGCCACGCGAACGGATGGTTTTTGAGTTGAAGCATTACCAGGGGCTCCGCCTGCGCACCATCGGAGAGATGTTGAACACAACGGAAGAGACCGCCAAGAATACGCTCTTCAGAGCGACGAAGAAGTTGAGATCACAGTTGGCGGGATGCAGGTAATTGGCGCGTTTGGCGCCGACTTTTGGACCGGATTTTGCAGCACTGAAGGACGAGGCTGGAAGGACGTAACACCATGAATTGCGAAGTTGCCCATGAGCGGATCGTGCTGGCGGCTTACGGCGAGCTGGCAGACGAGCAGATTCACGAGTTGGACCGGCACCTGACTACGTGCATTGAGTGCCGCACGGAACGGGAGCAGCTGCAGGCGCTGAAGACGCTGGCCGGCGCGCACCCGGTGCAGGAACCGAACGCAAACCTTGTGGCTCGGTCGCGGATGCGGCTTGAGGAGGCGCTCGATGCGCTTCCGCCGAAGCGCTGGTATGAGCGCTGGGGCGATGGAATCCTAAATAACTTCGCGCGCTTGCAGGCAGCGCCTGTGGCGGCGGCACTGCTGCTGGTGGCGGGGCTCGGTGCGGGCAGCATCGGCGGATATGAAGTGGCGCAGGGACGGGCGGCACATACTGCAGCGGGTAATGGAGCTGCGCAGACTCTTGTGAAGGCGGAGGCGCCGGCTGCTCCTGCAACACAGGCAGCCGTGGCGAACATCTCCAGCATCGTGCGGCAGCCGAACAGCGAGATGGTTGAAGTGCGCTACAACGAAGTGGTACCCCGGCAGGTCGAGGGACCGCTCGACGATCCTGCGATCCGGCAGCTGCTGATGGTGGCTTCGGAGGATGCGAACTCGGCAGGAATCCGCGACGATTCGGTGGGCCTGCTTGCGGCTGAGTGCCGCGCGGGGCATAGCTGCAACGCAGCGGGTATTCGCGATGCCCTGATGGTGGCGCTGCGCTACGACCGCAACGCCGGCGTGCGCGAGAAGGCGCTGCAAGGGCTTGAGCCGTATGTGAGCGAGGATATGCGGGTGCGCGACGCGGTGCTCGAGGCGCTGCTGAACGACAGCGACCCCCGCATTCGCACGGAAGCGATCAACATTCTCGAGCCTGTCGAGGCCGATATGACGGTGCGGCAGGTGTTATCGACAGTAGCAGCATCGGATCAGAGTCCTCAGATTCGCAACGTCTCCCGGCAGGTATTGCGCCGGGTGCCGGAGATTCAATAATCATGAAAAGCGTGCAGGCCACAGCGCCAATCAAAAAGAGTGCGGGCCTGAAGAAGCAACAAACGCAGGGGGAAACACCATGAAATACTTTTTGAGGCCATATCGTACGTTGAGGAGCTCTGCCGGAACTTTGCGTTGTGCCGTTGCCTTGCTGGGAGCAGCATGGGGAGCGCACATCGTCGCTGCGCAGTCGGCAGGCATTGCGCAGGTCATGGAGACGCAGAGTCCGCTGCTGCATTCGGCTGCGACGCCGGGTTACATGGGCGTGCTGGTGGGCGACGTCGACTCCGAGACCGCAACCAAGTTGAAGCTGAAGGATGCACACGGAGTCGTGATCACGCTCATCGATCACGATGCGCCCGCTGCGCAGGCCGGCGTTCATGTGAATGACGTGGTCCTGCAGGTGAACGGCGAGACGATGGAAAGCGCCGAACACTTCGGCCGGTTGATGCGCGAAGTGCCGCCGGGCCGCACGGTCACCCTGGTGATCAGCCGGGATGGGACGGTGCAGACGATTGCCGTGCAGCTTGTGGACCGCAAGAAGATGGAGCACGACGTCTGGAACCGGCTGGACAGCGGCAGCGAGCCGGCCTCTTCGGGCGCCGGATTGGGCATTCTGGCCGGCGGCGGAGGCGATATTCCGACGAGCGCGAGCGGATTCCATCTGCCGTTTGTCGGGACGAATACGCTGAGTGTGGGTGCACTTGTCGAGCCGTTGGCGCCGCAGATGGCCGATTATCTCGGCGTGCAGGGCGGCCTGATGATCAAGCAGATCGCGCGCAAGAGCGAAGCGGAGACGGCGGGACTCAGGGCGTACGATGTCATCCTCAAGGTAGGCGGCGACGGAATCGCGACCACGGCGGACTGGGACCGCGCGCTACGCGCCAACCAGAACAAGCCCGTGCAGGTGACAATCCTGCGCGATCGCCGGCAGCAGGCCGTGAGCTTGCAGGTGGATTCGAAGCGGCACCACAGGTAGTTGGGCCCGATTGCGATCAGTCAGGCTGGCCGCCTGAGCACTTGTTTGGCGATCGTGGCCAGCTGCATGTTCGACGTGCCCTCGTAGATCTTGCCGATCTTGGCGTCGCGATAGTACTTCTCTGCCGGATAGTCGCGCACAAATCCATTTCCACCGAAAACCTCGACGCACTCGCTTGCCGTGCGCTCGGCAACCTGTGAGGCAAGGAGCTTGGCCATGGCGGCTTCTTTGACGAAAGGCTGCCCTGCGTCTTTGAGGCGGGCGGCGTTGTAGACCATGAGGCGGGTGGCTTCAATCTGCGTTGCCATCTCCGCCAGCACGAATTGCACGGCCTGAAATTCGGCGATGGGCTTGCCGAACTGGCGCCGTTCCTGCGCATAGCGGGCAGCGTGGCCCCACGCTCCTTCGGCCAGACCCAGCATCTGTGCGCCGATGCCGATGCGGCCTTCGTTGAGGGTTTCGATGGCGATCTTGTAGCCTTTGCCGCGCTCGCCTAGCAGGTTCTCTTCAAAGATAAAGCAGCTATCAAAGATCAGCTCACAGGTGCTGGAGGCGCGGATGCCGAGCTTGTCTTCTTTGCGGCCGATGGTGAAGCCGGGTGTGTCCTTCTCAACCAGAAAAGCGGTGATGCCCCTGTAGCCGGCGGTGGGATCGACGGTAGCAAAAATGACGAAGAGTCCCGCTTCACGCACGTTGGAGATCCAGAGCTTGCGGCCTGAAAGCCGATAACCACCATCCGCAGGTTCGGCGCGGGTTTGCAACGCAAACGCATCCGACCCGGCCCCGGCCTCGCTCAGGGCGTAGGCGCCGACCGTGTCGGTCGCGAGGCGCGGAAGCCAATGCTTCTGCTGGACCTCGGTGCCCCAGCGGCGCAGGGAGTTGACGACCAGGGTGTTGTGCACGTCGACCATGACAGCGACGGCAGGATCGACGGTGGAGATGGCTTCGATGGCGAGAACGGCGTCGAAGAAAGTGCCGCCCGCTCCTTTCAGGGATTCGGGGATCTCGATGCCCATGAGGCCGAGTTCAAAGAGCTGTGGGATGAGATGCGGAGCGAACTGCTGCTGGTCGTCCATGCTACGGACGAGAGGCTCGATCTTTTCCCGGGCGAACTGCTGCACCGTCGAGTAGAAGAGCGCTTCCTCTTCGGAAAGCTCGGTCAGCGGGGAAGGGTAATGAGTTTTGGGCAAGCGGGAGAGTGCCTCCGGCCTCGCAGTGTATCAAACGGCAAAAGAAAAGGGGCAGACGTTCGAGAAACGCCTGTCCCTGGTTGCCGTTCTGGTCTGCTAGTCGATGGTAAAGGTGAAAGTGGTTGTGCCCGTGATCGTGGCTGTGGCCGAGTCTTGCCCGGTCACTGTGATGGTATAGGTTCCCTTGGGCGGATCGGAGACGCTCGTAGAACTGCTGCCACCTCCGCAGGCTGAGAGCCCAAGGCCGATCGCCAGCAGCCCAATCACCGCTGCCAGTCCGCGGAACTTACGCGAGTGACGTCCGAGGAAGCCAGCCAGCAACAGGCCGGCAAAAGCGATGCCCAGCGGCGCCGGATTCCGACCTGGCAGGTTATTCTGCGAGGTCTTCACGGGTCCGAACCGATGCATAGCATGCTTGCCACTTTTTGCCACGGCGGCGCTGACGCAGTCCGCGGCGTTGGTGTCAAAGGTGAGCTGGGTTGTGACGGGAGCCGTCCCGGTCACAGAGACCGATCCGTCGCCGCTGCTCAGAGTAGTCGTGAACTCATAACAGAGGTTGGTGAGTGCGGAGTCGTTCGATGAGGAGAAGGTCAGGTAGACCGTACCGGTATAGCCTCCGGAAGGCGTTACGGTGATCGTCGAGCTACCCGAGTTCCCTTGCGAGACCGTGAGAGGGGTAGCAGCCAGTGCGAAGGTGCCCTTGCCCGAGCTCGAGCCGGCAATGGTGATCGCCACAGTGCCAGTGGATGCGGCGTGCGTGGTGTCACCCGCATACTGCGCCACGAGAGTGTGAACTCCGGCGGTCGTAAAGTTTGCGGTGTAGGTGACCGTGCCGCCCGAGCCGAGAGTGAGGGGCACGACGGAGCCGCTGCTGCTATACGAAGTGCCGCCACCATCGATGGACAGGCTGATGCTGCCGGTCGGTGTTGTTGATCCGGTGCTGGAGGCAACTGTGATGGTGATGGTGTCATTTGCGCCGGAAGCAGGCGTCGTGGTTGTTGCCGAGACCGTGGTGGTGGTGCCGATCAAGGTCGATGTACTGGCCGGCCATGCAGCGGCCAGTGCGCTGAGATTCACCGAGCCGAGGCCGGTGACTGGGTCATAGCCGGTTCCGGTGGTGTAGCTGCCCTCCGATGCGGTGCTGCAGTAGGAGGAACCCGCACTGGAAGGGCACTCGTTGTTGCCGGTGGTGATGTCGTTGAACGCCGCAGCGTAGGTGGTGCTGTTGGCGGCAAGCGAGTAAAGGGTGGGGTTGAGCAGGCCCTGGCCAGAGACATAGCCCTTGTCCTGGTTGAGAATGGCCACCATGCCGGCGAAGATCGGCGTCGAAAAGCTGGTGCCACCGGCAACGGTCAGATCTTGGGTGGAGGAATCGCGGAAGCCGCTGGTGCAGCTCGCGGTTTGGCCTGTGTTCCAGTCGCTGGTGTCGCTGGTGCAGAACAGATAACCGGGCAGATCGGGCGAGGCGTAGAACGAGACGTCGGGCACATAACGCCCTGGAGTGGCTGGAATGCCAGGAACGCCTGCCTGCCAGGTCGGTGATTTTGTGTAGAGTGTGCTGATGCCGCCACCGGTTGCACTGAGCGAAGTTGCTCCGGCTGTAATCGCCGCTGCATCGTCGTTCCACGCCACTTCGGGGATGTAGGCAAGAAGCGATGTGATCTCATCGCTCGAACCTTTAGCTTCCCAGTACTGGTTGCCAGCCGTGTCGCTGGCCGAAGTGATCTCCGTGCCGCCGACGCCCGTCACGTATTGGCTGCTGGCCGGATAGCTGACGGCAAGTGCCTCCTGGGCGGCAAGGGTCGGATTGGTTGTCGTCGGGCTCACATAGCAACCGCTGGAGCCCGCATCGCCGGAGGCAGCCACAATCGACTGACCTTGCGTTGCGGCCTGCTGGAAGACGGTGTCGAGAGCCGTCGCATTTGTGGCGGAGAGTTCCGGCTCGCAGCTGCCGTAGCTGACGCTAATGATGTTGCCGATCTTCTCATCGACTGCGTACGTGATCGAGTCGTAGATACCGAAGTTGGTGTTGCTGCCCGTGTAGACGAAGAAGATCGCGGCGCCAGGGGCCATGCCGCCTGACCATTCAATATCGAGGTCCGATTCGCCCTCATCGCCCGAGAAGGTCGCAGGGGTTCCAGAGCCAGGCACGAGAACCTGGGTCGGATCCTTCACTGTGAGGCCGGCGGCGGTCTCAAAGTTCTCAATATCGCTGTTGACGATCGAAGACTGTCCAACCGCGACAACCGACTGACCCGCACCCGTGGTGCCGGCGTTAACGAGGCTGCTGACGCCGTAGGCGACTTTGATATCGCCGGGGGCAAAGTAGACGTTGCCGGAGACGCTGGAGGTGAACGCAGGATTTGCCTGGCGCACGCGACTTCTTTGAATCATCGGCCGGGGACGGAAGTCATCCAGATTCCGAATGGCAGTGACGACTGGAACGAGCGCGGATGGAATGGTTAGTTCGGTCGATGGAGCAAAGTGCTTTTCGCCGGCGACGGTGTAGTAGTGCATCTGGGTCTGGAAAGCCTGTTCGACCTGCCCGGCAGTGCCGGAAAAGCGAATCATGGTCTGACTGCGCCCGATCGAGTCGATGGAAAAGCCCTGCTGCTCAAGCCAGGCCTCCACTTTGGCGATGTCCGATTGAGCCATGCCGAAGCGGGCAGCAAACTGCTCCGGAGAAAGCCATTGGTGGTAGAGCGGAGACGCGGGATCCTGCTGCGCGGCGATGAGGGCTTCGAGATCGGCCTGCTGGGCTGCCGAGCGGCTGAACATGATGCTCATGCCGTTCAAGCGTGTGCCGGAGGGCAGGCGGCCCGAGTCGAATTGGTTCTGCGCCAGCGGGTGGAGAGACCCTTGCAACGTAGACCCTCCGGCACTGGAGATCTCGGCCTGAATACGAGGTGCTGGAGTCTGGGCGGCGAGGACGCCGGCGGCCAGAAAGAGGGCTGGCAGCCATCCGAACGCTTGAAGGCCCAGTTGCCTGAAGCAAAGCTGTTTTGTCATAGCAATCCTTATCGTGAAGACGTTTTGGGGCCGGAGCAAACGTTCGCGGACTGGACGGGGTCCACGTTGGATCGGAGAGCGGAGAACTTCAGCTTCTTCCTTCGGCGTTCCGGGAACGCGTTCCGCGAGCCCGGTGCCTACGGGAAGCAGGGGAGTTGCATGTCAGGGATGGCGCCGGTCCGATACGTATCTGGCGGCAGCCTCCCGGTGCGGGCAGAGCACGCGCATCTCCACAGTTAGACTCAGGTTCTGGCACAAAGTTGTGGCTTGGCACAGGGGATCCGGAAGTGAAAGTCATTTCGAAAGAAACTGGATTGAATTGATCGAGTTACGACGTTTTAGGGCAATTCCTGAGTTGGGTGGCGTTTTGGGTTGAACGCAGAGGCACCGCTCCTTGCGCGGTCCCGCCGACTTGGATTGAGCGGTATCGGGTCCAGTGACTCAGAAATGCTCTAGCCGGCCGGATGCAGGAGTTCGAGCGCTGGCGTCTCTTTGCTGCCTGGGACAAAGCGGTCGGCGCGCCAGGCGATGGAGAGCTGCTCTCCCTCGAGGAGCTTGCGAATCTGTGTCCGCGCGTGGTCGGCCCACGGCCCGCTGCGATCCAGGCGGAGGTAGGCCTGCCAATGGCGCAGTGCGGCGCGCCCCTCTGCTTTGCGTTCGTAGGCGAGGGCGAGATTGTAGTGGGCGTCGGCGTAGTGAGGCGACAGGGCGACGGCCTGCTGGTAGGCCTGGATCGATTCCTCGGGGCGTTCCAGTTCGTCGAGGACGTTGCCGAGATCGAAGAAGGCAAGCACATAGCCCGGATCGATCTCAGTTGCGGTGCGATAGAGTTCTTCGGCGCGGCCGAAGCGGCGGAGATGGAAGAAGATCGTCCCCAGGTTGATGAAGGCAGGGGCGTAGCCGGGTTCGCGCTCGATGATCTGCTCGTAGAGGGCGATGGCGCGGTTCTTCTCGCCCGCTTCTTCTGCCTGAACCGCCGCGAGGAAGAGATTGTGGATCTCGTTCGCGCCGGAGGCCGATCCGGGTCTGCGCAGGAGCGCCGGTCCAGCCTGGGTCGGGCCTTGATCCAGACGCTCGAAATCGAACAAGAGTTGGCGACGAATGGGATCAACCATGGCTCCGCTGCAACGGAACGCCAGCCGAGTGCCGGAGCGCACAACTGTGGCTTCGAGGAGCGGGTTGGTCATGCCCGCCACGGCGCGCATGGCAACAATGGAGTCACGGATCGACGAGGCCGGAACGTCTTCTTCGCGCAGAGCCCGGAGGGTACGCAGCTGGCCGAGGTCCTGAAAGGAGTACGTCTGCTGTGCGGGGATAAGTTCGGCCTTTTCCCAACCAAACAACTGGCGGGAACTGATCTGCAGGATACGGAGGACATCCTGACGGCTATAGCTGGTCACTCTTGCATGCTCCCTGGTTGGTCCGCCGATGATTGGAGGATGACCCTGTGCGGGGAGGACTCCCATTGGGCTGCACCGGGTTGCGCATCGCTCAACTTCAACTCGATCTCCGTTTCGATCGTTCCGGACTCCGCTCTGTGGAACAGTTCCCGAGGAACCACTTGCTGGATTATGCCAAGGATATGCGTGGATAAGAGGGCGCGAATTACTGCGGGAAGAAAAGTGCGTGGATAACTAATGCCTTATTTGGTTCCGACAAGAGGTGGGAGCCAGCGCGTGATTAACTCCGTTCGAGCGACGCGCTGTCGGGTGCAATCAAATTGCGGCCCAAAACGGTCCGCACGCCTCTTTATCAAGTTTGTAAACAAACGCCGTCTTTCTTTGTGTTTATACCGAGGTCGTGCTTTTTTTGGCCTTTGCGGAAGTCGCGCGGTTTCTTTGCGAATCCAGTGCGCCGAAGAGGGTAGGGCCCCGTGTTCGATACGGATATTCGGCTGACTTGGAAAGACGATCTGGACGTCTTGTCTGTCAGCGAGCGTGTCGAAGGCCTGCTCGGATATAAACAAGCGGACGCTCTCACTTCTATCTCGCTGCAACAGTTGATTCACCCCCGCGATTTGCCTCTTTTGCACGACTTGTTTTCGCCAGCCACCGCGAGGCGAAGCGGAGAAGTGCGCCTACGTATTCGGGGAGCGGGCGGCCGAATTAGCTGTCTCCGCTTCTCCTACGTGCGCGAGTGGCCAGTGCGAGACAAGATTGTCGTGAGAGGGCGATTGTCCGACCGGAGGCGCAAGGCGGGTCTTTCTGAGCGCAGCATGCGCAGGCGCCATGAGGATCTGCAGCGCATCCGGCAGGCTAATGCGTTTGGGCTCCTGGCAGGTGCGTGCGTCCATTCGGGGTGTATGCCGCAGCGCCCGCAGGATGCTAGACTGCCGTCCAGTACCTCCGGCGAGCCGTCGATCGTTGAGCGGTGCGATTCGAATGCCTTGCCAATCCACTACAGTTTTCCAGCATAGAGAATGTCGAGATCAGGAATGGGCGATCCGCAAGCCATTGTAGTGACCGGCGGAGCCGGCTTTATCGGTTCGAATTTCGTTTTGCAGTGGATCCGGCATGCCGGTTCACGCCTCGTGAACCTCGACGCTCTGACCTATGCAGGCAATGCAGAGAACCTGGCGTCGCTGAGGGAGGATGCCCGGCACTTTTTGGTGTGTGCCGACATCTGCGATGCGGACCGCGTCGCCTCTGTCCTGCGCGAACATCGACCGAACGCGATCGTGCACTTTGCTGCAGAAAGCCATGTGGACCGGTCCATTGCCGATCCCGGCGCATTCATTCGAACCAATGTCCAGGGCACGCATATTTTGCTCGAACAGGCGCGGCGCTACTGGGTTGAGCTCGATCCCGCAAGGCGGGAGGTATTTCGCTTTCTGCACGTATCGACCGACGAGGTGTACGGTTCGCTTGGGCCGGACGATGCGCCCTTCTCCGAGACGACGGCCTATGCGCCGAACAGTCCGTACGCCGCATCGAAGGCTGCCTCCGATCATCTCGTGCGGGCGTATCACCACACCTACGGTCTTCCTGTGCTGACGACAAATTGCTCGAATAACTACGGCCCCTATCAGTTTCCGGAGAAGCTGATTCCATTGATGATTTTGAACGCGCTCGAGGGCAAGCCTCTGCCGGTGTACGGCGATGGGCAGAATGTACGCGATTGGCTCTTCGTCGGGGATCACTGCGCGGCGATTCGCGCCGTGCTCGAGCGAGGGCGTGTGGGAGAGACCTATAACATTGGCGGAAACAGCGAACGCAAGAACATCGATGTGGTGACGACGATCTGCGATTTGGTGGACGAGATGCGGCCTGATGCGGCGATTGGACCGCGTCGCAAGCTCATCACCTATGTGACCGACAGGCCAGGCCACGACCGTCGCTACGCGATCGACGCAAGAAAAATCGCCGGCGAGATCGGCTGGGAGCCTGCGGAGGCCTTTGAGGGCGGGTTACGGAAGACAGTCGCCTGGTATCTCGCGAACGGTGCGTGGATTGAGCATGTACGCACGGGTGCATATAAGGACTGGATTCGGTTGAATTATGAAGAG
>CAZPEZ010000041.1:0-40064 GCA_964585715.1 uncultured Occallatibacter sp.
GAGAATATTGGCTGTCGCAGGAGCCACAATGAGCGCTTCGGTCCATTGCGCCTCGCCGATGTGTTCGATCGACGACTCGTAGGTGCCTTCGGTCGAGCCGGTATCCTCCCAGAGTGAGGTGACAACTTTGTGGCCTGTGAGCGCGGCGAAGGTGAGTGGCTGGACGAAGCGCGTCGCCGATTCCGTCATCACAACGTGCACTTCAACAGCCCGCCGCCGCAAGGCGCGCACTAACTCAGCCGCCTTGTACGCCGCAATCCCGCCTGAGACGCCGACCGTCACCCGCATAGTTGAAATTGTAGTCTGAGATCCCGATCGAGGCTGAGCCGTGTCAGGCAGAGTTCGTCAGCTGCTCGTGATCCGGGGCACTCCAGTGGGAGAATTTGTAGACATTGATGATCCGTACGACTGTGCGCAGCGTATCGCTTTCGCCCATCAACGCCTTCACCAGAACCTGAGTCTTGCCGTTGTATTTGAAACGGATGCCACAGGTGCGAACGCCTTTTTCGGTCCATTCCTCGTAGCGAAGTTGGCGAACCTGGCTGTTGTCGAAGACGCGCCGCTCTAGAACGAAGGCCAGGAACCAAGTCTGGACCACCATTTCGCGCTCGGTGATGCGGATCAATTCGCGGCCCAACAGAGTGCCGACCTTGACCTGCAAGCCACCGTCGATACTGGCCATCCCAATCGACATAACCGTGCAAGGATCATACCATCGGTTTTTTGCAGGAAGCTATGAAAAGTGGCCAAACGCGGTTACAAACCGCAGAGTACAGGTAATCGTTACCGAGGGCCGGACCGGCGCACACCCAGATCGAACGGTGTGAAACGTAAGGCAGACCGACGGTTAGTTGGAGAGGATGGGGATTCCGCGGTCCTCGACCAGCGGCTTGGTCACGGGAACGTCTTTCTTCACGTACGCGATCTTGCCGGCATCGATTTCGTCCTGCGCGATTTTGCAGGCCTTGGTGGAATGGCTCTGGACGAGAGCAGCCGAACCGCTCTGCAACTGGCGGGCCCGGCGTGCTGCAACGAGGACCTTGCGATAGTTCGAGTCAAACTTGGTTTCAATCGTCATCGGAGTCGTCTCCAAAGGGAAGTTGTTGTTGACCGGAAGCGCCGTCGATCCCAAATGCCTCCAGTACCGGCTTTAACCGCTCGCGCGAATTTTCAATCCGGCAGCCCGCGGCGACCTCCAACACTCTGCCCGAGCGGTAAGCGATCGGCTCGCCATTGCGATAGAACCGCTCAGCGAGTACGATGGCCTCCAATTGCGCCACCGCCTTGTCGAGGAAGTCGTTGACCAAAATATAGACGTATTCGCGATAATTCTCAATTTCCTTCCTGGCTTCGCTCAAGCGGCGGTAGACTTCTTTATCGTTCACGACTCCCTCAGCGCGGCTACGGTTGCGCAAACGAGTGCGCAGCTCCTTGGGGGTCGGCGGCAAGACAAAAATGCTGACGGCCTCGGGCATGGCCTTACGCACTTGCGCCGCGCCCTGGACATCAATGTCGAGCATCAGATCGCGTCCAGCACGCCGCGCTTCTTCCAGAGATTGGCGAGCGGTGCCGTAATAGTGATTGCCAAATACCTGGGCATACTCCAGAAACATCCCTTTGTCGCGCATGCGCTCGAACTCTTCGTGGGTCGTGAAGTGATATTCGCGTCCGTTCTCTTCGGAGCCGCGCGGTGGTCGAGTCGTCCATGAAATCGAAAAATCGACCCCGATGACCTGCTTGCGCAGCTCGCTGACCAGCGTGCTCTTGCCCGATCCGGAAGGCGCCGAGATGATGAATAGAATTCCTGCCACGTTCTTGTTGTGCTCCTCGTTGCGGACTATTCCACGTTTTGAATCTGCTCGCGAGCCTTTTCGATCTCTGCCTTCATCGCCAAGCCTAGTTCCGTGATGCGCGTGCCCTTGCCGCCGACGCCGCCGGTCTTCGATAGAAGTGTGTTGGCTTCGCGGTTCATCTCCTGCAGCAGGAAATCGAGTTTCTTTCCGACTTCGCCGCTAGCCGCGAGCAGCTCGCGGAAGTGCGCAATGTGGGTATGCATCCGCGCCAGTTCTTCGGCGATGTCGCTGCGATCAACCAGAACAGCGACTTCCTCAAGAAGACGCTGGCGGTTGAACTCGTTTCCCGTGGCTGCGATGAGGCGCTGGGTCAGGCGCTCCTGGTACCGCTGCTCGACTTCAGGACGCAATGCGGCCACGCCCTCTGTTGCTTCGGCAAGGCGATCGAGAGAAGACTGAAGAATCGCGTTGAGCGCCTCTCCCTCGCGCGCCCGCATGATCTTGAGCTCGTCGAGCAGCGGCCCGATCTGCTGCAGAACGCTCCCGGCGAGGGCAGCCATATCTTCGTCGCCATTGCCCCGGTTGTCATTCTGCAAGACGCCGGGCATGCGCAGGATCGCATTGAGGTCGGGTTCGCCGGACAAGGACAATTCGGTGCCTGCAGACCGGAAAGCGTCCACGTAAGCTGCTACGAGCTCGCGGTTGTAGCCGGCTTTCTGCTGTGCGGAACGGTCGACAGACAGCGTCAGCTCCACGTGCCCGCGCACGAGGCTTTCCTTGACCGCGCGCCGCAGTTCCATCTCCAGCGCATCCAAACCCGAAGGGATGCGCAGCTGAATGTCGAGAAAGCGATGATTCACGCTCTTGAGGCTGAGGGTGTAGACCAGTTGGTCGTGCACGCGCACCTGCGTGCGGGCAAACCCGGTCATTGAGTAGATTGGCATTCGTTCTATTCCCCCGCCTTCGATGAAATCGCCGGCTCGAACACCAGCGGATACTGTGGGGACGGCTCAAGCGCCGCCAGTTCCGCCGGATCCGGGTTGTCCATGAATTGAAGTTGATAGAGCCGCTGGTACGTCGGCGAGGCGATGAGAAGCTCGTCATGCGATCCGATAGCGGTGATGCGCCCACCCTCGAGTACCGCGATGCGATTAGCGCGGCGCACCGTGCTGAGCCGATGCGCAATCACCACCACGGTACGATTCTGCATGAGGTTGGCGAGTGCGGCCTGAACGAGGGATTCGCTCTCGGCATCGAGAGCCGAGGTTGCCTCGTCGAGAATCAGGATCGGAGAATCTTTCAAGAGAGCGCGGGCGATGGCGATGCGCTGGCGCTCACCTCCGGAGAGGCGGAACCCTTTCTCGCCGATGACCGTCTCGTAGCCTTGCGGCATACCCAGGATGAAGTCGTGGGCCATGGCGTTGCGCGCCGCTTGCTCGACGAGGGCGAGCTTCGTGTCGGGCTTGCCGTAGGCAATGTTGTTGCGCACGGTATCGTTGAAGAGAATCGTCTCCTGCGTGACTTGCGCGACCTGGCGGCGCAAAGAACCCAGCGTCAAATCGCGAATGTCGCGGTCGTCGATCCGGATGCGCCCGCTGGTGACATCGAAGAAGCGAGGGATCAGGTTCACCAGCGTCGACTTGCCGGCGCCGCTGGGCCCGACCAGAGCCAGTACTTCGCCCGCGCGTACATCGAGATCGACGTGGTGGAGAATCTGGTGTTCGCCTTCATCGCTGGAGTACGAGAAGCCGACATCCTCAAACCGGATCGAGCGCGTGAATCCCTTGAGGATCGCCGCGCGCGGGCGCTCTTTCACGTCATCTTTCGCATCGAAGAAGGTGAAGATCGACGCCGAAGCTCCCATCGCCTGCTGGAAGCTATTGTAAAAATAGGCGAATTTGCGTACCGGATCGTAAAGCTTGAAGAGCAGAATGATGAAGGCGCCAAACATGCCCATGGTCATGTGACCGTGGCGAATCTCGTTCCGACCGATGAGCAGAAACATCGCAATGGCAACTGCCCCGATCGTGTCCATCAAGGGTGAGCTGACGGACTGAATGCGCACGCTGCGCAAATTGGCGCGAAACAGACGGCGTGCTGCCGTCTTGAAGCGGAGGATCTCCCACAACTCGGTGTTGAAGGCCTTCACGATGCGGTTACCAGTGACCGTTTCGTGTAGGATATTCTGGATTTCCGCGAGCTTGTCCTGACCGGTACGCGTGCGGGTGCGGACTTCGCTGCCGATTTTGCGCGCCGATGCGACAACCACAGGGATGAAGAGCAGCAAAGCCCAGCTGAGATATCCGCCCAGTCTGATGACTAGAATTAGTCCAGCAACAAATGTGAAGAACTGCTGGAGGAACTCGCCGATTACAGAACTGAGGGCGGTTTGCACCCTGTCCACGTCGTTGATCAGCGTGGAAAGGATGGTTCCCGTGGGATGCTTGTGAAAGAAACTCGAAGAGCGGCGCAGCGTAGCTTCGTAAAGGTGATTGCGCAGGTCGGTAATTGTGCCGAAGCCTGCGTAGTTGACCAGATACGTGCCGAAATAATCGCAAAGACCCTTCAAGATGGTCGAGACAACAAGTCCAAACGCCACCACATGCCAGGCATTGTGAATGTGCAGACCTTGGGGAATGAGTTGCCGGAGATCAAAGTGCCAGCGGCTGTTGGCAATCCCCAGAAGGATAGGGCCTTCCGGGGCATCAGGCCTCAGGACCTGGTCGAAAATGGGCTGCAAAAGCAGGATGCGAAAGGTATCCAGTACGCCAACAGCGGCCAGTAGCACAACGCCCGGCAGCCACTGGAGAGAGTAGGGCAGCCCATAACGCAAGAGGCGGAGGAAGCGCTTCATGCCGAACGATCCGCCTGTGGAAAAAGTGGCGGCATGGCGTGTCGAGCGCTTAGACGAGACTGCATCACATCATTGTATCCGGGCTGCAGACCTCAACGGCCGGCACCCTTTTCGATCAGCCTGGTCGTGGAAAAGCCCTCAACCAGCGGGACAATCCGGACCTCCCCGCCCCAGGACCGGATTTCCGGGCCACCCACAACGTCATCCGAGGCGTAATCGCCCCCTTTGACCAGGATGTGCGGCTGCACGGCGAGGATGAGCTCCAGAGGCGTGGGTTCGTCGAAGATGGCGACGGCATCAACTGCGGCCAAAGCCGCCAACACACGGGCACGTGCGTCCTGGTTGACGATGGGACGGTGTGGGCCTTTCAAGCGGCTGACGGAGGCATCGCTATTGATGGCCACGATGAGACGGTCGCCACAGCGGCGAGCTTGCTCGATCAGCGTGATGTGTCCGATGTGAAGCAAATCGAAGCATCCGTTGGTGAACACGACGCGCTCTCCGTTTGCCTTCCAGTTCGACACCCGCTTGACGAGTTCTTCGCGGGTGAAGACGCGGTCTTCGGCATGGAGGGCGATTTGCGGACCGAGGGCTGCGAGCAGTTCGTGCTTTTGGACTGGTACCGTCCCAACCTTGCCGACAACGATGCCTGCGGCGACATTGGCAAGTTCGACAGCGGATTCTGCGTCGAGAGCCGATGCCAGGCAAAGGGCCATCACGGCAATCACGGTGTCGCCGGCGCCTGAAACGTCAAAGACCTGACGCGCCTGGGCCGGTGCAACAAAGCGGCTCCCCTGGCGTACCAGGGCGATGCCCTTTTCGCTCAGCGTGGCGGTGAGGAAGTCCAATTCAAGATCGGCGACCAGGGCCTCGGCCGCGACAAAGATCGCTTCGAGATTGTTGAGCTCGAGGCGTACGGCTCGGGCAAGCTCGCCGAGGTTGGGGCAGATCGTGGTTGCGCCCTTGTAATGCCTGTAGTCGAGACCCTTGGGGTCGACCAGCACGGGCACGCCCAGTTTGCGGGCAGCGGGAATCAGAGCGCGACAGACTTCGGGAGTAACAACACCCTTCGCGTAGTCCGACAAAACCAGAGCGTGCGATCCCGGCAACAAATCGAGCGCCTTTTCGATCAGCCGATTGGAGACTGAGGGGTCGATGGAGCCGGGGTGTTCAAAGTCGAGGCGGAGCATCTGCTGGCGGCCACCGAGAATCCGCATCTTGGTAACGGTTTCGTAGTCCTCGGACGAAACGAATTGCGGGAGAACGCCGTTGATGCGCAGGCTCTCGGCGAGAAGCCGCTCGCTTTCGTCGCTGCCGGTGATGCCAACAACGACGACCTTGGCCCCCAGGCACGCCATGTTCATGGCGACGTTGGCTGCACCCCCCGGCTTCTCGTCGTGACGCAGACCGCGCACAACCGGGACCGGCGCTTCCGGGGAGATGCGCTGGACGTCACCCCAGATGTACTTGTCGAGCATCACATCGCCGACGACGAGGACGTGCTTGGAGTTCCACTCGTCCTCGATCTCGTGAATGACGCGGTGCAGTTGTGCGATCACTGCGCCCCCTTACCAAGGCAACCCACTGGAGGGACGCGGCGGTCCTCCAGACGGTTGTTGCTATCATAGCGGCGTGACGGACTTCCCAGGCAGTGCATGGTCAGGCACCCTTCGCACAATCTTCCTCGACCGGGACGGGGTGTTGAACGAGAAGATGCCGGAGGGACGTTACGTGGCCAGCTGGGCTGATTTCCGGCTCCTGCCGGGCGTGCCCGAGGCGATTAGCCGGCTGAACCGAGCCAGGTTACGGGTAATCGTGGTGTCGAACCAGCGCGGGGTTGCGCTGGGGCTGTATTCCGCCGCGGACGTAGCAGGGATCCACGCGAACCTCCAAAAACTCCTGGGCGAACAGGGTGCACATGTCGATGCGTTTTACTTCTGCCCGCACGACAGGGCCCAATGCAGCTGCCGTAAGCCTCTGCCGGGCATGTTCGAGCAGGCGCATCGCGACTTTCCAGGCATTACGCCGGAGACCAGCTTGATGGTGGGCGATTCGATTTCGGACATCGAGTTCGGACGCAGGCTGAGGATGCGGACCGTGTTCGTGGAGGGCGATCCTGAACGGCGTAAGGGCGGCGCGGAGAAGGCGGCGGAGCTGGCAGACGGCCGGTTTGGTTCGCTGCAGGAGGCGGTCGAGTGCCTGCTGAGCGATCGGTCCTAGCGAGCCCTTCCTCTCCCCTTATCGCCAGGGGATGGTTGCACCTGTGGGTCATCGCGGGAAGCGGCCTGTATCTCTACTTCAGTTTGTTCACGCTGCGGGGCGTCCCTTTTCTGTTGAGCGGCGACCAGGTCTTCTATTGGATGGACTCCGTTCGCATGATGGCAGGCGAGCGGATCTACCGCGACTTCTTCAAATTCACGCCGCCGGGAACCGACATGACGTACCTTGGCGCGTTTCGGTTGTTTGGATTGCATCTTTGGGTTCCGAACCTGATCGTGCTTGTGCTCGGGGTGCTCCTGTGCTGGCTCTGCTTTTCGATTGCAGACCAGTTCATGAGGAGATCCGAAGCTCTTCTCGCAGCGACGATCGTCGCCGTTGTGTTGTACGGGAAGTTGCTGAACGCCACGCACCACTGGTTCAGCGAAGTGGCAGTCCTCGGTGCGGTCGCGGTGCTGATGCGGCAACGCAGAGCGGCGAGAATCGTGCTGGCGGGAAGCCTTCTGGGCGTCGCGACCTTCATTACGCAGACCAGGGGACCCGCCGCGGCTGCGGGCCTGACGATCTATTTTCTCTGGGACCGATATCACGGATCCTCGTCGAGGCCTCTTCCTTTCAGACGTGTGCTTCTCTTGCTCGCCCCGCTTTTCGTTGTGTGGCTTGGTTTGAGCGCGCACTTCATTGCCGCCGTCGGCTGGCGTCAGCTGTGGTACTGGCAGGTTGCGTATGCCGCGCATTTCAAGGTTTCCGGCGCCATCACGCTGGGGTTGCCTCTCTTCGCACACGGGCATGGATTGTTCGATTACACCCAGGCACTGCTGGTGTACCTCCTGCTTCCTGTTGTGTATCTTCTGTCGCTCTGGACTTGCGTCATCCGGCGACCGGAGCCTGTGGATCGGGCGTCAGAGCGCCGTGCGCTTCTTACCTTCGTTGGCGTAGCAACGGCGCTGGAGGTGGCGCAAAGCCCCAATTGGCTGCGGGTCTATTGCGTGGCAGCGCCCGGAATTCTCCTGCTGGTCTGGGGAATGTCGCAGGCGGGCAAACTCAAGCCTTACCTAATCGGAATGGCCTGGGCTGGACTGGTGTGCCTCGCTGCGCACCAGCTCTGGGCTCGACACCGGGACGAGAGTGCGTTGGTGGAACTGCCCGCAGGGCGCGTGGCAGCTGTTAAGCCCGCGGCAGACAAGCTCGCGTGGATTGGCCAGCGCACCAGACCGGGGGACTTCTTCTTTGAACCGCAATGGCCTGGTGTGTATTTACCACTGCTCCTGCGAAACCCCATCTACGCGGAAGGACTTGGCGCAACCGAAGAGACCCGGCCTGAGTTCGTGGCCCAGGCAATTCAGCAAATGGAAGCGAAGCAGGTTCGGTACATTCTGTGGTCGCCACGGTTGAATGAGGCCCAGGCCGCCGAACCGAATGCGTCGAAGACCAACGTCCTCGCGCCGTTTCGGACGTTCATGAATGAGCGGTACGCACGCATTTGGGTGTTTCCCGACAGAGACGAGTTGTGGGAGCTGCGATAGCTTCAGGATCCCTTCTCGGGTGGTCCGATCCCTAGTAAGCGCGGAGATCGCGGATCGCTTTGAGGATGGTATCGGGCTGGGGTAGGATCGCGTCTTCGAGAAGGGGCTGGTAGGCCACGAAGGTGTCCATGGCGCCGATGCGGCGAACCGGAGCATCCAGATGCTCGAAGAGTTCGTCGGCAATGCGCGCGGCGATCTCGGCGCCGTAGCCCCAGCTAAGCATGTCCTCATGAGCCACGATCACGCGGCTGGTTTTGCGGACCGAGGTGGCGATGGCCTCCCAGTCGTATGGGCTCAGCGTACGCAAGTCGAGAAGCTCGACGTCGATGCCGTCCTCGCGATGCGCCTTTTCAGCAGCCTGCAGGGCGCGGGGTACGACGGCACCGTAGGTGACGAGCGTGATGTGCGCGCCGGGACGCACGATTTTGGCCTTGCCGAAGGGAATGGCAAAATCAGGGCCGGGATACGGTGCTCGTCCATAGGCCTCGCGGTAGAGGCGCTTGTGCTCCAGGAAGAGCACTGGGTCGTCGCAGCGGATCGCGGTACGTAGAAGACCGTTGGCATCGAGGGCGTTTGACGGAAAGACGACGCGCAAGCCGGGAATATGGGTAAAGAGGCTTTCGCCGGACTGGGAGTGGTAGATGGCGCCGCCGGTCAGATAGCCGCCGATGGGCACCCGAATGACCGCAGGCGAGGCCCATTCGCCGTTGGAGCGCCAGCGCATGAGGGCGAGCTCGTTGCGGAGCTGGTGCATGGCAGGCCAGATGTAATCGAAGAACTGAATTTCGACGACTGGCTTCATCCCGCGGACGCCGTAGCCAACCGCGCGACCGACAATATTGGCTTCAGCAAGGGGCGAGTTGAAGACACGCTCGGAGCCAAAGGCGGTCTGCAGGCCTGCGGTGAGCTTGAAGACGCCGCCCTTGCCTTTGACCTCGGCGAGCGCATCTTCGCGGCTGGCATCGGCCACGTCTTCGCCGTACACGACAATACGCGGATCGCGACGCATTTCGTCGTGGAGGCAGGCGTTGATGAGGTCGGCCATGGTACGTGGCGCGTTGCCCTTGGCACTCGCCGATTTGCCCGGCGGAATCACGCCTCGTGGCGGCTCGGTCTCGATCGACGCGCGAGTGGGATTCAGATCCTCCGAGTAGACATGGCGCAGAATGCTGGCAATCTCAGGCAGGGGCGCGGCGAGCGCACGATCGGCGGCTTCGGCAACTTCGCGGTCAAGCTGCTGCTCAAGTGCATTGATCTCATCGGCGCTGAGGACTCCCTCGCGGAGAAGGCGCATCTGCATCTTCGAGATGGGATCGCGCATCGCGTCGGCTTCGCGCTCGGCGGCAGAACGATAAAGCTTGTCGTCATCGGAAAGCGAGTGCGAATAAGGACGCGTGCAATGGCCGTGGACAAAAGCCGGGCCATGACCGGCCCGGCAATGGACAGCCGCAGCCTGGAAGGCACGTAGGCAGACTTCGGCGTCGGTCCCGTCGATCTCGGCGAAGTGGAAGTTGGGAAAATTTGCGACCAGCTTGGAGATATTTCCGCCGGGCGTGTTGACTTCGACGGGCACGCTGATGGCGTAGCCGTTGTCTTCCACACAGAAGATGACGGGGAGCTTTCTGTTGGAGGCGGTATTGAGCGCCTCCCAGAATTCACCCTGCGAGGTTGAGCCTTCTCCGAGGCAGGTCAATGCGATCTCGTCGTCGTGGAAGACGATGTCGCGGAAGGCACGGTAATCACCCTGTACGCGGGCGGCGGCTTCGGGATGGCGGCTGAAGTAGCGGCCGGCTTCGGCGCAGCCGACCGCATGGAGAACCTGGGTCGCAGTTGAAGAAGATGTGCTCACGATGTGGAGTTTGCGGTCGCTCCAGTGGGTCGGCATCTGGCGACCGCCGCTGGCGGGGTCCGTAGCTGCTCCGACAGACTGCAGCAGCATCTCTTCGGGGGTAACACCAAGGGAAAGGCAGAGAGCGCGGTCACGATAGTAGGGGAAAAACCAGTCGTAGCCGGGACGAAGAGCGAGGGCTGCGCCCACCTGCAGGGCTTCGTGGCCGGCGCCGGATACCTGAAAGAAGATCTTCTGTTGGCGCTTGAGCAGGATCTCCCGATCGTCGATGCGGCGGGAGAGGAACATAAGGCGATAGATCTCAATCAGTTGCTGCGGAGTGAGCTGACCGGAGTCCGGGAATGCCCTTGAGATGCGAGCTGTGGAAACCGCAAGTCCCATTCGTTCCTAACTCCCTGAAAACGCTGCGAAGTCTACCCGTACTGATTGTACCAATGTACCGATTCAGTCCAAATAGCCCCATGAGAGCAAATCAGTGATCTTGGGGGACCTACCGGAGGGTTGGTTCCTCGAGTGATGGACCGCCCGCGAATGAGATGCTCATCTTTTGCTTCACGTTCCGAGCCAGTTTCTCAATCTCGCCGATTTTGCGCAATTGCACCGGAGTAAGCGCCTCGGGGTTACTCTTGTCGATCTCGCCGTTCAATTCCTGGGCCAGCTTCAGGAGCCTCTCGGTATCCGAAACCATCGATTTCTGACGTTCCATGTTCAAAACTCGCATCCGACGGGCCAGCACCGCTGGATCGCCCTCATTGAAACCTGGGTCGTCGAGGGGATTGTGGGGTAGCTGATTGATCTGATTCGGAGTCGGACGCTGACCTGCCGGAAGAGCGAACATGGAGCTGAAAATGAGCAGAAAGATGCAAAGGGCGAAATGCCAGGCAATCTTCACCCGAGATCGGCTTCCCTCCTGGATTTGCACGCGCTCCTCATTCCTTCCTGAGTAGACGCCTCGAGGCACCCAAGGTTTCAAGCCTTCATCCCGGTCCAACAGTGAGCGTCATTTTCTTGTGGACGTCACGGGCGAAGGCTTCGATCACTTCTACCTCGCGCATGAGTTTGTCGGGCAATGGGTCGTTGCCGAGCTTGTCCATCTGGAGCTTGAGGTCACGAGCAAGAATGAGCAGTTTCATGGTTTCGTCGGCGATCTGGCGTTGGCGGAGTGCATTGGCCGCGTCGAAGTTCTGCCGCGTCATCTGGTCCTGGCGGTGGCGGACCTGAGCAAGGGCATCAGGTGGCTGGTTGATCGGCGTGGGCAGAACGGCTTTGTCGATCTCGAGGGCTCCTCCCGGCGAGGAGCCGTTTTGGCTGAAACAGAAGGACACACAGGTCCAAGCCAGGGAGATGCAGAGGAGCGGACGGAGGAGCTTGGGCTCACCGCCTATTCGGGCATATCGCGGGACGTACATTCGGAAGTTCTCCCGAGTTGAGCTGAAGGGGATTTACGCCGGTCATCGCATCGGTTGCTAGCCGCCACCCACGGTCATGGTCATCTTGGTTTGAACATCGTGGGCGAGGAGCTCGATGACTTCGGCTTCGCGAAGAAGGCGGTCGGAAACGGGCCGATTGCCGAGCTTATCCATCTGCTGCTTGAGATCGTTGGCGAGAATGAGAAGCTTGGTCGATTCGTCGTCAATCTGTTTTTGCCGAAGAGCGTTGGCCGCATCGAAGTTCTGCGCCCGCTGCAACGCATCCTTCATCTTCATCTGGTCATTGGCGTCAGGCGGGCGATTGGCTTCAGGAAGAAGGATGGAGGTCGGTCGGGGTGGGGCAGAGATTTGTGCACGGAGGACGAGTGATCCCGGGCCCAAGGTAGCGACAGCGCAGACGCTAACAAGAACAGTACGCCGTCCCCATGAGACACCCGATCGGATACGATTCGGAACCAATGACGGGAAGCTCAGGCCATGCATGACGGACCTTTCAGGAACCGTTCTCTGCGCCGGAATGCGAAGGAGTGTGCAGTATGAGCGCTTCCTCCGCAGGGGAACTTCGTTAGCTGCCGCCGACAGTGACTTTCATCTTCTCTTTTACGTTGTGGGCCAGTTTTTCGATTTCGTCGGCTTTGCGAATCACATTGAGCGAGAGCATGTCCTTGTTGGTCTTGTCGACTTCAGCCTTGAGCGCCATGGCAAGTGTGAGAAGTTTTGCGCTGTCATCGGAGAGCTGTTTTTTGCGCTCGGCGTTTGCCGCATCGAAGTTTTGTTGTTTGGCCTGGTTATCGCGCATCTTCATCTGCGCGTTGGCGTCCGGCAACCGGTTAGCTTCAGGCAGGAGGTAGGGTTTGTCTATTTGGGGACCGTTCGACTGGGCACCTACTTTGAGGAGCGTAAGCCCGGCGCACAAGAGTAGTCCGCCTCCAACGACAAGTCCGCAGCGAAGCCAGCGACGGTTCTGTTTGCTCATGGGCTTCAGAAGTTGATCCGGCGGCATTGAGAACCTCCCAGCTACTGCGACTGGACGTAATCGATCAACTCGAGGGATTGGGCAGCTTGTTCAGGAAGAGAGCGCGCGGCCCGTCTGCGAACAGTATAGATAGAAAGAGGAGATTGAGATGTATGCATTTTTGATGGCGACGAGGACAGGCTGGCTGGCCGAGGACCGGTTCATGGGTAAAGTGCTCGACGAATGGGCTGTCGATGTCCAAGAGTTCATTCGGAGCAAGCTGCCCCACCTGCTGGCGGTTGCAGTTATTGCCTTTGTCCTCAGCCGCTTACTGAGCATTATCGCGGCAAGAATGATCAAGGTCGCGGAGGCCCATGCAGCCAGCCGCGGCCGGGTCGCCCAGGTAAAAACGTTGGCGGGCGTGATCCGGACGACCGGAGCGGCTGTCATCGGCGCGATCGTCTTCCTGCAATTTCTGGATGCTGTCGGAGTCAATCTGGCGCCTTTGCTGGCTTCTGCGGGAATTGCCGGAGTCGCGATCGGCCTGGCCGCGCAGAACATTGTGAAGGACATGCTGAACGGCACGCTGATTCTGATCGAAGACCAGTTCAACGTGGGCGACGTCGTCACGCTCGCTGGATTGACCGGGACTGTGGAGGCGATGACACTGAGGAAAACGACGGTGCGTGGAAACGACGGGACGCTTTTTGTGATTCCGAACTCGCAGATCACCACAGTGGCCAACCAGAGTGTGGACTACTCAGTGGCTACGATCAACGTGAGTGTCGACTTCTCCGCGAACCCCGACAAGGTACTGGAGCTGCTGACGGGAATTGCCACCGATATCCGCACGAGCGAGGAATATCGCGATCTGTTTGTGGCGGATCCACAGATTCTCGGTGTGGATTCGATGCGGGGGTCGCAGCTGATCTTCCCCGTGGTGTTCAAGACGAGGGCAACGCAACAGTACGCGCCGATGCGCGAGTTTCAGCGGCGTGTGCGGATCGCTCTGGAACAGAATCACATGCTGCCCGGCGATCCAAACCGGGTGTTCAACTCGTTTGTGGATCGAGTGGGAGGCCCGCACAGCGCGTCGCGAACCACAACGCCCGAACACGAGGACCCGCCGCAGCGCGATCCAACAACAATCAAACCGCAGGAGACAAATCCGTTCTCGGGAGAGAGCAGTTAGGCCCTCGTCCCCTGCAATGCCTGCAGCAAATCCTCAGGATCGGTGACCGGTGGGAAGCAGGTCCTGCCACGGCAGACGAGCGCCCATGCTTCGGCTCCGGGGTGTGCAGGAACCTGGAGCACGGTCTCAGCGAGAGACTCGGGCAGGTTTCCAGCGGCGAGTTGCGCGGGCGTGAGTCGAATGACGGTTTTGTTGACGGCGAAGCCAACGGTCGCGGTGGCTTCTAGAGCATCCGCCATCTGGCCCGAGCCGACAACGACAACCTGAATAGGATCGAGAAGCAGGCGTTCGAGAGCAAGTCCATAGCCGCCGGCATAAAGCCCAAAGTGCTCAACGATCCCCGCAAAGGATTCCAGCGTGTCTTCAGCGATCTCACGGTAGCGGGCCTGGCCGGACAGCGATTCGAGGCGGATGAGAGCAGAGGCAGCCGTGGGGTTCCCGGCGGGTGTGGGCGAGTCCTGCAAGGGCTTACGCCGCGCGGACAGTGCGCCGAGGGGAGCAGTTCCCTTCTCCGGCGCAGCTGCGTCGTAAAAAGCTCCGGCGACGTCATCGTAGAAGCGGGCAATCATTGCATCTGCGATCGTGCGGGCGACGCGATAGAAGCGGATGTCTCCGCCGGCAAGCCAGCCGTCGATGCAGGCGTGCACAGTGAATGCGTAATCGTCGAGAGTGCCCGGAATGCGTTCGGCAGGAGCGGCGTCCTCGGGATAGACGATGACGTGGGAGAGCCCATCGGCGCCATCCCAGGCTTCGGCGAGCAGGCGAGTCAGCGTGAGAATGGCAAAGTCGCGCGGGCCGTCGACACGGAGGACACGCGCGGCTTCGGCGTACGCGGTAACGGCCATCGCATTCCAGCCCGTATAGAGAGTGCGATCGATAAACGGGGTGGGACGCAGGTTGCGCGCCTGGAGCAGCTTCTGATGGCTTGACGCGATGAGGGCCTGCACTGTCGCCAGAGGCTTGCCGATCTGTGCAGCGAGCTCTTCAACCGTGAACTTGCGATGCAAGACATTGCGCTTGGGATCATGGTGCATATCGCCCAGCTCGCCAATGTCCCAGTAAACGGAGGCAACGGCGAGCTCGTCGGCAGTCAGGACAGCCCGCGCTTCATCGAGGGTCCAGGTAAAGTAGTCGCCATCGTCGTCGAGATTGATGTCGGCGTCCTGTGAGGCAAAGAAGCCACCATGCTGACGGTCGGTCATGACCGCGTCGAGCCAGCCGACGATCTCCAGGGCTGTGCGGCGGTACGGCTCGTGCACGAAGCTCTGGAAGCCATGCACATAGTTGCGCAGCAGCTCCGTGTCGTCGTAGAGCATCTTCTCGAAGTGCGGAACAACCCAGCGTTCGTCGACGCTGTAGCGATGGAATCCTCCAGCGAGCTGATCGTAGACGCCGCCGCAGGCCATCTTGTCGAGGGTGACCGTGAAGGCATTGTGGGCGGCTTCGTTGGTTCGATTCACGCCGAGTTGCAGCAAGAGATCGAGCGCCGCGGGGTGGGGAAACTTGGGCTGCGACCCGAATCCACCGTTGCGCGGATCGAATTGTGTAACCGCCGATGCGGCGATCTTGTCGACCAGAGCAAGCGACAGCTCACCGCCCCGGCCGGAGAAGCTTTCGTTGTGCTCGATCGCGGACATGATGCTGGCTGCCGATTCCAGGGCCTCATCGCGGCGCTCGCGCCACACCTGGGCCATCGTCAGCAGGACCCGACCGAAGCCGGGCCGACCGTAGCGGTCATCGCGCGGAAAGTAGGTCCCGCCGAAGTAGGGGCGGCCGTCGGGCGTCAGAAACCCAGTCAGCGGCCAGCCGCCCTGGCCGGAGATCGCGGAGATGGCGGCCTGATAGCGCGCGTCGACATCGGGACGCTCGTCGCGATCGACTTTCATCGCGATGTAGTGATCGTTGATGATTCGTGCGAGTTCGGGGTCCTCGTAGGACTCGCGGTCCATGACGTGACACCAGTGGCACCACACCGCGCCGATGTCGAGCAGGATGGGCTTGTTCTCAGCCTGCGCGCGCGCGAAGGCAGCCTCGCTCCACGGATACCACTGCACGGGTTGATGGCGCGCCGATCGCAGATAAGAGGACGCGCTTGTTTCCAGTTGATTCGTGGGACCCGCGGCTGTGGTGTGCTCGGCCATGCGGTGAGCATACATGGGTCCCACCGAGGACACCAAAGTGAGATCACCACACCGCAAGGAGTCGCGCGTTAGTTTTTCGCGAGCTCGGCTTCGATGGCGGCGACGAGTTCGGGCGCATCAGGTGCGGTGTCGGGTGCGAAGCGCTTCACCACATCTCCGGAACGGCTCACGATGAACTTCTCGAAGTTCCAGAGGATCTCGGGTTCTGGATTGGTTTCGATGCCGTAGCCGTGCAGCTTCTTCGCGAAAGGAACTTCGTTGACTGCGATGGCCTTGGGCTGTGCGGCGATGAGAGCCGCGTAGAGCGGATGCCTGTCGGGACCAACGACGTTGATCTTGGAGAACATGGGAAACTTGACGCCGAAGTTCGCAGTGCAGAAGGTTTGAATCTCCTGATCGGTACCCGGCTCCTGGCTCTTGAAGTTGTTGGCCGGAAAGCCCGTAACGACGAGCCCTTGGCCCTTGTACTGCTCGTAAAGCTTTTCCAGGCCTTCGTACTGCGGTGTAAGACCGCATTTGGAAGCGACGTTTACGACAAGCAGGACTTTGCCCTTGAATTCGGCGAGCGAAGCATCTTCGCCGGAGATTTTGTGAACGGGGATGTCATAGATGGATGCGGTCATGATTCTTCTCCTTGTTGGGCCGCTGTCACGGCCGTTCGGATCAAGCTAAAAGCTCTTTGGCGACCTTGATGTAGAGGTCGACTGCCTCGAACAATTCTTTCTTGGCGAGCTTTTCGTAGGGCGTATGAGCGACGTGAATCGAACCGGGACCGAGTAAGAGCGGCTCGCCCCAGTTGGAAAGCTTGGGAATGTCGGTTGTGAACTTGGCGATCATGGTGGGCAAGCCCTGAACTGCGCGCAGACGGACAAAGGGGATTTCGAGGGCAAACTCGACTTCCGCCGCCCCTGCTGCAGCTTCGAGGACGGCGGCACGAATGGGCGCCGAATCTCCGACGAGGCGGATCAGGATGTGGGCCTCGGCCCGGTCGGCAATCACGTTGGGTGCGTGGCCGCCGTGAATCTGGCCGATGTTGAGCGTGCTGGGACCGACATCCTCTGTCATGGGCAGCGCGATGGAGCGGATGTTGTGGAGCGCCTCGACGAGCTTATGGATGGCGCTATCGCCGAGCTCTGGATAGGCAGAATGGGCCATCTTGCCGGTGGAGCGAAGAATGACGCGAAGAGCACCTTTGGAAGCCAGGGCAAGCCGATTGTCCGTGGGCTCGCCGTTAATGAGGAACCTGCTTCCCTTCGGCGTCTCGTTCGCGGTGATAGCTCCGGCCGAGTCACGCTCCTCGCCGGAAACGAAGAGCAGGCCGACGGGCAAGCCCTCGGCGCGCAGCGCCTCGGCAGCAGCGATCTGCGCCGCCATGATGCCCTTGGCGTCGCTCACGCCACGGCCATACATAAAGTCCGCGTCTTCGGTAAACGGAATGTACGGGGGAACGGTGTCGAGGTGAGTCGAGAAGACCAAATCCGGCGTCTGGCTAACGGGTCCGGCATAGACGTTCCAGCGTTGCCCCGAATCTGCAGTTTCGGGCGGCTGAGGGACGGGCGTTTTTTCCACATCCCACTCTCGCCCCGCGAGGAAATTCGCGATGAAGTCGCCGACGGCTCCTTCCTGGTAGGTCGTGGACTCAATCTCGACCAGCGCGCGCGTGAGTTGAATTGGGTCGACGGGCTTGAGCGCTGACATACTGCTGCCAGAATACCTTACGGGCCGCTCTGCTTAAGGGCGAAGCGGTCGACGATGTTCCGGCCCAGGCGCGACGCTTGATCGATTTACTTCTATGTGAAACCAATATGTATTCGGAAACAATTTCGCGCGTAAAATAGAGTGTGGAATGATTGCCACCTCCACCTTCGCACACCCGGCGCAACGAGCCGGGAGCGGCACTTTGCGAACACTCACCCTTGCCGGCCCGGCGGGAAAACTCGAGTCGATTCTGAACCAGGGAGATCCGAGCGCCAGGTATGCCGCCTTGATCTGCCATCCCCATCCCAGTGGCGGCGGCACGATGCACAACAAGGTCGTGTACCACGCCATGAAGACGCTCAATGCGCCAGAGTTTGGTCTGGAATGGCCTGTGTTGCGATTCAATTTTCGCGGAACCGGGCTGAGCGAAGGCGAACATGACGGCACAGCGGAGATCGGCGATGTCCGCGCTGCCCTTTGTTGGCTTGAAAGCGAGTTCAATCTGCCAATCGTCGTGGTTGGCTTCAGCTTCGGCGCGGCGATGGCGCTGCTGGCCTGTTGCGGTCTTTCTGGCTCGAGTGTGCGCGCGCTTGCTGCTCTTGGGTTGCCTACGCGGACCAACAACCGCGAGTATCACTATTCCTTCTTATCTCATTGCACAACTCCCAAGCTGTTTCTCAGCGGCGCTTGCGACCAGTTCGCGACGCCCGCGGATCTCGAACAACTGGCCGCCACCACGGCCGAACCCAAAAAGTTGGTGCTCCTACCGCGCGCCGATCACTTTTTTAACGGCCAGCTGAAGGCGATGCAGAACGAACTCGCCGGCTGGCTCAAGGAGCAACTGACGTGACTCCTGTAAGTGACGCCGCACTTGATTCTCTTCATGCTCTAGCCACGGAAATCTTTACTGGGGCGCTGGCAGCCTGCAACATCGAATCGGCATTCGACCGGAGGCTTCGCTTCGAAAAGAACCTCATTCAGCGGCTTATCCCCGATGGCAGCGGACCGGAGACGATCAACCTCTCCAAATACAAGCGGATCTTCGTCATCGCAATCGGAAAAGCCGCAGCGCCGATGCTCGAGGTCCTGATGAACCGCATGAAACGCCGGCAGGGCCTGCGCGGTATCTGCTGTTCGAAATACCTGCCCAAGCGACGCAACTGGCGTTTCCGGTACTTCGAGGGCGGGCATCCCACACCCAACGAGGAATCGTTCGAGGCGGCGCATGCGACGCTCGCCATGCTCAGAAAGGCAAAGAAGGACACACTGATCATCTTCCTGATCTCGGGCGGCGGTTCGGCGATGTTCGACCTGCCGCTGGATTCACAGATCGGACTTGAGGACACGATTGCTTTTCATGAGGCTCTGCTCGCATCGGGTGCACCGATCGACGAGATCAACACGCTGCGCAAGCATTTCTCGGCTGTGAAGGGCGGGCGGTTGGCAATCGCAGCGCCTGAAGCGACCAAGATCTCTCTGCTTTTGCCGGATGTTCCGTTGCGTGCCCTGGACGCGCTTTCGTCCGGGCCCACGACCCCTGATCACTCGACTGTGGCGGATGCGCAGGCTGTTTTGGAAAAGTACCATCTGGCGAGTAAGCTGCCGGCTTCTGTCAGAGCCTTTTTTGAAGGCGCAAATCTGCCGGAATCGCCCGGAGACAAGCGATGGCGGCAGACGTTTCTTCCCAAGCTTCCGAAGCTGGCAGCCGCGAACAGCCGCACGTTCACCGGTGTCGCGGCACTTTCCGGAGAAGAGAACGCTTTTCGTGATTCCGTGTTTGAGGTCTTGCTCTCGAGCCACGATCTTGTGGAATCGGCGCGGGCACTGGCGGAGCAGGCAGGACTCTCGGTCGCTGTGGACAACTCGTGCGATGACTGGGGCTATGCCGATGCGGCGCGCTACCTGCTGGAGCGTTTTCACGAGATGCGCACTGCACACAAGCGCTTCTGCCTGATTTCGGTGGGCGAGGTGACGGTGACCATGGACCGGACACCAGGGGCGGGCGGACGGAACCAGCAGTTCGCCCTGCAATGTGCGCTCGAATTGGCCCGGCATCCGGGTGAACCGCTCACGGTGCTGAGCGCGGGTTCGGATGGCATCGACGGCAACACCAAGTCAGCTGGAGCAATCGCCGACACAACGACGGTCGAACGTGCGAGGGCCTTTGGATTCGATGCCGAGGAAGCGTTACGCAGGTTCAATGTGTGCCCGCTTTTCACGTCGATCGGCGACACCATCGTCACCGGCCCGACAGGCCAGAACCTGCGCGATTTGCGGCTCCTCATTGCGGACAATTCGTGAATCCCGCCCGCGCGCCACACCCTGGTTCGGTCTGAAGAGAGATTCACAGCCGGATCTGGGTCTATTGTGTAACCATCCTTTCATTTCTACTTTAGGATTAGTTGGTGGCAAGAAAAGGGGTTCGTAAACCCGCCGACAAGACGCCCGATATCCGCGCTGTGGCAGCGATGGCGAAGGTGTCGATTGCCACAGTGTCGCGAACCATCAATGGTTCCCCGCTGGTCAGCGACAAGTTGACCAAGCGGGTGTGGCAGGCGATCGAGCAGCTCAACTACTTTCCCAACTCGCACGCGCGTAGCCTGGTCTCCGGCCGCAGCCGCATTCTTGGGATCATCGTCGAAAACATTACCAACCCATTCTTCCCTGAGCTGATCCAGAACTTTGAAGAGATCGCCGTGGCCAATGGCTACGAGATCCTGGTCAGTTCTTCGAACAGCGACCCGGCGATCCTGACGACCTGCGTGCGGCGCATGATCGAACGCAAGGTCGAGGGCGTGGCGATGCTCACCTTCGGCGAGGAAGAGCCGGTTCTCGATCAGCTTGCATTTCATGAGATACCGCTGGTGCTGGCCGAGTTTCGACTCGATAACCCAAGGACAAGTACGATCCTGTTGGACTATGAGACTGGAATTCGTGCCGCAATCAATCATCTGGCCGGACTGGGCCACAATCGCATCGCATTTCTCGCCGGACCGCATAACATCCATTCGGCCATCACGCGCGAGAACAACTTTCGCACGGCAATGGAAGCGGCCGGCTTGCCGATCCAGAAGAAGTGGATCATTGAATGCGACCACACCCTCAAAGGTGGCGTGGCGGGGTTCGGCCGCCTGCAGGGCCTGGCGACACCACCGACCGCGATTCTCTGCTCCAACGACATGACTGCCATTGGTGTGCTGCGGGCGGCTTATATGCAGGGATTGCGGGTGCCGCAGGACTTGTCGGTGGTGGGACTGGACGATATCGACTTCGCGGAGTTTACCCTGCCGCCACTCAGCACGATCCGGCTGTCGCGGCGCGAACTGGCACGCGCTGCATTCGAAGCTCTGCGGCAGCAGGCCGAGGAACCGGCCATTTCCCGCGTGCAACGCGAGTTTCTGGTGTCGACGAGCCTTGTGCTACGCGGCTCGACGGGCGCCCCGAGCGCGAGCGCTTAGAGGCTTCTCTGCCCGGATCGAGCCCCATTAACATGGGGGGCGAATCTCGCTCGAGGTGCCACCTGCCGCAGGAATGTAGCACTTGCGCGTATAGTCCATCACCATGCGATCGGCGTTGAAGCGCCAGCCGAGCGTCTTGATCGTGCGCTTCATGCGCTTGATCCAACCGCGCGGCAGGCCGTCGCGATCGCGCTGATAGAAGAGCGGAATGACTTCGTCGCGAAGGACGCGATAGAGGTCCTCCCCATCGCGATTGTCGTGCACATCCATGTTGGTGTGCGTGCGGCCGCTCCCGATGGCGAAGCCGTTGAAGCCGTCGTAGGCCTCTGCCCACCAGCCGTCGAGCACCGACAAGTTCAGACCGCCATTGAGAACCACTTTTTGGCCGCTGGTACCGGAGGCCTCGAGAGGACGGCGCGGGTTATTGAGCCAGACGTCCACCCCTTGGACCAGGAAGCGCCCGACGTTGATGTCGTAGTCCTCGACGAAAACAAACTTGTCGGAGAATTCGGAGTTGCGCATCATCTCGGCGATTTGCTGGAGAACGCGCTTGCCGGGCTCGTCGTGCGGGTGTGCCTTGCCGGCAAAGACGAACTGCACAGGCCGCTTTGGATCATTCACCATCGAGGCCAGCCGTTGCATGTCGGCAAGAACCAGGTTGGCGCGTTTGTAGGTGGCAAAGCGGCGGGCAAAGCCAATCGTCAAGGCATCGGGCGAGAGCAGTTTGCCGAGCTTCTGAAGGACTTCTTCCGGCGCGCCGCGGCGCTCTGCCTGTTCACAGGCACGGCGGCGGACAAACTCGATGAGCCTGGACTTCAGAGCCAGGTGCGTCTCCCAGAGTTCGCCGTCATCGACGGTCTCGATTCCTTCCCACGTGCGTGCTGCGCTGCTTCTTCCCTGCCAGCCAACGCCGAGGTGGCGGTCGTAGAGGCGGCCCATCTGCGGCGCCAGCCACGAAGGCACATGGACGCCATTGGTGATGTGGCCGATGGGTACGGCATCCTGCGGCTTTTCCGGATAGAGCGACCACCACATGGCGCGCGAAACCTCGCCGTGTAACGACGAAACCGCATTGGCCCGGCGCGAGAGCTTCAACCCGAGCACCGTCATGCAGAACTGCTCTCCGTAGTCGTTGGAGTTCACACGGCCAAAGCCCATGAGGTTGTCGTGCGACAGACCGAGTTGATCGCGCAGGGGTCCGAGGTGTTCCTCGATCAGATCGGAGCTGAAGCGGTCGTGGCCGGCGGGGACCGGGGTGTGCGTGGTGAAGATGACCTCACGCGGAATCTGGTTCGCCGCCGTCACAAAATCAACGCCCTCTTCCTCCATGCGATTCCGGATGGCCTCAAGCACGGCAAAGACACTGTGGCCTTCGTTCATGTGCAGAACGCCGGGGGTGATTCCCATCGCCTTCAGAGCCCGGAATCCGCCGACTCCCAGAAGCAGTTCCTGACGAATGCGCGTGCGTCCATCGCCACCGTAGAGGCGCGAGGTGAGTTCGCGATCCTCGGGCGCATTGCCTTCGACGTTCGAGTCGAGCAGGAGCAAATCGCAGCGCCCCACTTTGATGCGCCAGACTTTGGCACGAATAGAGCCTCCGCGGGTTTGAATCTCCACCACGACCGCTTCGCCGTTTTCACCGATGGCGGGTTGCATCGGACATTGATTGACGTCGGTATGAACGTACTCTTCTTTCTGCCAACCTCTGCCGTCGAGCCGTTGCAGAAAATAGCCCTGTCCATAAAACAGGCCAATCCCCACCAGAGGGATGTCGAGGTCAGAGGCACTCTTAATGTGGTCACCCGCCAGAACGCCCAGGCCCCCCGAGTAGATCGGCAGCGATTCGTGCAGCCCGAATTCAGCGGAGAAATAGGCCACTGGCCGCGGTCGCAGCACGCCGGCGTGTTCGGCGCCCCAGGTCTTCTCGGTGCTCAAGTACTCCTGGTGACGTCGATAGACGTAGTTGATCCTGCTATGCAGCGACAGCTCGGCGGCACGCTTCTCAAGCTCGTCGAGGGGAATTTCGCTCAAGAGAGCGATGGGATTCTGGTTCAACTGACGCCAGCGTTTTGGGTTGAGGTCGCGGAACAGGTCGACGCATTCGTCGTCCCAACACCACCAGAGATTGCGGGCCAGGGTCCAGAGACGCTCCTGTGCTGGAGCGATGAAGCGGTCGAGGGTGCGCGCCTCGCTGACCACGGGCGCAACTTCGCTGGCAGCTTCGCAGAGCAGGCGAATCTCGTCATCGCGAAAGACACGAGGCTCTTTGGTCTGGACATTGAGTACGCCTTGCAGAACACCGCGATCGATCAGGGGGACACCTAGAAAAGAGTGATATTCCTCCTCGCCCGATTCAGGGAAGTATTTGAAGCGGGGATGATTGAGGACATCGCTGACCGCGACAGGAACCACTTTTTCGGCGACCAGGCCGGTGAGTCCCTCGCTCAGCGGCATGCGGAGAGTGCCGATCGCACGTGGATGCAGACCGACAGTCGCTGCAAGGACGAGGTTCGAACGATCTGGCTCAAGCAGATACGCCGAGCAAACCTCGGTACGGAAGCGCGAGGCAATCAGGGCCACGACGTTCATCAACGTGTCGGCCGGTTTACCCCCTTCATGGGTCAGGTTGGTGATCTCCTCTATGGTCAGAACACGACTGGCTTCAGTTTCTGCGGAAAACTGAGTCATACGCACTCCCTCGCGCTGCGATCAGATTCAGAAATCGTGCTGCGACACCGATGCGTGGGCCTCAAATACTGAGGCCCCGGTTTATATCTGTGTTTCGATGCTTCAAAAGAACATGGGGGATAGGCTGATCGAAACGTCCGCTGGATTGACGCGCCCGTCTTTAGCTTGTGCGGGATGACTTAGACGATACCACCTGAACAGCGCGGCGGCTCACGAAATCTTGGTCCAAAGACGGAATCAAGCCGTGACTTCCTCGACCTGCGCAGCAGCCCGCCTGCGCCTCCCGCTCAACAAGTAGATTGCTGCCCGCAGTTCCAGCAGAGGATCGGCGGAGGGCTCGATCCCCTCTACGCGAGGAATGGGATCAAAGATGATGTGTTTCTGTTGGGCCACATCATCGGGCACGGTTGCAGTCAATTCGACGGTGCCGAGATCCACGAGTTCGCGAGAATCCGGCCAATGCTTGGTCGCATCGTCGATGACGTCACCTTCAGCGGCCACCTGGACAAGAATCCTGAAACGGGCTGGCTCTCTGTTCACGCGTGTTGCGATCTCGTCGAAGTGATAGTTGGGCGAAAGCTTTGCGACAGCCTCGTCGGACAGATAATCGTTCCCCTGTTCCGGGACGATCCGATACCGGCCGAATCGTTCCTGGCCAACTGCGTTCTTGAACGCAAACGCAGTCACGCCGAAATAGGTGTCCCTCGCGAAGCTCGACGGGAAGGGTTTGGGGGCTTGCACAAAAGCCAGTGCAGAGGGATGCGCGCCAAGAAACACTTCGATGGGCTTAGGCGAAGGCACGTCCGCGCCACTGGCAGCCACGGCCTTCAGGAACTCGAGGAATTGGTAGCCGTCGCGCGTCGGGAAACCGTCCGTCGAGTGGCTGACAATATCGGTGTGGACGTGTTCGGCGAGATTGAAACGGATCGCGAGACCGCGGGGATTGGCGTCGGACACGTTGTCCGGGATCTGCGGAATACCGGTCGAGTTAGAAAAGCGGACTGTCACCGGCGTGGATGTGCGTAGCACATGTGGTGCGTTGGTCAGGCTTCGCGCTTCGACGGTGGGAGTAAACACGCCTGTGAGCAGTATTCCCTTCGCGTGGGCTGCGCGATAGCCCGCATGCAATCCGAAAAGTTGATCGAATTGCGCTAAGAGATGATTGGCGAGAGCAACAATGCGTTCGTCGGAAGGCAATGGCATGGGGAAGCTCCTCAGATGCCTGCCAGTTTATCCGAACAAAGAGCCTGTTTCTCCACAGGCGCAGACTGTCTGATCGCCCAAGAGAGCTTCGACGGACTTTCCACTCCGCATGGCCTGCACTTCCTCGTAGGTCTGGTCGGCCGCGAAGCGGCGGTCGGTGTAGACGCGCGGTTCGCCGAAGTGGACCTCGGCCGAGAAGTTGGGCCCGCCAAGGGCCTTCCATAAATGCGGGAGAAACGCGTCGTCGCCGAACCAGCAGAGAGTGCTCTCCGGGCTTCCGTCGTCAGGGATGTAGCGAATGGCGGCGGAGGTGATGGGCACTCCGGCTTCAACGGCCGGCGTGTAGAGGCGGGAGCGGAAGCGGCGTAGTTCGCGGCCGTCGGTGCTGGTGCCCTCAGGGAAAAAGAGGACGGAGACTTTGCCGTGGAGGCGTTTTGCGATTTGATCAGAGACAGAGAGAGCGCTCGCCAGGCTGGAGCGGTCCACAAACAGGGTTCCGCCGCAGCGGGCGAGCGCGCCAAAGAAGGGCCAGCGGCCAATTTCAGCCTTGGAGACGAGGTTGCAGGGAAATGCTGTGCCGAAGATCAGGATGTCGAGATAGCTGAGGTGATTGGCAACGACAAGGCCGCCTTGCGGCGGCGTGCCGCTAACGGTGACTTTGATGCCCAGCAGGTCGGTGACGAAGCGCCCCGACTCCTGCATCCAGTGCCCGCGCAGCTCCCAGGAATCTCGGCCGGCGAGGCGGGAGGCGAGAGAGCGAAAAAGGCAGATGAGGAGGCCGGATGCCAGCACCACAGCGCGCCGGCAAGCACGAAGACTCACGGCGCCAGCGGGGCGAGAAAGTGATTTCGCGCGGATTGCGAAAGCATCTTGAGATCGAGCAAGGTAAGAAAATCGATGGTGCCGAACTCGCGATCCCACGCCGGAGGCGCACAGATGCGTGCACCGATGGCGAGGTAGGTCCTGAGCAACTTCGGAACCTTGGGCGGAGCCGGCAACGGAGAGCTAGACGGCTGTGCGTCTGCACTCTCCTGCTCGGTGGGACAAGCGTACGCAGAGGTCGGCTCCGTGGAAAACTCGGGCGAAACCCGATAGTTTTCGAGCTGTCGATACATCTGCCAGCCTTCCGACGGATCCTGGGAGTTCAATGAGGAGCAACCAATCAGGTAGCGCAGTCCCATATCGGTAGCATACTGCGCAATGCCTCTCCAGAGCAGTGTCAGCACCTCTGGGGTGCGATGCTCCCGATCGATCGACGCTCGGCCGAGTTCGAGAATCCCGGCACGCAACGGCTCGTAGGGAGCGAAGTGAAACTCCTGCTCGGAGTAGTAACCGAGATTGCTCATCGCGGTCTCGCCGGATTGCATCCGGTAGGTACCCACAATGCGGTGGGTCGCTTTGTCTTCCACCAGGAGATGCTCGCAGAATAAATCGAATTGATCTGTATCGAGCCCGGTCTGATAAGAGCTTTCCAGACCTTCGCCCATTTCGATGTTGAAGACTTTGAAACGGAGACGGCAGGCAGCGTCACGATCTTCTATAGACTCAGCGAGCCTCAACCGATACTTACCGACTTCGGCATGAACTCTGGATGTTGCGGGAGCGAGGGGCAGGCAAAGGGGTAAGGTGGGATCCGGAATCTCCACGAATTGAGTGGAGGGTGATTGAGCGAACGGAGACCCCAGCCCAGCTTGCGTAATCACGGGAGTAGTATCCGCCAGGAATTGTAAGAGGAAAGTGAATGTGAAGCAAATACGTTGCAAATACTTTGTTCCGGCAGTAACTCGTCTTTAACAATAAGGCCCTCGTCGTTGAGGGCCTTTCGTAACTTCGCCTTGAGTTTGACTTAGCGGGAGCCACCGGCAATCGATGGAATGACAAGGACTTCGTCGCCCTCTTTAAAGACATACTTATCATTGCCTAAGAAGCGTATATCCTCTTCGTTCACATAGAAGTTAATGAAGCGGCGAATCTGGCCATCTTCACCACGCAGATGCTTGCTCAGGTCGGGAAAACGCCCGGCGATATCGCTGACCAGCTCGGGCAAATTTGCCGCCGAACTTGTGATCTCGCGCACATTGTTGGTGTGTTTCTGAAAGGCATGCGGCAATACAACTTTAACGGACATGACTTCCTCCTGCGAGGCTCAACTCGCCGTTAGCTTCGGCGTTTTCTTCCACGAAGCTTTCGAAGTCACTCAGCCGCGGCCGGATGGAGCGGCTTTGATCGTAAGCTCCGGTCAGGACATCGGTGGTCTTGAGACCGTTGCCCGTGATGCACGCAACGGTGAGTTCGTCGGTCTGGATGCGGCCGTGTGCGTAGAGACGAGCCGTGACCGCTGTCGTGACGCCGCCAGCCGTTTCGGTGAAGATGCCTTCGGTCTCGGCGAGCTCCTGAATAGCCGAGACGATCTCAACGTCGGAGACATCTTCAGCCCATCCGCCGGAATTGCGGATAGCCCGCGCCGCGTAAACGCCGTCAGCAGGATTGCCAATGGCGAGCGAACGGGCGATGGTGTTGGGGCGCTGCGGCTCGATCTGATCGGTGCCGTTCTTGACTGCTTTGGAGATGGGCGAGCAACCTGTTGCCTGCGCGCCGAAGAACCGGACCTGCCGGTCTTCTACCACCCCAAGCTGGATCAGCTCGCTAAAAGCTTTGAGGATCTTGGTGATCAGCGAGCCGCCGGCCATCGGGACAACGACGTTGTCGGGCAGACGCCAGCCGAGCTGCTCAGCGATCTCGAAGCCAACGGTCTTAGAGCCTTCCGCGTAGTAGGGGCGCAGATTGACGTTGACGAAGCCCCAGTTGTAGCGCTCGGCGATCTGCGTGCAGAGGCGATTGACGTGGTCGTAGTTGCCGTCAACACGGACCAGCCTGGCGCCATAGACCTGCGTGTTGAGAATCTTGGCCGCTTCGAGATCGGAGGGGACAAGAATGTAGGTCTTGAGACCAAGGCGTGCAGCATGGGCAGCGACGGCATTGGCCAAATTGCCGGTGGAGGAACATCCAACGGTGTCGAATCCGAAGGCCTGTGCGTTGGCCAACGCCACAGCGACGACCCGGTCCTTGAAACTCAACGTGGGCATGCACACCGCATCGTTCTTGAGGTAGAGATTGGTCGCACCAATGTGCGCTCCAAGACGTGGCGCCTGGACGAGTGGCGTCAGGCCGACCGGGGCGCCGAGGGTGTAACCGTCTGGAATGGGAAGCAGCGCGCGATAGCGGCCCATATCCTGGGGGCCGGCTGCAATGGCTTCGCGGCTAAAACGGGTACGGGCGTACTCAAGGTCGAACGTCACCTCAAGCGGAGAAAAGCATTCGTGGCAATAGGAGAGCGGCTGGACGCCATAGGTCTTGCCGCATTCCCGACATCGCAACTCGTACGCAGTCGTCACAGGTCCCTCGCAGATGCACGAGTGACTCAAGCGATACGAGCGCGTGACTGGCTCAAAAAGAGCGAACGTGAAATGACTCGAAGTACAAATGCGAGCCGCCTCTGCCAAGAGTGCTGAAGCGACCCCCGAATCTCATGTTCCCCGTTGCCGGGCAAGAGTTGACACCATACTCCCGTTTTGCGCGGGCAGGTTGTCGTGGCGTCACAGGGCTCGTCCCTCAGCCACTCTGCATGAAACTCAGGCTTGCCCTTTGGGGGCAAACTTGAATGTTTTTCTTGTATCACAGGGCCAAATGCGGCGCAAGTCGAGTTACAGCGAATGGGGTTCTGCGATGTGCGAATGGTAATGAATCAGCCGTCTATGGCTATCGCGGAGGGTGAATCCAGATGGCGTTCCCGCCGCCGGAGACGGCTGAATTCCGGAGCCCGTTCGTTGGGATCTAGCGCCAGTTCTCGATCTTGAGCCCGGCAACGCGCTTGAATTCGCGCGTGTTGTTTGTAACCAGCGTCAGGCCGAGGCTACGAGCGTTGGCCGCGATGAGCAGATCATTTGCACCGATTTGGAGTCCGCGCTGCTTGAGAGTTGCGCGGATTTGGCCGTAGTGCAGAGCGGCATCGCTGGGATAATCGAGCACTTCGATGTGCCGCAAGAAAACGTCGACGCGCGTTCTGTCGCGATCGGGATTGGGCGATATTTCGACGCCATAGGCCAACTCTGAGTGGGTAATGGCTGAGATCGAGACCTCGCCCACTGGCACAGTCTGCAGCTTGCGCAGAACCGCAGGCTCCGTCCCTTTGATGATGTAGGAAGCGATGTCGGTGTCGAGCATATAACGGAGCATCTAGTTGGAGCGCTCCTGGACGGGAAGGTCTTCGACACCTTCCATAAACTCTTCGGAAGCAAATGGCCCGGACACTAAAGCAGACCAGTTCGTGGGGCGCGGCGACAGAATCACGTCATCGCCCTCTTTGCGAATGAAAACTTCCGAGGTAGAGAACTGAAACTCTTTGGGCAAACGAACCGCCTGGCTCCGATTGTTGAGGAAGATGCGAGCCGTGCGCTGGGTTGAGATTCTTTGGGAGGCGTTTGCCATATACATGAGTATATGCCAAGTTGATGGGCAACGCAATTTGACGGGTAAGCCTTCGAGGATCAGCGTCCAGCCAGATGAATCCAGATGGCATTGCCGCCGCCCGAGACCAGGTGCGCGTCCAGGATCGTGGTGCGATCGACGGGCTGAGTCGTGAAGGTGGTGTGGGTCGCTTCTGTCGCGGCGTCGGGTGCGTCGGCATAGATCTCGGCAACATACTTCCCTTCGCCGAGGAAGCTGAGCGGCAGCTTGAGATCGCGCGCATCCCAGTCGGTAATGGAGCCGATGTACCAGTCGCCGCCGCTGCGTCGAGCGAGCGAGATGAACTCGCGGGGGCGGCCGTCGAGCACGCGAATCTCGTCCCAGGTGGTTGGAACCTGTTTGATGAATTCGAAGTCATGCTGCCCGGCGTAGTGTTCGGGATAGTCCGAGACCATCATCAGCGGGCTCTCCAGAACAACGTAGAGAGCGAGCTCGTGCGCGCGTGTATTCGGCGCCATAGGCTCTTTGTCGCGGGCGATGAACTTGTCCCGGGTCACGTTGCCGAACGCTCCGGGCGTGTAATCGAGCGGGCCCGCGAGCATACGCGTGAAGGGTAAGGTGGTGTTGTGGAGCGGCGTGGTGCGCGCCGACCACTTCAAGTATTCCTTGCCCATGACGCCTTCGCGCGTGATCAGGTTGGGCCAGGTGCGGCGCAGGCCGTCGGGTTTATAGGCGCCATGGAGGTCGATCATGAGGTGGTGCTGCGCGGCCAGCGTGACCACGTGGCGATACCAGGCCGCCATCTGCTGGTCGTCGCGATTCATGAAGTCGATCTTGACACCTGCGATGCCCCACCTCTCGAACAACGGAAAGGCCTGGTCCATGTATTTGTCGACGGAGGTCCAGTGGGACCAGAGCCACAGGCGCACATTCTTCTCTTTGGCATAACGCAGAAGCTCAGGCATGTCGATCTCTGGGGTCGTTTGGGTGATGTCTGCCACCGCCGCGTAATCTTGCGGTCCAGAGCGATTCGCCAGTGCCCAGCCGGCGTCGATCAGCATGTACGGGAAGCCGGAGGCAGAAGCGAAATCGATGTAGTGCTTCATTGTTGCCGTGTTCATCCCGGGCTTGGTCGTCATGCGCGGAGCCGCTTCGCCCGACCACCAATCCCAGGCTGACTTGCCGGAACGAATCCACGATGTGTCGGCAATTTGTGTGGGCGGATTGAGATTGAGGATGATGTTGGACTCGACAAGACGGCCGGGGTGATCTCCGATCATCAGCACGCGCCAGGGTGTGGTTACAGGCGCATCGCTTTCGACGGCGATCGAAGCTTCATCGACATGGGGCGAAAGCTCGACATGCAGGCCAAACGCCGACTTGTCCTTGCGCAGGTACATCCCTGCGTAGTGATCGATGTTGGCCTCGGTGACGGCGATCCATCCTACGCCGGGAACCTCGCCGAGCAGAGGCAGCCCGATCAACCAGTCGTGGTGCATGCCACTGACCTGGCGCACCTGGTACTCGTCCTCATAGGGTGTCTGGAACCCATCAAGGATGAGTGGGTAGAGCGTCGCGTCCTTGTTGTAGACGAACTGCGTCAACTCGTGTTCGATGCGCACATTCTGGAGCGACGGCTGTCTTGGCAGGATGTAGCGAAAAGCAATACCATCGTCATACCCACGAATCTCGAGCGAAAGCTTGCGGCCGGAGTCATCGGCAAGATCGATGAGCGCGGAGTTGTACTTGTCGCGGACGCTGCTGGTTTTGCCGAGCGGGATAGTGTAGGTCTCGTCATGCTGGCCTGTATGAATGTCCACCTGCTTCATACCGGGGCCGAACGGCACCTGGCCTTCGATCTTCAGGCCGAGCACAGATTCATCCATCAGCCACTTGCCGCGAAAGTCGACAGCGTAGCGCAGGTCGTTGCTTGCCGGCTCCCTCGCGTGCGAGTGCGGTGCGTCCGAGAGAATGAATGCGATCTGGCCGTTCGGCGAGGTGACGCGCAGACGCGTATCGGGCGCGCCTTGTGCCAAGGAGTGGCATATACAAACGATCAGCGCTGCGGCAAAGGCGAGAGACGAGAGGCGAGCCATGGTTTCTCCGAGAGCATCTTAGCGCAAGAGGGTGCAAGCCTCGGAACTCATTGTGAAGTTGCCGGCTCGTTTCTGGCCAGCATCAGTAGGTGTAAACGCGCACGTAGTCGACGAGCATCTCCGATGGAAACGGCGTTGCGGAGGTGGGCGGACCGGGCCAGTCGCCACCGATGGCAAGGTTCAGGATGATGAAGTTGCTCTGGCCCGCATCGAATGGCCACACCGAACCAGGCAGTTTGCTCATATCGGCCGTGGTGTACGTTACGTAGGGATGCGAAGGGTCGTCGACGTAGTAGGCAACACTCCCCTTCGTCCAGATCATGCCGTAGGTGTGCCATTGGGCCGCTGTTTGCCCACTGGGGAAGTTAAACACCGTGCCCAGTCCGTTGTCTCCGGTGAAACCAACGCCATGGATCGAGCCCTCGTTCCAGTCCGGAGTCTTCGCGGCATTCACGCGTTCGAGAACGTCTTGCTCACCGCTCGCAGGCCAGTCGACGGTGACGATGTTGTTGCCGAGCAGCCAGGCGGCAGGCCAGAAGCCCTGTGTCTCGGGGACGAGCGCGCGGAATTCGATGCGACCATACTGAACGCTGAAGAGTCCTTGCGACTTGAGACGAGCCGACGTGTAGACGCCCGGAGAAGGCTGTTGGGCAGCAATGTGCAGATAGCCGTCCGTGCCAACGTAGGTGCTGGGGTTCGCAGTGGAGCAGGGCGTTGTGCTCGAAGCCCACGCACAGTAGGTCTCGAGCTCGTGATTGCCGAAGCCGCTGTTGCCCGTGTCGTACGTCCAGACTTGCGGATTGGGTTCTGCATTGCTGCCCGAAGCGTTCGCAAACTCGTCGGACCAGACGAGCGTGCCGGACGGAATGTTGGGTGTGAATGCCTGGGAGCTGACGGTGCTTGGGGTTGCAGTGCCCTGTTGTGCGATCGCCTTGACGGTCAAGTTGGACGCAACGAGAAAGGGCGCTTCGTAGATCTGCGATTGGGCGGTCGGCGTCGACCCGTCGACTGTGTAATAGACGGCCGCGCCCGGCGCTGCGGAAAGAGTGACGACAACCGCGCCGTTGAGCGCGGACGTTGCCGTGATCGCGGGTGGAACGGACTGCGTTGCGGCGCCGGATGGTCCCTGTCCCGAAGAGCTTCCTCCGCAGCTGCACAACAACGAACCCGCCAACACAATTGCGCCTAGCATAGCCGAGCATGTCCTTTCGGAAGTCAGGCAACAGGATAGATGGATCGATCGCGAAGCTCAACTCATTTGAGACGCGACGCGAATCGACCGGCAGATGCGACGCGCACGTGTGGTTCCTCTCGCGTGCTTTGCGGGACAGATCTTGCTCAGGTCGCAATCTAGGCGACGCTGCTGACAGACGGCTCCGGGACGGGATCGTAGTTGAGGTTTGGGGCAAGCCAGCGCTCAGTCTCTTCGATCGTCATGCCCTTGCGCTGATGATAGTCCGCCACCTGGTCTCGCTCGATTTTGCCGAGCGAGAAGTAGCGCGCCTCGGGATGCGCAAAGTAGAGGCCGCTGACGCTTGAGCCGGGCCACATGGCGAACGATTCGGTGAGTTGAATTCCAGTCCTGGCCTGGACATCGAGAAGCCGCCAAAGCGCGTCCTTCTCGGTGTGATCCGGGCAAGCGGGATAGCCGGCCGCAGGACGAATACCGCGGTACTTCTCGTGAATCATATCCTCGGGGCTGAGATGCTCTTCGCGGCCGTAGCCCCATTCGTCACGAACGCGCTTGTGCAGGCACTCGGCGAAGGCTTCGGCGAGGCGATCAGCCAGAGCCTCGGCCATGATGGCGTTATAGTCGTCGTGATGCGCGCGGAAACCGTCGCAGAGATCCTTGAGACCAAAGCCGGTCGTGACGGCGAAAGCTCCGATGTGGTCCGGAAGGGCGCTTTCGCGCGGCGCGATGAAGTCGGCGAGGGACCGGCAGGGCTCCCTTCCGTCGCGCTCGGCCTGCTGGCGCAGGAAGTGGAACGTTGTGAGGACACGGCTCCGCGAAGCATCGGTGTAGAGTTCGACATCGTCTCCAATTGCGTTCGCCGGAAAGAGCCCATACACGGCTCGTGCGGTGAGCAGATTCTGCTCGACAATCCTTTCGAGGAGAGCGTTGGCTTCGGTGAAGAGCTGGCGGGCCTGCGCACCCTGCTTTGCGTCGTCGAAGATGCGCGGATAGACGCCTTTGAGCTCCCATGCGTGAAAGAAAGGCGTCCAGTCGATAAATGTACGCAGCGTCGCGAGAGGAAAGTTATCGAGAACGCGGACACCGGTAAACTCGGGAGCCGGAAGATCTGTGGGACGCCATTCAATTGGAGTGTGACGCGCGCGAGCGACTTCGATCGGAATTGTTTTGGACCGCTGCGACGCGTGAGCCTTGCGGACGGCGGCGTATTCAGCCCTGTGCTGCGCGACGAACTCCCCCCGGCCCTCGTCGCTGAGAAGGCTCGTTGTCACAGGGACGGCGCGGCTGGCATCAAGGACGTGGACGACGGGCTCGCTGTAGTGCGGTGCAATCTTCACCGCGGTGTGAGCACGGCTCGTGGTGGCGCCCCCTATCAAAAGGGGCATTTTGAAGCCCTGGCGCTCCATCTCGCGCGCCACGTGGATCATCTCGTCGAGCGACGGCGTGATGAGGCCACTAAGACCGATGATGTCGGCGCGGACCTCCTTCGCGCGTTCGAGTATCTTCTCGGCGGGAACCATGACGCCCATGTCGATCACGTCGTAGTTGTTGCAGGCCAGCACGACGCCAACAATGTTCTTGCCAATGTCGTGGACGTCGCCCTTGACCGTGGCGAGCACGATCCTGCCCTGGGCCTTGACCTCGTGGCCCGAGGCGACCATTGCAGCTTTCTCGGCCTCCATGAACGGAGTCAAGTAGGCTACGGCTTTCTTCATCACGCGTGCGGATTTTACGACCTGTGGAAGAAACATTTTGCCGGCGCCGAACAGGTCGCCCACGACACCCATGCCGTCCATCAGCGGCCCCTCGATCACCAGCAGAGGGCGGCCAAGCTTGGCGCGCGCCTCTTCCGTGTCGGCGTCGATGTAGGAGTCGATCCCCTTCACCAGCGCGTGTGAAAGCCGCTCCTCAACTGTGCCGTTGCGCCACTCTTCGGCCCTCTTCTCTGTGGTCGCGGTGGCTGTGTCCTTCAGTGTCTCGCCGTACTCGACCAACCGTTCGGTTGCGTCGGGACGGCGATTGAGCAGCACATCTTCGACCAGCTCTTTGAGGTGGGGCTCGATCTCCTCGTAGACCTCCAGCATTCCGGCATTGACAATGCCCATGTCGAGGCCTGCGGCAATGGAGTGATAGAGAAATGCGGAGTGCATGGCTTCGCGGACCTTGTTGTTGCCGCGGTAGCTGAAGGAGATGTTGGAGACACCGCCTGAGACCTTGGCATCTGTCAGGTTCTCTTTGATCCACCGCGTGGCGCGCATGAAATCGAGTGCGTAGTTGTTGTGCTCCTCGATGCCTGTGCCCACCGTGAGGATGTTGGGATCGAAGATGATGTCCTCGGAGGGAAAGCCAACTTCGTTCACAAGAATCTTGTAGGCGCGCTCGCAGACGCGGATCTTGTCCTCATAGGTCGCGGCCTGCCCCTGCTCATCGAAGGCCATGACGACGACGGCCGCGCCGTACTTGAGGACAGTGTGCGCATTGGAACGGAAGACGTCTTCGCCTTCCTTCAGCGAAATCGAGTTGACGATGCCCTTGCCCTGCAGGCATTTCAGGCCTGCTTCGATGACACTCCACTTGGAAGAGTCGACCATGATGGGCGCCTTGGCAACTTCGGGTTCGCTGGCGAGGAGTTGCAGAAAGCGGGTCATCGCAGCGACGCCGTCGATCATGCCCTCGTCCATGCAGACGTCGATCACGTTGGCGCCATTCTCCACCTGCTGTCGCGCAACGCTGACGGCCTCTTCGTACTTCCCTTCCTTGATGAGCTTGGCGAACTTCGGCGAGCCGGCAACATTCGTGCGCTCGCCAATCATGATGAACACGCCGGGCTGCTGCGTGAAGGGCTGCGAACCGGAGAGACGGAGAGGCTTCATCGAGCCACCTCGGCGATGGCTTCTTCTGATGCGTGCACAAGCGGCCGCGGAGCAACCCCTTCGAGAGCTTTGGCAATGGCCGCAATGTGCGCTGGGGTGTTGCCGCAGCAGCCGCCTGCAATATTGATCAGGCCGTCGTGCGCGAAATTCCCCAGCGAACGCGCCATGTCCTCGGGTCCGAGATCGAAGCCGGTCTCGGCAAGCGGATTGGGCAGGCCGGCATTCGGATAGCAGGAGATGGCCACGTTCGCTTTCTCGGAAAGCTCGGAGAGGAATGGGTACATGAGATCGGGCCCGAGCGAGCAATTGAGACCGACGGAGAGTGGGCGGACATGCTCGACGGCATTCCAGAATGCCTCGGTGGTCTGCGCAGAGATGAGCGTTTCCCCGCCGCGGCCCACTGCAGCCGAGATCATGACCGGCAGCTCGATCTTGTCTTCGTCGAAGACCTCGCGGATAGCGACGAGCGCGGCTTTGGCGTTGAGTGAGTCGAAGATCGTTTCGACGAGCAAAAAGTCGACACCGCCGGCGATGAGGGCGCGCACTTGCTCCTTGTAGGCGGTCCGGACCTGATCGAAGGTGACGGAGCGAAAACCGGGGTCGTTGGCGTCGGGCGAGTTCGAGAGCGAGACAGTCAAAGGTCCGATCGACCCGGCCACGAAGCGCGGACGGCCCGTCTCGTGGCCCACGCGGTCGGCCCAATGGCGGCAGATGCGCGCAGACTTCTCGTTGATCTCGGAAGCGAGGCCGATCAAAAACGGATTCTCGATGACCTTCTGATAGAACTCCGGATCTCTGCGGCCGCCATGCTCGCGCGGATCGTCGACAAAGAACTCACTCTGCGCCATCGAAGTCGCACCGAAGGTGTTGGTCTCGATGATGTCGGCCCCGGCTTCAAGAAACCTGCGATGGATGTCGCCGATCATCTCGGGCTGCGTGAGCGTGAAAAGATCGCCGTTGTTGAGCAGGTCTTTGGTGGCGTCCTTAAACCGCTCCCCCCGCATGTCCGCCTCGGCCATGCCATAGGCACGGATGGTGGTACCCATCGCGCCATCGATGATGGCGATGCGGCGCTTGAGAATATCGTAGATCGAGTGCCGGCGGGGAATTGTCATCGTTCTTTCATCATTCTAAGGGCGATAGAGCTGATCGCAGCGAATGAAGCACCGAACGGAGGTAATACGCCTTGGATGGGGCGATTGTGGTGGCGAAGTGCTGAATCGCGATAGCGCGTAAGTCGAGCCGACCCAGGGCGAGTCGCAAGCCCTCAAGCGAGCAAGAGAAAAAGGCTGGGGTGACGAGGAATGACACCGCGCTGGTGCCGGACAGGAGCGTACAGAGAGGGCTGAGTCCGGGTTGCGATTGACCCGGACCCAGACTCTGGAACACTTACTTACCCTGGCAGCAATCGGGCGTGCAGCCGTTCTCGCAGCAAGACTGACCGCACTTGTCCTGGCAACAGGTCGTGCAGCAGCCGGCTTGTGCCTTGGGTTGAGAGGTTTGTGCAAATGCCGCAACGGCGAGGACAAGACTCATGGACAGCAGTGCGAATGTACGTTGCATCGAAATCTCCTTGACAGTGAAAATGCAGGGAAATGCCAAGCCCGGTGCGTTTGTGCGCTGGGCTGCTTCCTTGGCACAGGTGTCAGGAGTGGTTTAGATCCGAAAAACTCGATGGAGGACGCAAAGCGGAGGAGAGCTCAGCGGCAGCGGTTCGGGTCGGGGAGTAGCGAAAGCCGATTCGGTATCCGGGGCTGCAGCGAGAGAAACAGAGTCTGCGCCCTGAGTCCTGGGTTTTGCCAGCGCCGTCCAGTTCTGACTCGCCACTGGCAGGTTGTGCTCGCAGCAGTCGGACGAACAATCGCCGGCCGCGAGCGAGCGGGCCATGGGACACTCCGGTCCCATCTCGCTGACGCTCATCGCGCAATGCGAAGGCGTCGTGCAGGCGAACGCGGCCAGAGCCGGCTGAACTACAAGCAGTCCGGCAACGGCGACTGCAACGGCCTGGTGCAATCTTCTCATCGACTGAATACAGAGTAAGACGCGAACTCGGGTCGAACTGTGAGCAGGATCACGGCTGACGAGTATTGTCCGGACCGGTCACTTTGTTGCGGTCAATGCGGCCACCGGTATAAGCATGTCCTCTTTGCGCATCACGAGATTGGTCGCGTTGAGTGTGGCAAGCTCAAAGCCGTGACCGTGGGTAATGGCGTCGGTGGGGCAGGCTTCCACGCAGTATCCACAAAAGATGCAGCGGTTGTAGTCGATGTTGTAGACCTTGGCGTAACGCTCGGAGGAGGAGATGCGCTGCTCCTCGGTGTTTTCAGCGGCCTCGATGTAGATGCAATTGGCTGGACAGGCGGCGGCACATAGAAAACAGGCAACGCACTTTTCCAGGCCATTCTCGTCGCGCTGCAACACGTGCGCACCGCGGAAACGCGACTGAAACACAGCACCGCGCAGGGGGCCCGGGCCGTCGGGGTAGTTTTCGACCTCGGTGGGCCGGAAAATCTCGCCGAAGGTGATGCTCATGCCCTTGGCGATGCCGGCCAGGTTGCGCACAATCGACATGCGACCAGTATACGATGGAACCTCTGGAGGATTTGCTGATGCTCAAAGAGGGGTTAGCCCTGATCTTGATCGCTTCAACCACGGGAGTCTGCGCTTTGGCACAGAGCCAGGGCTCCAACCAGGGGCAGCCCATGGGCGCGCCGCCGCAGTTGGACACGTCGCGTATGCAGGAGGAGATGCACCACGCGAGCGCACCGGCTCCGGGGCCGTTGAAGATCGGCTTCGGTGCCAAGACCTCGGAGTGGACCGCGGAGAGACTCTCTTCATTGCCGCACACGACGATCACCGTCTACAACGAGCATGAGAAGGTGAACCAGACCTACTCCGGCGTTCCGTTGATCGACTTCTTGACGCCATTGGGAGTGTCCGCCAGGCCGCATGGCAAGGAGTTCCGGCTGTACGTTGTGGCCGCGGGCGCGGATGACTATCAGGTCGTCTATTCGATAGGGGAGATCACGCCCGATGTGCATGACGGCACGGTCCTCGTCGCCGACTCGGTCGACGGGAAATCGCTCGGCAACAAAGGCCTCTTCCAGCTGGTGGCCACAGGCGAAAAACGCCCAGCGCGCTGGGTGCGCAACCTCATCGCAATTCACGTGCTGCCGGCGCAGTGAGGCGAAAGCTTCCCTTTTGCGTCGGCTAGTGTGCGGCCTTGCGTAGCGCCGGCGTCTTGAACGGCTGGCAGATCGGTGCATCCTGCCCATGGGCAAGCCCGGTCACGGCGCCCGTTCCCACGCAAATTCGCCGCTTCAACGCATCGGCATTCTTGCCTGTCAGCAATTGCATTCGTTCCGTGTAGTTTGCCGGATCGACATCGTATTGGTAGACGTAGTCCTCGAGCGGCTTCTGCCCGGCATAGTCGAAATGATTCCATGTGCCGACGATTTCGTGCCCGTTGTCCTCGGCGAGAACGGCATAGGCCGACGAAACGGTGACGCCCTGCGGAGCACTGGCGCTCGACAATGGGATGCCCTGCGTGCCACGCATCCAGCGGGCCGCCCATGTGTGTTGCCGCTCGTCATAGTAGAAGGCGGTGAGGAAGGTTGAAGCGACACAATCGTTGCAATCGTCGTAGAGCGCGCCGAGATCGCGGGGCCAGCCGACGGCAAACAGCATCCAGTCGAGGATGCGGAGGTTCGCCCCGGTGATGATCGGCTTGACACTGTGATCGGTCAGCGACGCGCTCCAAACTGTGAAGGTGTCGAGAGACGGCGGGGTCTGGGGAGTTTTGCGCAACGTGGTCACGACAAGAGCTGCGTCATACTCGACACCGATCTCGCGGATGGCCGTCCATCTCTCGGGCTCAAGTGAGCGTGTGACCCAGATGACGACGCCCTGATCTTGTTGCGAGTGGAAGTCGACCCAGTGGAAGTTGTCGGGAGATTGCTGGGCGATCAGCGGTGGGACACAAGCGAGCATTGCAGCGGCAAGACCCAACAGAATCCCGCGGAACACACCGGCCATGCCTCCAGGTATACCAGAGCGCAGCCGCAGGTCAGCCTCTGAAGGCGCGCTCGGCCCCCCGTCTCAGAGGCCCAGTTTGCCCCAGATCGCCTCGATCTTCGCTTTGGTGCCTGCGTCCATCTCGATCATGGCGGGCCAGGGGCGGTTGAAGCCTTCAGCCTTCCACTTGCGCGTGGCGTCGATCCCCATCTTGGAACCGTAGTTCGGCAGGCGCGAGGCGTGGTCCAGCGAGTCAACCGGACCCAACGTGAACTGAATGTCGCGCTCGGGGTCGATGTTATTGGCGACGCGCAGGACCACCTCAGGGATGTCATGCACGTCGCAGTCTTCGTCCACCACAATGATGCACTTGGTGAACATGGCCTGGCCCAGCGACCAGATGGCGTTCATCACCTTG
>CAZPEZ010000042.1:0-39924 GCA_964585715.1 uncultured Occallatibacter sp.
AGTTGAAAAGCGGTTTGAGGCCGATCAGGTGAATCCGGGCAATCACGTCGATCAACGCTGTTTTGTCTTGTGCACCAGCAATGCGGTCGAGTTCCGGCTTAAGAGGATCGAGGCCTTTGGCATCTGAGGATCTCTCGTCCATGCAAGCGCTGTAGTAGTCGCCGATTCTCTGGTCAATGGCGTTGCGGCTGGCGTCGTCAACCGAGGCTCTTTCCAGAATCTCCATCAAGATCACCTTGTTGCGTTCGTCGACCTCGACGAAGCTTATCCAATCCCGCTGGTCAGCCGGAATCTCTGTGTTCTTGAGCCAATTACCGCAAGCGTATTGGTAAAAGTCGGTGCAGGGATCGACAGATTGATCGATATTGTCGATGCTAAAACCCGGCCCCGGCCTGTTGGCTGGGACGGTCTGGGAAAAACTGGAGATGGCAACAAGGAAGAAGAGCACGGGCGCGAGACGATGAAAACGCATACGCGAAAACCTCGTGGAAGGAAAACGCCGAATGTAGGCACGATGGGATTGGACGAGCAAGCCCCTGCCCAAAAACGGCTCGATGTATCGCCCAAATTCAGATGGAAACAATTGCGAATATTCTGCTCGGAACCAGCGTGTCCTAACCGGCCAATGAAGGAATGGCATCATGTCCAATTGGCTGCCCGCTGATCTTAGCCTTGATATCACAAAATAGGTTCGCTGCGCATGTGTGTTTTGAGTTTCAGGAATTCCCCAAGCGCACGGGACTTCATTTTCGACATCAAGGGACCATTTTGGGGATTCAGAACGAGTGGTGGCCTCTCGGAAGCTATTCCTGGCTGACATTGCCAAGAACGGGATCAGGTTGCGAAGCTACGATGCTCCCCTGCGACGATGATTTCGACTAACTCAGAGGGGTGCGTTCTGGTCTAAGGAGACGGGTATCGATCCCAAGGGGCAGTCCATGAGTCGACGAGTTTCGGATATTCGCACTGGCATAATGCTGCTCTTCGTTCCAGCCGCTTCTCTTTTCGCGCAAACAATTGCAGACAATTCGGTGCAACCGATCTTCAACACCACGACGCGCGAGGTGGTTGTGGATGTGGTGGTGATCGAAGGCAAGGGCGAAGCGGTCAATGGCCTCCACAAAGAACAGCTTCAGGTGTTCGAGGACGGGAAGCCGCAGAGCCTCTCCTTCTTTGAAGAGCATGTTGCGAGAACGCGGCCAGCTGGATCGCTGCCGACGCCGCCCAAGATGCCGCCGAGTGTCTACACGAATGTGCCGCCGGCGCCGCTGGACGATGCGGCAAACGTGTTGCTGCTCGACAGCCTGAATACGCTGCCGCAGATGGAGGCGAATGCACGGAACGAGGGTCTCGGATATCTGAACAACGTCAAGCCCGGCACGCGCCTGGCCATCGTCACCTTGAATTCGAAGCTTAGTTTTGTGCAGGGCTTCACGACCGACGCGGCGCTGCTGCGGGAGGTGGCGCTGAAACAAACCGGCCCTGGAATCAGCCCTGCTCTGGTGACCAAGAGCGAAATCGGCGACGAACAGGAACTCGAGAGTTTTTTGAGCAACAATGCTCCGGCCGGTCCAGGCTCGAGTACAGGCGGTTCGACGTGGATTGGCAATGGCTCGGGCGCTCCGGTGTCGGCCACGTCGGCTGTCGCCGCAGCCTTTGCCAGTTACCAGAACTATCAATCGAACGTCCGCACGCGGATGACTCTGGAAGCTCTTTCGGACATTGCGCGCTATCTTGCCGCTGTTCCCGGGCGGCGTGGGTGAAACTGAGTTACCGAGCACCTGGGCGATTTCCTGCACGGTAAGCAGCTCTCACGGTTCCGCGGCGCTGACTGCATCGGGCAAAGTGGACAAGAACCCGAACGCCGCGAACACGGCCCATCGACGCGTTGAGACTCCCATGGTGAACCTCCCTCGCGTGGAGGATTTTAGCATTGCACAGAAAGCTTGTGGATTATTCCATGGTGCACATGGCCACGAAGGCGACCTTTCGAGTGCGAAGCTACTTACATTCCACGCGGTTATCGTGGGAGGCGACGATCTGCCATGTGCCGTTGCGCTTGAGCCATGTATCGGTCCAGACCTGGCACACCCTGGCGTTGGGCTGGGACTTGTCTTTGCCGATGGCGTGTTCGCTGCCATAGACGAGAGCTAGACTGTCGCCGAAGAAGTGTACTTTCGCGTCATCGAGCCCGCAATCGTGCGCGGTGCGCGGACTCTTCTCGTCTTTGAGTTCCTCGGCTTTGGTGAAGCGCGCGCCTTTGGTTGAGGTGCCCTGGAAGTCGTGGGCAAGCAGAGCGGCGACAACGCCGTTATCGACACAGACGCCTTCGGCCCACTTGCGTTCCATCTCGACGATGTACTGCGCGGTCTTGTCATCGGGCGAGGCCCAGTGACTCTGCTGCGCGCAGGCTGGAACCAGGAAGAGTGCGGCTGCGATTGTAGAAGCGAAGATTCGGCGATGCATGGCGGGCATGGGGAGATCGTATCGTACCCGTTGGACGAGGCGGCAGCATTCATCCGTTCTCTGCACTGCGTGCTCTCCCGCCGCCTTCGATTGCGGGCGCGATCTGTTTGGATTTCCGATAGACATTGGCGACTGCCATCGTCCAGAACGGGACCAAATCGACGCCGGGCAGGAGCTTGGCGAGAAACGAAGGCAGGAATTCCCAGTGCCAACCTAGCAGGTAAGTGAGGACCGCTCCAACGCCGAGATCCAGTACGTCGGCTGCAGGTGATTCGGCGCCTTCAACGAATAACGGGAAGACAGCTATTTGGAGGGCATCGGCAACGATGGCCAAAAGAAGCGCGGCTCGAAAGCGCGACCTGATTGAAATCGAGTTTGAGTCAAGGATCAAGGCATCCTGCTCCTGGCCCATTCTACGCGGCGGAGATTACGACGGCCACCTGCTCTAGGTCTGGGAGTCGCTCGCACGCAGCTCGGTCAGTGAATCCTGGAGGAAAGCTGGGAAGACTCGTTCGAGAATGCGGGCCGGGCTAGAAGAAGAGGCTCCAGTTGGCGATGACGTTGAGGGCGTTGGGGACGCGTGGGGTGATGGCTGGGCCGTAGACATAACTCAACCCGAGGCTGAGGTAGTTGCCGCGCGATGCGCGCAGCGAGTAGCTGCCGGTGAGGGTTGTTCCGGCGCGCCAGACGGTTTTGCCTTCCGAGACAAGATGGTCGGTGTAGGGGCTGCTGTAGCCGGTGCGCGAGGCAACGGCGGAGAGCACGTCGCCGGGGCGTGCGCGGAAGGGGGCCTCTTTGTAGGCTCTCAGTTCGTAGTAGCGAGCGTAGGCGTTGATGGATTCGGGCGCGGTGATGAACGATCCGCCGGCATAGAGGCCGTGGGCTGGATGCTGCAGGTCGGACTGGGTTAACTGATAGTCGATCAGAGCGTAGGCGCCGTGATTGCCGGGACTCGATTGGCCGGTGACCTGATTTTTGAAGGACGATGTGTTGACCATGTGGCCGATGCGCAGCCAGGCTTCGTGGGCATCGGCTGCAGCCGCACGCTGGTAGCCTCCTTCGTTGATGACGAAGAGCTTGTCTCCATGGGGATCGAAACGGAATCCGCTGTGGTTGCGGGCGACTTCGGTGGGTCCACCATTAGGGTCGAGGCTTCGCTGAACCGCGGACTTGAGGTAGGAGTTTTTCGGTCCGCGGATACGCACGTTGAAGGAGGGCGCGGTGAGCGGGAAGTAGGACAGGCCGGCTTCGTAGGGCAGGACGGCGTAGACGCCCTGGGCACCGGTTGCGGTGGAGCCGCCGACAAAGAAGCCGACGAAGTTCATGTTGTTGGAGACGTAGCCGGCCTTGATCTCGAGGCGATCTTCTCCGAAGGCCTTGTAGAGATAGAGATTCCAGAGCTGGAGTGCTTTGGGGCCGGCGGGATTCCAGCTGACCCAGTTCCAGACGCCGCCGATGCAGAGCTGTGCCTGGCGGAGGTGCAGCTGGCGGAGATCGGCAGTGAAGATGGGCTGAATCATTTCGCCGGGGAACCAGCGCTGGCCGACGTAGACCTGGTTGTCGGCGGGGACTGGAGTGGCGAGAAGATTCTGCGCGTACTGGGGCTGCTCGATGACACGAAAGGCCATGCCTTTGTGGAAGAGCGACTGGCGAAATCCGGAGTCGAGATCGATCAGGCTGTCAGAAAACGGCGGCATGGCGGCTTCACCGCCGACGTAGTTCAAGTCCTCGAGCGAACGTTCGTTCGGTTTTGGGGAATCGGGGAGATTGTGCGTTCCGCCGTTAGTCTGTGCACTGCTTTGTGCATGGCTCGACACGCCGCCGCCGCTACCCAAACAAATCGCGGCAATCAGAATCCTCACAATCGTTCGTGCACTCTTCTTCTGCATTTCGGCCACTGTCCATCGTCCCGCAGCTCTGAGGCATCGACCCCAGTAGCGGCCGGGCTGAGAAGACTGCATCGAAGATACAGTGGCCTACCGCCAACCTGTCAGTGATGAACTGGTGACGGGCGCGGCGACCACGAGGCGGATGGAGGGGACCGGCGATTCGGATCGCACGCTGCGCAGAGTTGAGGTGGACTCGACGGGCTTTCATTCACGATCGAAGACCTGGATGTTGGGTTTGGACCGGCCGGGGATATGGATGGTCATGGTGAGGGTCGCGCCGTCGGGTGAGACTTCGATTTGCTGCGTCTCGAGGAGTTTGCCGTCGATTTTGCGGGTCATCTCGAAGGAACGATCGCTCAGCCGGTGCGCCGAACAAGCGTAGCCGGCGGGCAGATTGGGTCCCTGCGCCGCGTAGTCCTTGTCGTCGAACTTCAGGTTCTGCGTCATCTTCTGGGCTGGATTGATGAGGGAGAGGCCATCTTCCTCGTAGGTTTGGATCTGCATCTCAAAGGTGGAGTTGACCTGCTCTTCGACGCTCTCCCAAGTACCGACAAAGCCCTGGCCGGGCGCGGTGCGTGTGTACTTGTAGAGGAGATTGCTGGTGGAGCCGTCGGCGCGGTAGCCGGTGAAGTTGTCGGTGAGGGTGTTGCCGTCTGGGGAGAGATCCCAGATGGCGGAGATGGTGACGCGGCCGCCGGACTTCCGGACGCCCTTCCATTTATTCGGTGCGAGAACGGTGATGGAGAAGGTGGATCCGAAGAGGCCGGGCTGATCGGTTCCGTCGGCGACGATGGTTTCGGTGTTGTCGCCGGAGAAGTTGAGGGTGTAGGTGTTGGGTCCGGCGGCGGAGACTCTCATTTGATCGGTGAGCTTGCTTTTGGAGGGGTCGAGCTTCCAGGAGCCGGAGAAAGGATCGGTGGCGGCGAATGCGGTGGTGGTGAGCAGGCAGGCCAGGAGCAGATGGGGGAGGGAGCGCAGGAGCATGAGGTTCTCCGTGGGTGGATTGGGTGCCGCGCAACTGGAGGGAGCATGCGCGGGGCCAATCGAAGAGCCGGCCGCGGGGGAGAAGCGAGACGGACGTTGCGGGGCGCGGACCACGCGGGGGCGATGCGAGGCGCGGATGAAGCGATGAAGTTTGCTTTCCTAGAGAAGGAGAGATGGACGGGGAACGCGAGGAGGATGTGCGGAAGCGGGCGGAGATGGCCGAAAGCGGACAGCTTTCCCGGGTCCCAAATCGGGACCCGAGGCACCCAGCACTTTGAGCTAGTCGGACCGCAGGGTCCTTATGGGGTCGACCTGGGTTGCGCGGAGTGCAGGGAGATACATGGCTGCGAGGGAGACGGCAACGAGTAGAAGGGCTGCGATGCCATAGACCAAAGGATCGAAGCTGTGAAAAGGAAGGTTGGATCTCTTTAGTAGTCTGGTCAACCCCCATAGGCCGGGCTCGGCGAGCGCGATGCCGCAGATGAGGCCGATGGCGATCTGTCGGATTCCTCGCAGCATGACTGCACCGAAGACGGCCTTCCGGTTTGCGCCGAGAACCATGCGGATGCCGAATTCGCGGGTGCGGCGGCTGACGGCGAAGGAGAGGACTCCGGAGACGCCGGCGATGGCCATGAGCAGCGCAATCGAGGCCATGACGAGAATAATGCGCGCGAGGGAGCGCAACTGTTCGGCATCGGCCTCCAGCGATTCCCAGATTGTCCCGGGCGTGCCGGTTTGTGCGGGATCGAGGCTCTTTACTCCATCTCTGACGGCGTCTCGATGAAGGTAGTGCTGCCGGTGAAGCGCACATACAACTGGCCATCAAGCGCAGTGAGCTCGCGAAGGGTGTAGAGGCGCGGGCCGTCGAGGACGCCGAATTGCTCGGATCGAGTGTCGGCGACGACGCCGATCACGGTGAGTTTTTTCTCGGCGGGCGTGACGACAATCTGACCGAGTGGATTCAAGTCGGGCCAGAATTGCTTTGCGAAGGCCTGGGAGACGATCGCGACGGCGGCGCTGTTGCCGTTCTGGTCAGAATCGGACGTCTGGAACCCGCGGCCCGCAATGCGGCGAATGGCAAAGGTGGAGAAGAAATCCGTCGAAACATTGTCGACGGAAGCAGGTCGTCCTTCTCCTTTCTTCTCGGTTGCCAGGCGGATTTCGGAAGGTGGCATTTGGCGGAAGGGCGGGAGACTCTCATACGCGACGGACTGGACGCCGGGGAGGGCGAGGATGCGTGCTTGGAGCGCGCGATAGAAGGCGAGATCCGAAGAGCGTCTTGTTCCGGAGGTGTCGATCTCGAGTGGCACCTGGAGGGTGTGCCGTGTTTCAAATCCGGGGTCCATGCCGGTGACTATGGAGGGCACGCGCTCAAACAGGACAGCGGCAGTGATGAGCACGAAGCTCATGGCGATCTGGGCGACGATCAGGAAGTTCGTGGTGCCCGAACGCGTGGTCGCGGAACTCTCGCGTCCCTTCAGCTCCGAGACCAAGTCGAGTTTCCACGCGGCGTGCATGGGTGCGACAGACGAGGCGAGAGTGGCGACGAGAACGAGCACCGCCAGGTAGGCGAAGACGCGCCAATCCGGGTGCATGAGGGGCACGGCGCGCGATTGACTTGGATCGATGGCATCCATGATCAGCATGGGAACGCGATACGCCAGGAAGACACTGACGACGCCTGCGGCAAGAGCCGTCGCGGAGCTTTCAAAGAGGAGCATGCACAACAGACGGGCGCGTCCGACGCCGAGGGCGAGGCGAACCGCGACGTCGCCGCGGCGAGCGATGGTGCGCGACAGAAAGAGCATGGTGACATTACTGCAGGCCAACAGGAGCACCAACGAAAGAGGGCCGAGGATCAAGACCATGAGAGCGACAACGCGATCGCGGAACGCTGGATGCTGAATGAACGAACCATTGGTGAGGACGAGCGACGTCTTGCGATTGAAGACCGAGATTTGGCGATCGAGATAGGCGCGGTCCTGCTGGCGGAGGATGGTCTCGAGTTCTGAACGTGCGTCATCGCGTGAATAGCCTGGACGCAATCTTCCGGCGATGGAGAGCCAGGGCGAATCGGGACTATTGAGCAGATCGCCGGTGCGTTGGAGCAACGGCTGCAGGGTATAGGGAACGAAGACAGCTCCGGCGAGAAAGTTCGCCGCATCCGACGGTGCGATTCCAACCACAACCAGCGGCAGGTTGGCGAGGTGGATGGTTTTGCCAACGATGCTGGGATCGGCGCCGTACTGGGATTTCCAGAAAGGCTCGCTCAGGATTGCGACCTGCTGGGCTGATCTGCGCGCGCATTCGTTGGGGCGAGAAACCGGCCGAGCAGCGGGCGATCGATTCCTAGGACATGAAAGTAGCTGCAGGTGACCAGCGACATGGCGATGCGCCGGTGTTCTTGTTCGAGCACTGCTGAAGAGGGTTGCCATGCGGCGATGTCCTGGAGGGTGTGCGACCTGCTTTGAAGAGCCTTGTAGTCTTCGGTAGTGAATGCGGAGTACTGGCCGGCTCCTGCAAACCAGCCTTCATATCTTGGGTAGAGCTGAATGAAGGACGCGGGATCGATCTGTGTCGGGGAGTTGAGGAAGAAGGAGTTCAAGAGCGTGAAGACGCCGGCGTTCAGGCCGATGCCGAGTGACAACGCCACCACCGCAAAAGCTGACAGCAGAGGGGTACGTCGTGCCGATCGGATGGTATAGAGAAGGTCCTGACGGCCAAAACCCATCGAAGTCACCCCCCTGGGTACGAGTCTGGGGCAAGCATTGCAGACAATCGAACCTGGAACAAGATCTTGTGACGAACAGAGAAACTCGAAGCGGGACGCAGAGCTAGGTGTCGCGGGGCGTGATTTTGACGGTGGCGGAGCGGGCGCCTGAGGCGATCATGGGCTTGAGATACGGGCTGTCGCGGTATTTGGCGCGGTAGGCGTGGTCGATGCGGTCGTTGAGTTTGTCGTCGGTGACGGGGGTGAAGGCGACCTCTTTTGTCATGCCGGCGGCGAGGATCCGGCCCGCCTTCTGACGAAGGGCAGCTTTGTACCAACGTGAGCTCGGGCCATTGTAGGCGCGGACATAGAGAGCGTCGTCAACGGCGACGGACCAGATCCAGGTGGGGGTGCCGTAGGCTGTGCCGTCGTCGCGCAACGGGGCGATGTGGAGGTCGTCTTCTTCGGCGATCTTGCGGAGTTCGTCTTTGGGCCATGCGGCCATGTCTGCTTCTCCTTACGAAGCCATTCGGGGCAAGCGATCGGTGCAGCATCGACATTACATCGCCGGGGATGATCTGGGCGAGTGCCTCGGGCCTGGCGGGCGAGGCCGACTTCGTCATGGGAGCGATCGTAGGCGAGGGCAGCACGGGCGAGGAGTTCGGCTTCATCGCTGGGATAGGCGGGCGAACCGACCAGGCGCATGGCGTTGGCGCGGTGCCGAATAACTTCATCGCGCGTGGCAGCGCGCGGACCACCGAAGACTTCGCGCATGATGGCGGGGCTGACCTGGCCGACGGACGTATTGCCACTGGTGGACATGAGAGAGATGAGGGAGCAGAGGCGGTAGGGATGCTCGATGGCCATGGTCTGCGCGATCTGGCCACCCATGGAGGCACCGAGGACGTGAGCTTTTTCGATGCCGAGGGCATCGAGGAGGCCGGCGGCGTCGGCGGCCATATCGGAGAGGGTGTAGGAGGCGGAGGAGTAATCGCCGGCGAGAGCGGCGGGGAGATTGGGCGGCGGAGCGGAGGTCATGTGGGTGGAATGGCCGGCGTCGCGATTGTCGAAGCGGATGATTTGGACACCGTGATCGACAAGCATGTGGCAGAAGGCGTCGGGCCAGTGAATCATTTGTGCTGCGCCACCCATGATCATGAGCAGCGGGGGCGCGTCGGCAGGGCCGAGCTGCTGGTAGGCGATGTCGACGTGGGCAGGGCCAACGTTGGAGGCGATGCGTTCTTCGAAAGTGGCGTCGATTCCATTGACCAATTCGGACATGCAGGGTTCTCCTTTGATCCCTGGAGACAGTAGCGGAATCGGGGCGAAAATACAGGCTGTTTTGTGATTTGCGGAGTTGGTATTCTAGAAGTGGCAGGGGAGAAGAATGCGCGGTGGGCGCGGCGGAAGACGAAGCCCCCTAGAGGACCGCCCGGTCCCGAGTCGACGATCGCTTCCGTTCTTCACGATCCCGAAAGAGTTCGAAGCTAAGACGCCGGAATTTGCAGGTGGTTGCATTCAGCGGCCTGAAGGCCGCTGCTCCCCCTCGAGAGAACGCGCATTGGGTTCGTTGCTTTCCCAGGTCCCCCGATTGCGAGGGATCTAGGGCACCCAGCACCTGGCGCGCGTTAGGTTGTGGAGACGGACTCTTCGATGCGGCGGGGCTGCCAGGTTTCGGCGGCGCGGATGAAGGCGGCGAAGAGGGCGCGGGAGAGAGCACTTTGGGTGTAGGTGCGCTCAGGGTGCCATTGCACGGCGACAACCCAATGATCGGGCGAGGCGAGCTCAACAGCTTCGATGACGCGGTCTTCGGGCGAGACGGCGGCGACACGGAGGTTGTCTCCGGGAGTGCGAATGGCCTGATGGTGGCTGGAGTTAACAGACTGCGGGCTGAGGGCCTGCGCGGCCGGGGACTTCGCGTCCAGCGAAACTCGCTGCGCGCCCTGAACATTTGTGGCGAGGGAGGAACGCGTTGTGAGCGGGACTGGTTTCGTCGCGTGCGCCCTTGGGGCGAGCGAGGGCAGGGCGTTGAAGAAGGAGCGCGTCGAGGCTGAAATATCTGAGACAGACGCTGCGATGGCAGAGAGGCGGGTGCCGGGCGTGATGGTGACGGGATGCGCTTCGATGACACCGCGTTCGGGGCTGTGATTGACGGGCGTGTGCAGGACGGTGGGCAGATCCTGAATGAGGGTACCGTTGCGCCAGACGTTGAGGTTTTGCGTGCCCTGACAGATGCCGAAGACAGGCTTGTGCAGATTGAACGCATCTTGCAAGAGCAGCTCGTCGACGGCGGTGCGGGCGGGGTCGGCGGGATTGCAGGCGGGGATGGGGGGTTCGCCGTAGCGCTGCGGGTCAGCGTCGAAGCGGCTGCCCGGAAGGAGAGCGCCTTGCGTGGTGGAGAGCAGTTTGGCGACGCGATCGGGGCGTTCGTGGAGCGGGATGAGGACTGCAATGGCTCCGGCGGAGTGGAGCGCAGCGAGGTAAGGCGGGAGGGAGCGCTGGTTGTACTCGGTGTCGATGGAGGGCTCTGGTATGGCGATGCGGACGGACATGGGTAGGAACAAGTGTATAGCCGCTCGAGCGCGGGTGTCAGGGGGCGGGGTCCTATCGAACGAAGACCTGTTCGTGGAGTTGGGGCTTCTCTTTGCCGAAAAGAAGAAGCAGGTCCCTCGCCCCGCTTACCCCAATCGCACATGGGGTGCGATTAGGGCCCCAGGCGTGCGGGATCTCGGGATGACACTGCGAACGGAGATCGAGAGATTGGGAATGTCAGGACGTGTCCTCAGGGATCTAAGCCTCGTGATGGTGGGAGGGTGGTCCTTGCCCGTGGGAATCGAGCGGACGTTCGCTGCTTATACGGCCTGGGCGGCTAAAAGCGGAGATTGACGCCCTGCTCGCACATGTCGGTGAGCACGTTCAAGAGGTGGGTGACGCCGAGGATCTGGCGGATGTGCGGGGAGAGGTGGCAGAGCTGCAGAGTCACTCCGGCGGCTTTGGCGGAGACGTAGAGGCGAACGATGGTGCCGAGTCCCATCGAGTCCATGTGGGTGAGTTCGCTGAGATCGAGCACGACGAGTTTGCTGGCGGGCAGCAGTTCTTTGACCGGCTGCACAAGCTGATTGCAGACGCCGGAGACGAGGCGCCCGCGGCATTGCACTGTGGCCTTGGAGCCGGCTTGGGCAATCGAAAGCGAGAAGACGGAAGCAGCGGCCTGTGTGGACATGTGGGACCTCTCTGAAGTTGAGCGATGGGGCCGGGAGGAAGCTGTGTGGGCGATTGTCGCATAAGAGACAGGGAATAGGGATTAGGAGAATGGATCACGATGGCCGCCAGAGCAGAAGCGGATCCTTCGTTTCCTTGACCCCCGCACACCGAAGTGCTAAGACGTGGCACCCACCTTCGTCACAACTGCATGGCCGGAGGGTTGGGTGCGGAGGGTATCGATGGCGGTGCGGATGCGGGCGGTGAGTTCGTCGGCCTGGCGGATGGTCATGCCCTGGGTGGGGATGGGCTCGCCGACAGCTAGGGAGACAGCGCAGGGATAGAAGTGTCGAGTGTGGATGGGGAGCAGATCGTAGACACCGCTGAGCGCGATGGGGACGAGCGGAACCTGAGCGCGGATGGCGAGGAAAGCTGCTCCGGAGAGAAACGGTTGGAGATCGCCGGTGGGGGTGCGGCCTCCTTCAGGAAAGACGAAGAGGGGCATGCCGGCGCGGAGGGCGCGGGCGGCGCCACCGAGGCTGGACAGCGTGGCGTGGGTGTTGACGGTGTCGATGGGGAGCTGGCCGGAGCGGTTGAGATGCCAGCCGATGAAGGGGATGGTCCAGAGCTCCTTCTTGGCTAGGATGCGGAACTGGAAGGGGAGCGTGGCGAAGATGACGGGCGTGTCCATATAGGACGTGTGGTTGGAGGCGTAGACGGCGACGGGATGCTTCAAGAGATTCTCAGCACCACGGACAGTGAGGTGCGCGCCGGAGATGGCGAGGCAGCCGCGAGCCCAGGTCTGGGCGATGCGGTGCTGGAGTCGGCCCGATTTTTCGACGAGGGAGACGAGAAGCGAGAGGGAGCCGCATCCACCGGTCCAAAGAGCGAAGACGGGGGCCTGAAGAATATTGGTGCGCCAACGGTGCAGGCGCGCGAGGGGCTCGGGCGGACGTGTCATCGGGCGATCTCGGATCCCCGGAGTTCGGCTGCGCGGGCGAGAAGGAGGGGGCGGACTTCGCCGACGAGGTAGACGGAGCCGGCTACGGCTACGCGCCGAGCGGGACGTGCTTCGGTGCTTGCCGCACGGGCGAACCGCGCTTCGCGCCCCTCAGGGGCTGAATTTCGGGGGCCAAAGCCCCCGACTCCCTCCGTGTCTGAGGCCCCAGCGACCTCGGCCCAAGTGAGGGCCTCGGAAACGGATGAGGCTGCGCGGGCGGGGACGCCAACGGATTCGGCAGCCGCGAGGAGGTCGGCCATCGGCGTTGCGCGGGGACTGTGGATGGGCGCGAAGATGACCTCGCTGAAGAGGGGAAAGAGGATCTGGGCCATCTCGGCGAGGGGTTTGTCGCGCAGACAACTGAAGAGCAGTGTGCCTGCTTTTTCCCCTGGAGCACCCAAACCGAATTCGGAACGAAGCGCGGCGCGGAGCGCCCAGGCGCCGGCGGGGTTATGAGCGACGTCGAGAACCACCTGCGGTGGGGCCAACTCTTTGGAGTGGTGAACGGGAAGGGTGATGACTTCGAGGCGGCCGGGCCACTGGGTGGCGCGAATTCCCTGCTCGATGGAGACGGGCGTGATGGGCAGGCTGTGGTGGGCGGCGAGTTCGACGCCGGCGGCGAGGGCAAGGGCGATGTTGCGGTGCTGATGATCGCCGTGGAGGGGTGAGTCGATGGTGATGGTCGAGCCGAGGACTTCGACCGGATAGGAGCTAGATCGAGTTGGGTCCGAGGATGGAATTGCCGCCCTTAAGGCTGGGTGCGGCAGGGTCTGTGGCATGTAGGGGACGGCGCTGACGGCGCGGGTGCCGAGCTGGGTGGCGACTTCGCCGAGAACCTGGTTGGCTTCGGGGTGCTGGGGCAGGGTGATGAGGGTACCGCGGGCGCGAAGGATGCCGGCTTTTTCGCGGGCGATGGCGGCGATCGTGGGGCCGAGCCACTCGGTGTGGTCGAGGGAGATGTCGGTCACGATGGAGAGGATGGGGTCGACGATGTTGGTCGCGTCGAGACGCCCGCCCATGCCGACTTCGAGGACGGCGAGGTCGATCGCGGCCTCGGCGAAGTAGAGGAAGGCCATGGCGGTGAGGGTTTCAAAGAAAGACGGAAGCTGGTCGAGTTGCCGATCGAGGACGAGCTGCCTCCCTGCGTCGTCGACCTGGAAGTAGAGACGGGCAAAGGCGTCGTCGGAGATTTCGGCACTATTGAGGCGGATGCGCTCGTTGGGACGGACGAGGTGCGGCGAGGTATACAACCCGACGCGGAGGCCGGATGCCTGGAGGATTGAGGCCAAAGTAGCAGCCGTGGATCCTTTGCCGTTGGTGCCGGCGATGAGCACGGAAGGAAAACGATGGTGGGGATCGCCGAGGGCAGAGAGGAGGGCGCCGATTTCGGTGAGTGAGAACTTGCGGCGCTGTTGGCCGGGCTGGGTATGGAGCTCGGGCGCCATGGCGCTGAGCTGGTCGATGGCCGCCGCGTAAGACATGGAAGGAACAGTATAGAAGGGGAGGAGGCAGTGAACAGGGATCAGGGATTAGGAGAACAGAAGAGCGGGCGAGTCAGCGGGGGAAGATGAAGTGGAAGAGGTTGCGGCCGAGGCGTGGGAGGGTATAGTCGGGCTGCGCCTGCGGGCGATCGAAGACGAAGCTGTCGGCCCAGTGGAGATAGGCTGCGCGCAAGGAGCGCCAGCGACGGCCGAGAAACGAAGCGTCTTTTGTGCGGGGACGGACAACAGCAATGGGTACCTCGCTGGCGGAGGTCTGGGGCGTGACGGAGAGAAGGGAGGTTGTTGGAGCGTGCGTTTGCACGCGCTCGGTTCTTAGCGTGCGGCCTGCAGGCAAGGGGCTGGGCGTGACAGCGATGGAGATGTGGATGTGAATGCGGAGATGGATGAACGCATAGAAGAGCGGAAATCTTTTCTTCGGCGGGGGGACGGGCGGCCCTGCTTCGATGGGGTTGGGCCACGCAAGAGGCGGCAACTTGACGAGCGCTGCGGGAGCTGTGAGTTCGGCTTCGGAGAGTTTCGGGACAGGAGCAGTTCGGGCGCGAGTCTCAGCGGCGAGTTGGATGACGACGCGGTCGCCGGGCTGGGCCTCCGAGGCGGTGAAGCTGTGTAGCGGCAGGAGGAGAGCGCTGGCGGCGAGTCCATCCATGGGTGGAACCTCGTCGTCGGGAGCGAGCTCGATGCCGTGGACGACGCAACCCTCGTGGTCGAGATAGACGAGGTCGTAGGCAGAGAGCCGGGGGACGGCAGGGATGCTCTTGAGGGGGTTGAGCCAGAGGCCTATGTCTGCGTTGGGCACCAGTCCTTCGATGAGAACCTTGACGGCTTTCAGAGGATCGGAGCGGGTATCGATGAGAGAGACACGGGGGGCGACGAGGTTGGCACGAGTCTCGTTGTAGGCGCAATACTCCCGAGGGGACATGGCTCTCAATCGACGGTAAACGTTCGCCATAAAACTTGACCCGAAGCCCGACTGGCGAGCACGGGATAACGCGCGGGCAACGAGCGTACAAGAGCGACAAAGAAGTGGAACATAGTCCCGGACTTGTGGGGACGGGACTAAAGTGCGCTATGGGTTGCGACGCGAGCTGTGCGATCGCAGATGCGCCTTCCCCTACTTTCCAACTCGAGGGCGCTACAACACAAGTAACTGGTGGCAAATCATGAGTAACGCGTAGAGGGCACCCATTGGGACGACCGAACGGGTGTAACTGGTGACGCCTCCTACGTTAGTTGAGATGCGCCTCGCCGGATATTTGTCCTGGATGCTTTTGCTGAGCCCAACGATGAGTGCAGCGCAAGCTTCTCGCCATTGTGCTGTTCAGCGGGAGCCACGACTTCGAGACGAAGTATAAGGTGCGCCAAGTGCGCAGAGATTATGCAGCGACGGAGATTGCGACGGGGACGGGATTCGGACGGCAGCTGCTGGTGAACGGATTCAACATGACGTGGTTGACTCCGGACAACAAGTACATGGTGCATTTGCCGCTGGCGATAATGCAGAGGCCTCCGCAGAACGGGCTCATTATCTGTTTTGGGATGGGGACGGGATTTCGGTCGATGCTGTCGTGGGGATTCCGACGACAGCGGTGGATCTGATTCCGAGCGTGCCGAAGCTGTACCCGTATTTCAACGAACATGCAGCGGAGTTAACGAGCTCGCCGCTGGCGCGGATTGTGGTGGACGATGGACGACGGTTTCTGGATGGTTCGTCGCAGCAGTACGATGCGATCGTGATCGATCCGCCGCCGCCGCCGCAGGCACCGGGGACGAGTCTGCTCTACTCGAGCGAGTTTTATGAAGTGATCAAGCGGCATTTGCGCAGCGGCGGGATTCTGGAGGAGTGGTTTATCGACGACCGAAGCGATCCGACGATGAAGGGTACGGCGGCGGAGACACTGACGCATGCCTTTCGGTATGTGCGTGCGTTTCGGTCGTACAACCAGGGAGGCACGGGGATCAATTTCCTGGCAAGTATGGACCCGCTGCCTGTGACCTCGAGCGCGGTGCTCGCGGCTCGGATGTCGGCGGCGGCACAAGCGGACTATGTGGAGTGGGGCCGGCGAAGAACGTGCAGCAGCAATTCGATGTGACGCTGGCCAGGGAGCTCAATGTCGGGCAGCTGATTGCGATGGCTCCGCGAGCGCCGCTGACGACCGACGATGCGCCGGTGAATGAGTATTTTCTGCTGCGGCGGTGGTTTCACTTCGATAAGTGAGAGAGACAAAGATTTGGAAACAAGAAATCAGAGGCGCGATAAACAGAGGGAGGCGATGATTGTCTCCCTCTATTTTTGGTGTAGCGTGCCTGATTTTCCTCAAGTCAAGAAGGGTTGTGTGCGAAGTGTGGAACGGGCGCCTTTGTGGAGAAGGGATGCGCGGTAAGCAGAAGAAAGGTGGGTGGATAGGCGGACTCTCCACAAAGAGCACGCTGTTTGCACAGCCGGTCTGTGGGGCGGTGTGGAAGAGGTGGGAAAGAAAGGGTGGGTGGGATGAGATGGAGGGGAGATTTCCATTTGTCCGGAAAGGCACAGGAGAGATTTAGAAAGCTTCTCGCTTTTTAAGCTTCTGAGGCCGAAGAGGCTAGCCAGAGAATCCACATTTTCTGAGGGAACTACGGTGACTACTGTCTTTTAGGTACTTCTTCTTTCCTTTAGTGAGTATTCGTCGCGGAGGTTGGACGCAGGTGAGGAATCCGAATCGAAGAAGGAAGGTTTGTTGCTTTCCCAGGTCCCAAATGCGAGACCCTTCGACTGCGCTCAGAGGGGCTCTCCACCCCACAGACGAAGAGCTGTCTGCGGGGACCCCTGGGGACCTGGGACACCCAGGCTTGCGCAGATGAATGCTGCGCTACTGACCGGTAGAATCGCTGCAGCCGAATGACTGCCCTTTTGTACCTGAAGCCAAGCCTGATTCGAGAGGCACGTGTGTGGGTGTGCAGAATGCTGCGTGTTGCGTGCCTCGTGGCGGTGGTGTGGGTGCTCGGTCCGCTGGTGCGGGCACAGGTGGTGGATGCGACGCAGTGGAGTTCGGGGACCGTGGACCTGAGCGCGAGCGAGTGGCGATGGCACGAAGGAGACGATCTTGCATGGGCGCAGGCGGGATTCGACGATCAAGCGTGGCCGACGGTGGAGTTGGATGAGCTGGGTGAGGCGCGACCCGGATGGCGGTGGTATCGGCTGCATGTGAACTTGCAGTATGGACATAAGCACGAACACTTACTGGTGGCCGGCGGTGATGGAGTCTACCAAGCCTTTGTGAACGGACGGGCCGTGGACGATGCGCAGCTGAAGCCGTGGTATGCGCTGCGGCGCCCGGTGGAGAAGGTGATTTCGCTCCGGGACGATGAGGATGACTTCACGCTGGCGCTGCGCACACATACTCTGGACTCCTACACGCCGGGACATTTGCCATTATTCCTGACCGTGGCAGTAGGGACTGCCGATGCGATTGACAATGAGCGTGCGGCGATGGAGAGCCAGAGGCTGTATGCGGCAGTACCGTCGATTGCAATCAACCTTGTGCTGATCCTGGCGGGGATTGGCGGGTTTGCGCTGTGGCGAAGCCAGCGCGCTCATGCGGAGTATTTGTGGCTGGGCCTCTATCTCTTCTTGCTTGGGCTCTCGAGTGGGCTACTTTTTTGCGCGTCGACCGGCCTTGCGCCGATTGTGTGGAACAACGATATCGGCGATCCACTGATCTACCTGTACACGATCACACAGATCGAGTTCACCTTCAGCTTCGCGGGACCGCGCGTGAGCCGGGTGTGGCGCGGGTATGAAGGGCTGCTGCTGCTCTCATTGGCAGCAAGCCTGTTGAGTGGATCGGGAGTGCTGGCGAGCGGAATCTACATTGCTTATGAAGCGATCATGATTCTTCCGGCAGCGCTGTTGCTTCCGGTGCTGCTGCTGGTGTGGTACCGCAAGGGAAACCGGGAGGCCAGTTGGCTGATTTTGCCAAGCTTGCTGCCAGCGGCGACAAACGCGCTCTTCGATCTTGGGACGGCATCGATCTACCTGGGATGGGTGCGTCTGGATTTTCTCGCCGATCCAATTGCGCTGGGACCCGTTCAAGTGCAGTTGACTGATCTGGGCGATCTTTTGTTTCTGCTGGCGATCGGTGTGGTGATGTTCTTCCGGTTTACGCGTGTGAGCCAGGAACAAATGCGCGGGGCGGCGGAGCTGGAGGCGGCGCGGGAGATTCAGCAGAGACTGGTGCCGGCGCACTTGCCGGAGGTTCCCGGATACAGGCTGGAAGCGGCGTATTTTCCGGCGCAGGAGGTGGGCGGGGACTTCTACCAGGTACTGGAGCAGCCCAATGGCGCGCGGCTGGTGGTGCTGGGCGATGTGAGCGGGAAAGGATTGAAGGCGGCGATGACGAGTACGCTCGCGCTAGGGGCGCTGCGGACGCTGGCGAGCGAGCAGATTGGGCCTGCGGCGATGTTGACGCGACTGAACCAGCAGATGGTGGAGTCGAGCGAGGGCGGGTTCATTACATGTGTCTGTGTTCGCCTGGGTGAGGCTGGTGCGGTCACGGTAGCCAATGCAGGGCATTTGGCGCCGTATCGGAATGGCGAAGAGATCCCCCTGGAGGCGGACTTGCCGCTGGGGATCATGGCGGGATGTGCGTACGCGGATCAAGCGTTGCAGCTGGGTGAAGGGGACAGGCTGATGCTACTTTCCGATGGGGTGGTGGAGGCGCGCGATGCGGCGGGAACGCTGTTCGGGTTTGAGAGGACGCGGGCGATTGCAGGCGAGAGAGCGGAGGCGATTGCGGCGGCAGCGCGGCAGTATGGACAGGAGGACGACATCACGGTGGTGACGGTGGAGAGGACGATAGTGAAACAGAGAGACAGTGAAACGGTGAAACAGTGAAACAGCGGGGACCTGGCTCCCAGGGCACCTGTTTTCATACGGAACGCAGCATCGCCGGAGGCGGTCCTGCGTGGATCGAGGCGAGGAATTCAGAGATGGGACGGGATTTCCACGGATACAGGCGACGAAAGGGTGAATACAATCAGAGGCGAGAAACGGCTGCCGTTTTGTGGGGCTTGGTGTGCGTAGGATAGCCTGTCTACAAGCGGATCGGCTGATTTCCGGGGATCAAAGGGTCAGAACCCAGGGTGGATTTGGATATTTCCCAGTTGGCTAAGAGCGAGACACCTGGGCCATCCGACGTACGGGATTGAAGCAAGGCCAAGACCTGAGATCGACGAGGTGGGGATATGCCGTTGGTGGAGACTGAAGTCGAGACGGTCGAAAAGCCGGCCGCGCAGGGGGCAGCGATGGAGATAAACGTAAGCCGCCAGGAGCTGTTGAAGGAGCTGACCGCGACGCAGAGTGTGGTGGAGCGGAAGACGACGATTCCCATTCTCTCGAACTTTCTGGTGGAGGCCGAGGGCGACAAGCTGAATATCACGGCGACGGATCTCGATCAGGCGATCCGGACGAGCGCGACGGTGAAGGTGAAGAAACCGGGGTCGTGCACGATACCGGCGCGAAAGCTGTACGACTACATCAAGCTGCTGCCGGATGGCGATATCGCGATCAAGATGCTGGAGAACCACTGGGTGCAGATCCGGTCGGGCCGTTCCAACACGAAGATGGTAGGGATGGCGCGGGCGAACTATCCGCAGGTGCCCGAGTTTCCGGTGGTGACAGCGACGAGTATTCCGGCGGCGGCGTTGAAGACGCTGATTGCGCGCACGATTTTTGCGATATCGAACGAGGAGTCGCGCTACACGCTGAACGGCGCACTGCTGGTGCTGAAGGCGGAGTCGCTGGCGATGGTGGCGACGGATGGACACCGGCTCTCGTTTGTAGAGAAGCCGGGCGAGGCGCTCGAGGGAATCAGCGGTGAGAAGCGGGTGCTGATTCCGCGGAAGGCGCTGGCGGAGCTGCAGCAGCTGCTGTCGAACACGGATGCGGAGAAGGTGGAGTTTGCGGACGACGAGCACACGCTATTTTTCCGGGTCGGACACCGGACGCTAAGCACGCGGAGATTGTCGGGGCAGTTCCCGAACTACGAAGCGGTGATGCCGCGGGACAACACGAAGTTTGCGGTGGTGCGGTCGAGCGAGCTGGGAGCGGCGATTCAGCGGGTGGCGCAGTTTGCCGATGAGAGGTCGGGAGCGATCCGGCTGCGGTTGGAGAACAACGAGCTGAAGATCAGCTCGCAATCGACGGAGAGCGGCGAGAGCGAGGACACGATCGATACGCCTTATTCGAGCGACCCAATCGTGGTGGGATTCAACTCGTCGTACATCATCGACTTTTTGAAAGCGCTGGGGAACGAGGGCGAGGTACGGCTAGAGTTCAAGGACTCGCAGAGTGCGGGGCAGATGCGGCCCGAGGATCCGGATGCGGAGTTCAAGTCGCGGTATGTGCTGATGCCGATGCGGATTTGACAGACAGTTAGCAGCTCGTCGGCGGGGGAGTTCACAGACGATGCGGCCCGGCGGAATGCCGGGCCGTTTTGCGTTTGGAGCACGGGAACTAGAGATTCTCGCGGTGCTGGCCGAGGGATCGTCTTACATTTGCCCGGATTGCTGGGCCATCTGTTGGTGGAGCTTGGCCTGTTCGTCACTCTTGGCGGCGCGGGCGTTGAGGGTTTTGACGAAGTACTCGCAGTGGCCGATGGTGCTGGGGCGATTCTTGTCGTTGGACAGACTGGTGTTCGCCCTGAAGGCCGCGATCATGGCCTGGTGCTCCTGGGCCTGGTTGCGGTCGCTCTGGGCACTGGCCTCGAAGTAAGCCGCGATGCGCAGATGGTCGGCAGGCGTTTTGGCGGTGGCAATGAGGGTGTTGAGTTGTTGCTTGCCGAGATGCTGCGCTGGTGCGGCCTGGGCAAAGGTGGCGACGGTGACGGCGAGGGCAAGAGAAAGAATGGCGATGGTGTGTTTCATGGAAATCTCCTTGGCAGTTCAGGTTGAAAGGCAGAAATGGAGCCACGGTCCGTGCGACCGGTGACTGCTTCAATGGCTGAATGCGAGGAGATCTAGATTCGGAAGACGTGGCAGAGCAGGTGTTTGGCGGGTCCGGCAGCGGAAGAGGATTACAAAGACTCGGCGGGCAGCGCGAGAGGAGCCACGGGCGGAAGCTGCGCAATCGCGACGAGGGTGACCCTTGACTCAGGCGATGCCGAGAGTTGTGCCGCGACCTGGCTGATTGCTATGCGGCAGTCACGCGCTGCACTGGGAGGCAAGCGAAGAGGACCTCATGGGGCCGTGGCAGGAAGCGGGCTGGTGGCTGGAAACACAGCAGCCGGTATCGGAGCGCATCCCCTGGGCGCAGAGAGAGTCTGCGAACGCCGATGGACAGGCGAGGAGCAGAGGCAGAACGAGAGCCACGAGTTGGGTGATGCGTGTCATGCGTGCAGGGTGAATGATGAGCGCTTGTACCCGAGGAATCGGTGATTCATGTCACCGAAGATGCCTTTGGGTCAGCCGGCGATGACGTCTTTGAGTTGCTCCTGGAGGTAGTCTTTGATCTTTGCTTTGCCCCAGGTGGAGATGAGGGTGTCGACGGCGGAGCGGGCCGCCCAGGCGTCGAAGTCGGATTGGATGACGCTTTCGAGAAGAGGTTTCGCAACGCCTTGGAGGCGGTCGACGACCCAGTTGACGATGTGGCTGACACGGGCGGCGGTGATGGTGGCGCGAGGCGGGGCCGTCACTTCTGGTACGGCCGATCCGCAGAGAGGAACGATGGGAAGGGTGTTCTGGCTTGGAGCGAAGGCTTCGAGTACCTTGGCGCGATCGGCGGCGCTGAGTTTGCCGAGGCCTTTGTCGATGATGGGATTGGTCAGAGCGAGACGGAAGGAGTCCTTGAGGAACTTCTGGCAGTTGCGGCGGCCGAGCTGGTAGTCGTGAGCGCGGAAGCCACGTTCGAAGAAGCCGCCGAAGGCGCTGAGGAGGCCGCACTGGAGGGCGGGGACATTGGGGTGTCGAAAGTCGGAAGGAGCAAGGACAAAGCGGCTAAAGGATGCATTGCCCATGACGGCTTCAAGGGTTTCGCCCTGGAAGCGCGATTGGGAGATGAGCACGGTGAATAGGTTGGGCAACATGCCGAAGATGGAGCTGTTGGCGGCGAAGTCGTAGTCCTTGTTGAAGAGATCGCGGGCTGGGAAGGGAGCGAAGGTGAGGACGGCGCAGTTGGCTTTGTCGGCTGCAGGCGGGTTGTGCAGCTCGCCAGTGAGAGGATCGCGCGCGGCGAGGGGATTCTGCACCGCGAGGAAGTCGTGGGCCAGTTGGAACGGATCGTTGTCGGTGACACCGCCATCGACGTTGAGGGTCGCGAAGTCGTCGTCGGCATGCAGCGGCCAATGCGGCGTGATGGGAGGAGCCGGTGCGGCGGCAACGGAGTTCCACGGGGAGTTCAGGTAGTCGCCGGCTTTGCGGACGATGGTGCGCGGAGCGAGAAAGAGGGGAAAGGCGCCTGTGGCTTTGGCGGCTTCTTTGAGTAGCGGCCAGTCGCCGGCATTCGATCCAAGAGGGAGGGGCTTGGCGGGGGAGAAGACGGGGCGATTCGTGCCCTGGACGGTTTCGAACTGCAGGCGATCGGCGTAGTAATCGATGTCTTCTTCGGCGGAGCCGGCGGCGACGCCGTTGAGGGAAAAGGGAACGCCGCGGACGTTGGTCAGGGTGAGGATGAGGTTCAGTGAGGCGGAGACATAGGGAGGAATTCTGGGGGCGGCAACGGGGGTGAGGGCGTATTCGGCGATGGTGTCGATGATGGTGGAGTCGAGCAGGGAGACGACGGGGCCGCCACCCTGAAGATCGGCACTGCCGAGGAGGGGCTCGATGTCGATTTTGTTGACCCAGCTCTCGTAGAAGCGGTTGGTGGTGTTTTGCACGGTAGCGTCAGCAGGGTTGTGGATGTGCTGAAAGGGGCCCTGGAGCATGACGGCGGAGATGGCGGCGCACATGCCGCCGGCGGATGCGCCGGAGAAGATGTCGATGGAGATATTGTGCTGCGGGACCGGCGACGCAGCGGAGGCTTTAGCGGCATACCACTGCTCAAGGGCTTCAGTGAGGAAGTCGAGGACTCCTGCGGTGTAGGCACCGGCGGAGACAGCACCGGCCATATTGATACCGAGATGGAATGTAGGTTCGTTCGGATTCCATTGGGGGGACATTAGATTCCTTTCGACGAGACGGCGATGGTGTGCTTGAGCGGAAGAAGAGGCGACGAGGAAGACGAAGGCGATTTCGCCAGATTGAGGGGACTGAGTCAAGAGAATTCGCGCTGTGTTGTGTAAGTAATCAATGCTGTACGGTGCGAGGAAAGAGGCAGGCAGACAGCCAGACTATTCTGAGGTGTGACGGAGAGGGTGGCGAAACAAATCAACAGACTGCGGGGGAAGGTCTCGCTGCGCGCATTGGTTCGATGGCTCTGCTTCGGTGTCGCGGGACTGTGGTTGCTCGCAACGATGACGCTCGTGGAGGCGCGATGGATGGATCCACCGACGACGGCGGTGCAGATAGAGCGGCGTATGCAGGCGTGGATGCGCGGAACGCCGTATCGCAAGCGGTACGAATTTGTTCCCCTTAGCGAGATTTCGCCGAATCTACAGCACGCGGTGATTGCCGCGGAGGACGCGCGGTTTTATGAGCATCACGGGTTTGACTGGCACGAAATTCAGATTGCGGCGGACGAAGATCTGGAAGGGGGCCGGCGCATCCGTGGAGGATCGACGCTGACGCAGCAACTGGTGAAGAACCTGTTTTTCGAGACGAGCCGCTCGATTTTGCGCAAGGGGGCGGAGTTCACGCTGGTGCCGGTAGCGGAACTGGTGCTGGGCAAGCGGCGCATTCTGGAGCTCTATCTGAATGTGGTGGAGTGGGGGCCGGGGGTGTATGGCGCGGAGGCGGCGTGCCGCGCGCACTATGAAATCGGGGCGCGGAGCGTGGGGCGTGAAGAGGCGGCACGGCTGGCGGCGATTCTGCCGGCTCCGCTGAAGCGGCGGCCGGAGCGAATGAATCACTACAGCGAGCTGATCCTGGAGCGGGAGCGGCAGATGGGGTGGTGAGACCGGGATTAGGTCTTCCGCTCTCGCGTTCCACCCTTGCAAGAGTGCCAAGGATGGGGCACCGAGGTCAGTGCGGATTGATGCGTCGCATCGGAATCGGTGGAGACGGCGACTTACCAGGTAAGGGTGACGGCTAGGGTCTGGAAACCGGCGCCCTCTGGAAAGTGAACGCTAAGCGCGGGGGAGCCCGGTGCGTGTGGGACTGCGTCAGATGCAGTTGGCAGAGTAGCGCCATCAACATGCAGGTTGAGGTTCATCGCATTCAGAACAAGTGGAAGCTGCGCGTCCGATCCCGCGAGGCCTTCGAGGGTCAGCGTGAGTTTGCGATCGGTCGATTGCCGACTGAGTACGCGGAAGGATTGTGCGCGGCTGCCAGGTAGTGGCGGTTCGAAGAAGGGGCCGATTTCGACGGGCGCGCGTGCGATGACGAGATTGCCGTTCGAGAAGTGATGAACCAGCGATGGCTCACAGCGCAGTGCCACTCCGCCAGAGGATTGGAGAGAGACGGTGAGCGCGTCATGCGTTTGAGTGAAGGTTAAGTTGGCAGTGTCGGAGCCGATCCGGAGGTCGCGGACTTCGGTGTGGTCCCACGAAGCGGGCAGGTGGGGATTGACGGTGACGGTTTTGGATTGGGCATCGATGCTGATCCCGAAGAGGCCGCGCAGGGTGGGGGTGATGACCATGGCGCTGGACCATAACTGGTGACTCGTACTCCGTCCAAAAGGTACAAAAAAATCACCGGAGAGGAGTTCGGTGACAGCGCCGAGGTCCTGAGCGCGGGTGAGGTTGGCGTTCTCCATCAATAACTGATAGCCGGCGAGGGGCTGGTTGCCGCGGTATTCGGCGAGAGCGGCCCAGCCGGTGAAGAGCGGCCAGACGGAGCCCTGGTGGTAGCTGAGGCCGTCATAGATTCGTTCTTCGTTCGACACATCGCGTAGGCCCCAACCCGTATCCAATGCGCTTGACGCGAATTGGCGGAGACAATCGTCGGGGTGATTGAGGATGGCTTTGTTATTCACCGGGTCCCACCAGGCGAGTGCGGGATAGACCGTGGTGGTGCGGTCGTTGGTGCCGTCACCGTTGTGGCTGAAGGCATAGCAGCCCTTCGCGGGGTCTGCGTATTCGGAGTTGATGGTTCGCGCGATGAGCTCCGCTCTTTTCATTGCCTCGGACGATTTGGCGGTGTCGTTGAGCTGCTGTTCGATGAAGGCCATGGCGGAGGAGGCCTGCTGATCGAGGAGGGCGAGGTAAATCTCCTGATGAGGCATGCCGCCGGCCCAGCTTTCCACCCAGCCGGTGCCCTGCGAGTTGTCGTAGATGCCGTCGCGGTCAGTGTCGTGCGCGGGATCGCTTTCGAAGGCCCAGGCCTTCTCGATGGCGTCGCGGTGCTCGGTGAGGAAGGCGGTGTCGCCGGAGCTGCGGACGTAGTCGGCGGCTGCGAGCAGGAAGAGTGGGGTGGAGTCGGCGGCCGCGTACATGTAGGGGAAGGATTGCCAGTCGATGGCCGCGGCGGTTTGGGAGTACTCGTGCATGATCTTGCCGTCGGCGCGCTGGCGGTGAATGAGGAATTCAAGTTCTGATTTGGAGAGGGCGAAATCGCCGTAGCCGTTGACGGCGTAGAGGGTGTAGAGAGCGTCGCGACCGAAGAACCAGCCGAAGCCGGGGCGCGCGGAGTCGGCGGACGTGAAGTAGCCGGCGACGAGGGCGGTTTCAGCCGGGGGGTCTCCGACCCTTTTTCCCCTTTGGACGGAGTCCGTGGCTGGAGCGGCAGCGTCATGCACGGGAGGGGAGCTTTGGCCGGGGATGGTCTTGGTCTTGAGCTGCTCGATGGAGAGGACGGCCCACTGGAAGGCTTCGTTGAGGGTTTGATCGGGCGTGGAGATGGAGGTGGCGTGGGCGAGCAGGTACTCCCAGGATTCGGCGTGGGCTGCGTAGAGTGTCGGGATTTGGGCGTTGAGCTGTGCGAGCGTGACGGCGAGCGCGGCGTTGGTCGCGGTGGCTGGCGTGATGCCGGCAGCCATCAGAAGCGGATAAAGGCGGGCTTTGTCGCGCGCGGGATCGAAGTGGAGTTTCAGTTCGAGGGGATGGATCTGCGGGCGCTCCTGATAGGGAGCGAGGATGCCGGGCTCGGTGTCTGGGATAGTGAGAGCGGCGGCGAGGTTGGGGTAGTCGGTGTGCAACACGTAATAACCGTTGGGTGCGACCGGATTGTGGGGATCGGGTGAGACCCATTCGGGGCCGGGGCTGCCTTCGTTGCGTTCGGGCCACATCCACTTGAGTTCGGGTGTGAAGCGGAAGGTGAAGAGGGTGGGATGGAGGCAGTCGAATTCAAAGAGGACGATGGGGCCGGTTCGGGCGGGGCCTGCGGCAAGATTGGACTGGCCTCCCACCCTTTCGTTCGCTTCCACGAGCGGAAAGGATGGGGCACCCGGCGAGAACATGATCTGGCGGACGGTGAAGGCGGGGTGCGAGTAGGTGATGGTGGTGCGGTCGGGGCGGACTTCGATGGCGGCGGATTGCTGGTTGACGTCGATGGGGACGCCGTAGCCTTCGACGTCGGCTTCGATGGTTAAGTGCGAGATGAGTTTGACGGGGAGAATCCAGGACTCGAAGACACCGTTCTGCTGGCCGACGAGGACGCCATGTTCTCCGGCGACGGTGAAGGGCTTCAAGGGGTCGGTGGGAGTGCGAAGGACGGGACCGGCGGCGTCGAAGGCAATGGGCGCGACGGGAGAGAGGGTGGGCGGTGAAGTTTGCGCGGAGGCTGCGGAGATCGCGGCGACGAGAAAAGCAAAGTGAATCAGTTTGGGCATAGCTTGTCCTTTGACTGCGGCTCGAAGGGACCAGTGTAGGCGAGAACAGTTACGGGTGCGCAGTTCTCAGTTCATAGATGGGGATTGGGTGAGTCGTAGGGTGCCTTATTGTCGGTCGGAATTGCCTGGATAGCAGATCCTTCGGCTCCGCTCGACCCACGAACACAGGTTCGCTGGAGCAGCGTCGCTTGTCACAAGAACGAAGCTCGAAGATTGCACTAAATCACAGATTCTATAGATTTTCTAATCCTCCAATTCCAAAAACAGTAGCGTTCTGGGACGAGCGGCAGGGCACCAGGGATAGACAGCAGTTTCGACGATCGGCCCTGAAATTGCCTCTCAAGTTTTCATCTTCAGAGGGGGTCGAACCCACTATGCGATCTGGAATTGCGAAGGCATTTGTTCTGGCCTCGATTGTTGTTTTTGCGATGCAGTTGAGAGCCCAAGACTCCTCGAACATCACTGGAACGGTCACTGACCCGACGGGAGCAGTGATTCCCGGCGTACAGGTCACGTTGACGAACCCTGCGACCGGAGCCACCTACCGTGCGGTCACGACTTCGCTGGGCGGCTATACGATCGAGAATGTGCCGGCTGGCCCCGGGTACAAGATCACGTTTGAGGGCGCGGGTTTCAAGGCGCTTACGATTACCGATCTTTATCTGAATGTGAGCGCTACACGGACGCAGAATGCGCGGCTCGCCGTGGGCGGGACATCGCAGAGCGTGGAGGTGTCGGCGGCGACGCAGAATGAGACGGTCGATACGACAGATGCGACGATAGGGAACAACTTCGAAGTGCAGATGATGAACGATCTGCCAATTCAGATTCGCGACACGCCGGCAGCGCTGTTCATCATGCAGCCCGGCGTGACGGAGGACACCAGCGGCGAGTATTCAGTGACGGGTGCGCGGACGGATCAAACGCACGTGACGCTGGACGGGCTGGATGTGGACGATCGCGGCACGGGACAATTCGGCGTGGTGGCGGCGAATGCTCCGGTGGATTCGGTGCAGGAGCTTCGCGGGGTGACCGCGGGGCAGACGGCCAGTTTTGATTCAGGGGGCGGGGGACAATTCCAGCTGGTGACGAAAAGCGGGACGAATCGCCTTCACGGAGCGCTGTTCGAGTACCACCGCGACACGGATCTGGAAGCGAACGAGTGGTTCAACAACAATGCGGGCGTGGCGCGCGCTCCGCTGATCCGGAACCAGTTTGGCGGCAACATCGGCGGGCCGATTAAGAAGGAGAATGCATTTTTCTTCTTTGAGTACAACGGCCGACGCGACAACCAGGGCTCGACGGTGTTGCAGACGGTGCCGACGGCTTCGTATCTTGGCGGCAACATCTCGTACATCAACAACAGCGGCGGCAACACCTGTGCGCCTAACAGCACGATGCTGACGGCGCCGGGCTGCATCAGCACGGTGAGTGCGGCGAATGTGCAGGCGAACTTCGATCCGCTCGGTATTGGACAAGACGCGTCGCTGGCGCAATTTATCGGAGGCCGCTATCCGGCGGGGAACGATCCATCGGGCGGCGATGGTATCAACATGGAAGGTCTCCGATTCAATGCGCCGGTGATTTTGAAGGAGAACGACTACGTCGCGAGAATCGACGTGAACCTGACGGAGACGCAGAAGCTCTTCGCGCGCGGGAGCCTAGTGAGCCAGAGGCAGGGCGACAATATCAACTACCCCGCGCCGATCCAGTTTCCGGGCGATCCAACGTCGCGGTCGATCGACAACGCGAGTTGGGCGTGGGTGGCGGGGCATTCGTGGGTGATCGGGACCAATAAGACGAACCAAGCGTCGTATGGCGAGACGATCTCGCGGCTGAATTTTCCTGCACCTTACAATCCGACGGGAGCGATCGACTGGGCGTTTGGTCCACTGACGGCTCCTTATCTGGGCAATTACAACGCGCAGGGTCGCGTCAATCCAGTGCCGCAGTTCCGAGACGATTTCAGTTGGGCGAAGCACAGTCACACCCTGGCCTTTGGCGGTACATTCAAGTACCTCACTCCGTACAACAATCTGTTTCTGAACGACTATCTGCCAACGCTAGGATTGGGCGGGGCGTTATCGCAGCTTGATCCGACGCTGCGGCCGGCGGACATTCTGCAGAGCTCGAGCAGCAACCCGACCAACCTTTGGGATGGGGCGCTGGCGTTCGATCTTGGCCGGTTTGCGATGCTGGATGCGACGTACAACTACAACGCCGACGGGACGGTGCAGACGGAAGGAGCAGGCACGTCGCGCAAGTATCGGAACTACGAGACTGAACTGTACTTCGGGGATACGTGGAAGGTGACGCCGTCGCTGACATTGAGCTACGGGCTGCGGTATCAGCTTTACACGGTGCCCTATGAAGTTCACGGGATCGAGTCGGTGCAGGTGAATGCGAACACGGGCAAACCTCTGGGGTTCGACGAGTACTTCTTCCAGGATCGTGTGGCGCAGAATGAAGCGGGCGCCTCGGGGAACAGCATCCTACCATTTCTCGAATATGTGCCGGGCGGAAAGGCGAATCACAATGCGGTGGGCGGCTATTACAAGCCGAGCTTTACAGACTTTCAGCCGCGGCTCGCGTTTGCGTGGAATCCTGCGTCGGACCGGAAGATGGTGGTCAATGGCTCGATCGGAATCATCGACGATCACACCATCATAAGCGCGGTGCAGAATTACCAGGATCACAGCTCGTATTTGTTCCAGGCGAGCGCGAACACTCTGTATGGAAACGGATCTGATCCCGCGGGTTCGCTCGCGACCGATCCGCGGTTCACGGGGATCAATCAGATTCCGACGCCGCCGGCGGCACCGGCGTTTTCGTCGTCGTTGATTCCGTATGTGGATTCGACGGGGGCGCCGTATGGGCTTGGGATTCAAACGTTCAGCACGACGATCGATCCGAATCTGACGACCCCGTATTCGATTGCAATGAATCTCGGCGTGCAGCGCGAGCTGGGGGCAGGTCTGCTGCTGAAGGTGTCGTATGCGGGACGGCTGGGCAGGCGGCTGCTGGCGCAGGCGGATGCAAGCCAGGTGCTGGATTTCCCGGATGCGGCGTCGGGCGAGCGTTTCTCGCAGGCGTTCGCGAGTGTGGTGAAGCAGATTCGGGCCGGCGCCGATCCGACGACGATTCCGGCGGAGCCGTGGTTCGAGAATCAGATCATCCCCGGGTTTGGGGCCGCGAACGGATTTGCGAACAACACGGATCTGGTGGCGTACTTCGAAGGCAATCTGTTCTTCAACGGCGATTTCGGCGATCTCTCCCAGGCGCTCGGCGGTGGGATCACCTCCGGCGCGTTTTCGCTGCTGAACCCGAATGTGCTGATGGCGTCGCAGTTCTCGAGCAACGACTATTACACGAACAAGGGGTTCTCGTCGTATCACGGATTGCTGGCGACGCTGCACAAGAATGCGGGGCACGGATTGCAGTTCGATTTCAACTACACTTGGTCGCACTCGCTCGACAATTTCTCGCTGGTAGCGAACGGGCAGTCGAACTTCGAAGGCGAGTTTATCTGCGACGCGACGCGTCCGCGCGAGTGCCGGGGCAACTCGGACTTCGATCTGACGCAGGTGTTCAATGGCAACTTCATTTACGATCTGCCGGTGGGACGCGGCAAGAAGTTTGGCGGGACGATGCCGCGGTGGGCAGACGAAGCCGTGGGTGGATGGCAGATCAGCGGACTGCCGACGTGGCAGACGGGCGATCCGTACTATGCCGATACGACGGCCTATGGAGCGGGATTTGCGACGCTGGCGCCGGCGATTCTAACCGGATCGCCTGCGCTGGTGACGGCTCATCCGCACAAGGATCCGCTGACAGGATCGGTGAACGTCTTTAAGGATGCTGCTGCGGCGACTGGGGCGTTTGAGGGGCCGGTGAATCTACTGCTGGGCCAGCGCAACGAACTGCGAGGACCGCACTTTGCCAACTTTGACCTTGGCGCGGGCAAGACGTTTCCGATCTGGGAGGGATGGAAGCTGGTGTTCCGGGCGGATGCGTTCAATGCGTTCAATCATCCGAGCTTCAACTTGCCGAACCAGAACCCACCTGCCCCGAACGACCTGAATGTGAACTCGGGGAATTTCGGGCGCATCACCAGCACCGTGCTCTCGAATGGGACTGCGGCGCGCGTTCTGCAAGGGGCGTTACGGCTGGAGTTCTGAGGACGGTGTGGAGAGGAAAGCCCCGGCGAAGGCCGGGGCTTTTTGCGCGGCGGCGAAACAGCTTAATCAGGATTCATCCCTCTAATGTCGGGAGTGATTCAATGGATTGGACGGAAGATGGAAGAAGATGAAAAAATACGGTGAGTTTCACGATGGATGGCCCGAAGGGCTGTGGATACAGGGCGAGATAGTTCATTTTATTTCTCTCGACGGAGGCGCGAGAACGTTTTGTAATCGTCGCTCGAGGCGTGGCTGAGTTGGCTGTCGATGGGATTAGGGCAGGAAACATTGTTCTCGACGCGCTCGTGCGTGACGCTTCCGAGATCACCTTTTCGGACATCGAGACTCTGTACCAACTGCAAACAAACGCCGCCGGGAAGGTCCAAGGCGCAAATCTCCTGGAGAGAGCCCGCCACGAGGAACGGAAACTATTGGAGATCAATCCGTCCTATGGGGCAAGCTGTTTGGTTCTCGCCAGTTCAATGGAGGTCCTTCCTTACCAGAGTTGGATAGAGCGATATTTACCGGCGGGACTTAGGGCGCCCAGTCATCAAGTCAGCGCCAGAGTGAGGTCGGCCCGCTGATTGGCAAAGAGACAACTGCAGGTCCTTCGGCTCCGCTCGACCCAACGAACACAGTTCGTCGGGTCCCCGGAAAGCGCTCCGCTCAGGATGACACGGTAGGCAGATCGGAGACGAGGAGGACAGGACGCCGCTGGATCCAAATGGCTGGCAGCGGTTCGTGCTTTCCCACACAGCAGAGTTTGGATGCGGCACCCAGAATTGTGGCTGCTGGAAAAAGAAGCATGGAGCTAGCTGGCGATCGCGCAGAGCTTCATGAAGTCGAGAGCGCGGATGAGGTAGGACTTGAGGTCGCGGCGGTGGACGACGGCGTCGAGGAAGCCTTTTTCGAGGAGGAACTCGGAGCGCTGGAAGCCCTCGGGGAGTTTCTGGCGGATGGTCTGCTCGATGACGCGGGGGCCGGCGAAGCCGATGAGAGCGCCGGGTTCGGCGATGTTGAGGTCGCCGAGCATGGCGAAGCTTGCAGTGACGCCGCCGGTGGTGGGGTCGGTGAGGACGCAGATATAGGGGCCGCGAGCGTCGTCGAGCTGCGCAAGGGCGGTGGAGATTTTGGCCATCTGCATGAGGGAGACGATGCCTTCCATCATGCGCGCTCCGCCGGATGCTGCGACGACGATCAGCGGGCGGCGGGTGATGCGGGCGCGATCGACAGCGCGGGCGATGGTTTCGCCGACGACAGCACCCATCGAGCCGCCAATGAAGGAGTACTCCATGGCGCTGATCACGACGCCGTGCGGACCGAGCTCCCCTATGGCGTTGAGGATGGCGTCGTCGAGGCCGGTATCTTCCTGGGCTTTTTTGAGGCGCGACTTGTAGGGCTTGAGGTCGACGAAGTTGAGTGGATCGGTGGAACGGAGGCCGCCGTCGACGAGTTGATAGCCAGGTTCAAGCAGGAGCTCGATACGCTGGCGCGCGCCGATTTTGAAGTGGTGCTGGCACTTGGGGCAGACGTTGAGGTTGGCCTGGAGATCTGGATTGAAGATGGCCTGGCGGCAGCTGGGGCACTTGGTCCAGAGACCTTCGGTGCGGACCCGCTTCTCCTCGTCGGAGTTGTCGTCAGGGCCTTCGAACTCGCCGTTCTCACGCTTGAACCAGGACATAGGGCCAGAGGCAATTGTAAACGTTCAGGGAACTGGGAACTGGGAACTGGGAACTGGGACTGAGGGACTCGGGACCAAGGGCTAAGGACTAGGAAATAGGGACGGACGGGTGGCTGGCCTACTTGCGGACGGCGTTGCAGGTGGAGCGCAGGGTGAACTCGAGGGAGTCGCGAGGGACGGTTTCGATGAAGGGTCCGATTAACCATCCGAGACCGGCTGGAATGGAACGCGTGAGGGAGACCGATTCGATTTGCATGTAGAGGCCTTCATCGCGTTCCTCGTAGGACCAGTAGGTATTCAAGCGCCACAGATAGCCGTGGTTTTCACTGGGACCGAGCGCGTGTTCCTGGGCGGTACCCGATGCATCGATCTCGGAGACCTTTGTGCTGTGGGCGATGCTGAACTGGTGTTGAGGATCGAGGCGTGCATAGGCAATGTCGGAGGCGATATCGAAGACCACAGTGACGATGTGGTGCTGACGGACGCGCATCGATGCCTGCAGACGATCGTCCTGTTGCGCGAGCACTTTCGCCTGGAGTACCTGTGGGGCGAAGTATTGGGAGTAGGCGCTGAAGTTGCGAATTACGCGGAGAAAATCTGCGGCGGTAGCTCCGGGGACGAAGGCGGTTCCGCGCCAGTGGTGCAGCATGGCTCCTGGAGTGGCGGGCGGAGTGGAAGGCGTGAGCTTGTCAATGATGAGTTCGCCGCGGCGGAGGCGCGCATCGGTTTGCGGGGCGGAAGCGAGCGGAGCAAGGAAGGTGTTTTGCGCACGATGTTGCATGGCGAGGCGCGACTCGACGGTGTCTATATAGGAGTCGAATGCAGAGGCAGCGGTGGGGGATGGGTCCGCCGAGACAGAGACGGGAGCGGCTGCAACGATGAGGAGCCCGAAGAGGGCAAGTCGATATCGGGGGATCATCAGATCTCAGGCCGCGTAGTCTTTGTGGGTTGAGGCTCGTGCTTTCCCAGGTCTCAAACGCGAGACCTGGGGCACCCATTTTCGTGCTCGGTCGAGCGGTCAGAGACCGTGGGCCTACCAAGTGTAGCGGACGGAGTAGGTGAGGGTGGCTTCGCCCTTCGAGGGGACCTGGAGTGGGAATTCGATGGTGTTGCTGTCGGTCTTGGTGTAGGCGGAGGATTTGTCGGTGATCTCCCAGTTGGCGCCGCGGTAGAGGTGCTCGACGACGGTGATGTTGACGGGCTGCTGCTTTTGATTGGTGACTTTGATCTCGAAGGTCTCGTTGAGCAGGTGGCCGGTCACATTGACATGGAAGTCGGTTTGGCGGCGTGAACCTTTGACGTCGAAGGCGCTGCCGGTGGCTAGCTTGATGGCTTCTTCGGCGGGAGTGTGCTCGATGGAGTCTTCGCCGACAAATTCCATCTGGCCGTCGCTGTCGCGGCGGTAGAGGCGGATGCGACCGGCGGGCAGAGGCATGCCGAGGTGATTGGACTCGCTGTTCTTGATCTCCTGGAGGATCTGGACCTTGGTGTTACTCGGGTCGAGACCGTAGGTGCGGTTCTCGTTGATGCCGTTGTCGTAGTAGAGCGGCATCTGGGCAGCGCCGTCGTAGATGTAGTTTCGATGGACGGTGACGCCGGCGGCATCGATGAACTGCACCTGCTTGGTCTCGCCGTCGCGGAGGGCGACGGTGCGGTTGAGGTCGTAGAGGTGGAAGTCGTCGAAGGGCTTTTGGGTGACGGCTGGCTCAGCTTTGGCCATGGCTCCGTTCATGACCATCATCTGCATAGCGCGTCCTCCCGAGCCGGGCTGGATCTTGGCGACGTCGCCGGCCATAAGTTTGATGCGCGCCTGGGTGAACTCAGTCCCGGAGTTGTTGTGGATGGTGACCCAACCGACGAAGTCCGCCTTCTCGTTGCCGGTGACATCGGCAGAGTCGGGAACGACGATGTTGTAGGTTGCATTCCAGTCGAGGCCGCCGGTGACGTAGGCGAGCTCGGCGGAGAGGCGATCGGGCTTTTCCGATTCGATTTGCCAGCGGAGGGTTGGCTTGAGGAGAAGTCCGTCGGTTGTGGCGGGGAAGAGAGGAGTGCCGGGGAGCTGGAACTGCATCTTGCCGTTGACTTCGATGAGGGGCTGGGCGGGTCCGCCATTGAGAATCTGACCCTGCGGAGAGTACTCGTAGGGGGACTGGGATGGGGCGCGGATGATGGTGCCCCGGATAGTCTGAATGCCCTGCGGGGTCGCGAACTGGAAGTCGATGGTTTTGCCCTCGTATTTCTGGAGGAGCCAGTCCTGATTGACGATAGCCGCGTCGTAGTTTTGTTCGAGGACGTGGACGGCGCGCTTGCCGGCAGGATCGCGGAGGACGACGGAGTCGGGCTCGAGGCGGCTAGTGACATTGGTGGTCGTGATTTCGTTGAGGCCGGAGTGGAGATCGAGGTCGATCGAGGTACGGGCGACGGCGAAGTCCTGGTTGTAGATGGTGAGCGCTACGGGCTGCTCAGATCCGGTGCCTTGGGCGGCGAGGGCGAGGGGAGCGGCGAGAAGAGCGACGGAGAGCAAATGCGTAAAGCGCACGGTCTTCCTCCTACAGGTTCTGAGTGTAGAACGCGAGGAATTCGAAAACTTGCAGGTTGGACGGGGGAAGACAGGGACGGGGAGTGGGAACTGGGACTGAAATGCAGATCCTTCGGCTTCGCTTACCCCGCGAGCGCTGACGCTCTCGGGGGGCCCCAGGCGTGTCCGCTCAGGATGACACAGCGCGGAGCATTAAAGTGGCGAAGGCTTCAGAATTCGATGCCGCGCTGGGCGAGGATGCCTTTCTGGTAGGCGTGTTTGACTTCGCGCATCTCGGTGACGGTGTCGGCGAGCTCCACCAACAAAGGATGCGCGTTGCGGCCGGTGAGGATGACGTAGACCATTTCGGGGCGGGCGCGGAGAGTTTCGGCGACGGCTTCGGGGGACAACATTCCGTAGGAGATGGCGTAGTTGATTTCGTCGAGGACGATCAGGTCCCATTCGCCGGAAAGGATGGCTTCGCGGGCTTCGGCCCATGCCTCTTCGACGAGGCGAATGTCTTCGAGGTCGGTTTCGGCGCCACCGACTTTGACGAAGCCGCGGCCCATCTGGCGGATGACGAAGTCTGGCGCAAAGCGGGCGATGGAGTCGAGCTCGCCGTAGTGCCAGGAGCCTTTGAGGAATTGCAGAACGAGAACGCGCATGCCATTGCCGGCGGCGCGGAGCGCGGTGCCGAGGGCGGCGGTGGTCTTGCCCTTGCCGGGACCGGTATTGATGAGGATGAGGCCTTTGCGGGATGAGGCGTCGGAATTCACGGTGCGCAGTTCTCAGTTCACAGTGTAGCGATTCGGGGGAACGGGGCGGGGCTGTCAGTCCTCAGCCTTCAGCTAGGACGTCGGGGCAGTCGGTAGCGGGAACTCGAGGCGGGCTCGATGACGAGACCGCCAACTTAGTGGCCGGAGTGGTAGGGGTGGCCAGTGAGGATGGTTGTAGCGCGATAGAGTTGTTCGGCGAGGACCAGGCGGGCGACGGCGTGGGCGAGAGTAAACGAGCCGAGTGAGAGGACGAGTTTGGCACGGAGGAGGGCGTCGGCCGACCAGCCGTCGGTGGGGCCGATGGCGAAGACGATGTGCTGGACACCTTCCTGGCGGTGGCCACCGATCCATGCGGCGAGGGTTTCGGAGGTCATAACCTTGCCGTGACTGTCGAGGAGGACGGGGACGATCGGGGTTCGGCTCTTGTGGCGCTGGATCCAGGCGAAGAGGGCTTCTTCGCTTTTGAAGGTTTCCGTCTTGCAGCGAAGGAGGGAGGAACAGCGTTCGAGATAGCGCGCGGTGAGGACCTGGAAGGGGTCATTTGCGGTGTAGGGTGAGCCGATGTGAGCGAGCGAGACATTCATGCGGGGAGCATACCGTACTGTGCTGCTGAAACTGTTGAGAGGAAGAGCGGATTCCCCAAAAATGAAAGGGACAAACTGTTTTTTGAATATTTGACGAACATTCTTTAATTTTTCATAGAAATGAGTTTCCGGGACCCAAGAGTGTCATTACTTAAGTCCCGTTATTTCAACGGCAAGCAAAATCGGGAAAGCTCTGATGGAATTGGCACTTGCCATGCAAGGTAGGGGCTGGCAAGGAGCGCCCGGTCATCCGGGGCGATGTTGGGAGTTGGCGGCCCCAGGAACGTAGCCTGCCCTGCTCACCGTATTCGGCTTCGTAGTTCATGATTTTGCGCCTTGTTTCTCAGATCTGAGAACGGGATGCATGGCAGATTTACCTGGATCGGAAAGTTCCTATCGAGGTTTTCCGGTCCTATTCAATTGGGAGGAGTTCGATGCGATTTTTCCGTTTGCAAAGCTTGGCAGTCGTGATTGGCGTCGCGCTGGTTTTGGGCTTGACCTTTACGGCGGTTCAGCAGACCGCTTACGCGCAGGCCGCCACGAGCGGAATGACAGGCCAGATCACCGACCAGTCCGGCGCGGCAGTTCCGGGGGTCGCAGTAACGCTGACCAACGCGACCACGGGCGCAAAGTTCACGCAGACCACGAATTCGCAGGGCTTCTATCGGTTCTCCGAGATTCCGCCGGGTGAAGGATACACAGTCTCGTTCTCTGCGAATGGCTTTGCGCAAGAGGAAGTGAAGGGAATCTATCTGACGGTTTCGACAATCCGCACGCAGAACGCGACACTGCAGGTGAGCGCGCGGGCCGAGAAGGTAGAAGTGACCGCGTCGAACTCGGAAGTGACGATTGACACGACGAGCGCGCAGGTCGGCATCACCGTCGACGTGAATTCGCTTAACAATCTTCCCGTGCAGCAGAGAAGCGATCCGACAGCGCTCTTTACCATGCAACCCGGAGTCACGGACACTGGTGCGGTGGCGGGTGCTCGCGTCGACCAGAACAACATCACGTTGGATGGCCTTGACGTGAACGATTTTGCGACTGGCGGGGCCTCGCAGACCAACTCTGGAATCACAGAGGGATTTGGCTCGGGCTCGATCGTTGGACATGCACCAGTTGACTCGGTGGAGGAGTTTCACGGCAACGTAGCGGGTCAGCCTGCGGCCACCGGTCCGGCCAGCGGTGGCCAGTTCCAGCTTGTGACCAAGAGCGGCACCAATAAGTTTCATGGGAACCTAAACGAGTACCATCGCGATCCATCGCTGGTGGCCAACAGCTGGTTCAGCAATAACTCGACCCCCATCGTTCCGCGCAACCACCTGATCCAGAATCAGTTTGGCGGGGCAGTCGGGGGACCGATTCTCAGGGACAAGCTCTTCTTCTTCTTTGACTTCAACGACGATCGAATCATCAGCTCCGCGATTCAACAGAGAGTTGTGCCGCTCGACAGCCTGCGCAACGGCAGCATCGGCTATTGCACGAACGCCAGTACGGACTGCAGCACCACGAACTCCCTGACGGCCGCTCAGGTGGCGGCGTTTGATCCGGCCGGGATCGGAGAATCCTCGACCTGGCTGAGTGCCTGGTCGGCACGGTTTCCTCACTCCAACAATTCCGTTACGGGAGATGGCATCAACACCGGCGGATATGCCTTCAACGCCCCGGACAACGATGACTCGACGAACTATGTCGCGAGGATCGACTACAACCTGAACCAGAGTCAGAAGATCTACGGGCGGTTCACGATCTCGCGTGAAAACGCGTACGAGGCTCCGAACCAATTTGCCGGCGATCCGGCTACCGATCCGCTCATTGACCGCTCGTATGCATTTGTGGTCGGGCACACCTGGGTGATCGGCTCAAACAAGACCAACCAGGCTTTCCTGGGCGAGACGGTTCAAAAGCTGTCTTTTCCCAACACCTTCAATCCGGACGGGTCGACCTTCTTCACTTTCGGCGACGGCGCAGACAGTGCTCCGGTTCCCTCGTCTCTCTATCTGAATCCGAGCGCGCAGGCGCGCCGTGTGCCGGTTCCCATGATTGGGGACGATTTCTCGTACACCAAGGGGAGCCATACAGTGCAGTTGGGCGGGACGTTCAAGGACATCCTGGCTCACGACACAACCATTGGCGACTACAACACAACTGAGATCGGACTGGGTGGTCAGACCCTTGGCCTTTGCGGGCCCACCGCGGGTAGCTGCGGCACGAACGGGCTGGGCGGGAACAACCCCAGCCTGCGCCCCGCCGACATCGATCCGACCAACGCGGCCTACTGGGATCAGCCGTTCACGTTCATGCTGGCCCGCATTGCCAATGTGCAATCGGACTACAACTTCAACGCTCAGGGCCAGGTTCTGAAGCAACTGTCCGGCGACCAACGCCTGTACCGGTACTATCAGACCCAGCTCTACATTCAGGACACGTGGAAGGTGATCCCGAGTCTGAGTGTCTCGTATGGCTTAACCTACCAGTGGTTCACAGTGCCGTATGAGATCCATGGCCTGGAGAGCGTCGAGCCGCTTACCTTCGACCAGTATATGCAGGCCCGCGTGGAGCAAAGCGATCTCTCGGAGACCGGCAACACGGCCGTGCCGCTGATCGCCTACTCTCTTGGCGGAAGGGGCAACGGCGGTGGCGCGCCGGGGCTTTATAAGCCGGAATACAGGAACTTTTCTCCGCATGTGGGCTTTTCGTATAACCCTGGTTTCGACAAGAAGAGCGTATTCAACGGCAGCGTCGGCATCGTGTACGATCGGACGGTCATCAACGCGATTCAACACCTGCAGGACTCGTACTCCTATCTTTTCCAGCAGACGAAGTCGACTCCTTCGGGAATTCCGCAAGATCCGTATGATTCGATCGCGACCGACCCACGGCTGGACAAGAACAATGGCATCTCCGCTGTCAACCTGACGCCGCCGTCAACACCAAAGCCACCGTATCAGCCGTTTACGAACGCTGGCGTTCCCTTTGGGCTGCAGAACGGATTGGCCTTCAACGAAACGATTGACCCTTCGCTGAAGACGCCTTATACGTTTATCTTCAATGCTGGCTACCAGCGCTCGATGCCAGGAGACATGGTTCTGAAGGCGAGCTATGTGGGACGCCTGGGACGCCGTCTTCTGGCACAGGCCGACGCGAACCAGGTTCTCGAATTCCCAGACCCGGTTTCGGGCCAGGTCTACTCACAGGCATTTGGGAATATCACCAAGGAGATCCGCGCGAATCCGGACCCCACGCAGCTGCAAACCCAGCCGTGGTTTGAGAACGTCGTTTCGCCTGGCCTCGGCGCCAGCCTGGGATATGCCAACAACACGCAGTTCCTGGGTTCAGCGATCGGAGGCTTGGTGAAGAACGGCGATTTCGGCGACTTCACTCAGGCTATTTCGAGCATCGTCCCGCCGAACGTGGGCATGGGTGCGCAGTTCTCCGAGAACTCGTTCCACAACAACAAAGGGTTTTCGACCTACAACGGCTTCCTGCTGACGTTGCAGAAGAACCTGTCGCACGGCGTCACGTACGACTTCAACTACACCTTCTCGCACTCCATCGATAACATCTCGTTCTTTGCCAATTCGCAGGGCGATACGGGCA
>CAZPEZ010000043.1:0-39883 GCA_964585715.1 uncultured Occallatibacter sp.
GCATTCGGCTCTTAACCGACAGGTTGTAGGTTCGATTCCTACCGCGTCCACCATCAACTAATTGGTTGCCTTCCCCTTCGCGTTCACATCCCGCGGAGTGTCGGCCTCAAGCGTTCGGGAAGTTCCCGCGTGGCGCGGATCGAGATCTCCATTGAATGCCGCCGGACTTCACGATCAAGGCCCCTGGAAGTCCTTCGACGGCCGAACAAATGGCCCCCCGCACAGAGCCGGTTCCATATCTTGACACCGGGGGAGAGGCCTGTGTTTCCAGTCAAATACCACCCTCCATCGGATGTACGAGATACGCCTCCAACTCTGAGATGTGGACAATGCCACCATCGGCTGGGCAGAATAAGCACCGAACCGTCTTCCCCGAGTGAGGTCACCCTTTGTCAGTAGTTCAGTTGAATCGCGCCTCCTTCTGTCTATCCTTTGCGCCCTTTCTTTCGCTATTCTTCCTCGGCATGCCTGGCCTCAGCGCGCAGAACCAGCAGCCCGCGCAGGCGCCACTCTATGGCGGTAGCGGCTCCAATCAACCGGTCAGTGAGCAGAGCGGTTCGGCCACAGCCGGTGTTTTCGCCCCCGTGCTGGATTCGGAGAAGCGCCCCATTACTGCCGGCGGGTTCGTCAAGGACGGTCCGATCGTCTTTAAGGACATCTCCGAACAGGCGGGACTGACAAAGTGGACGCACAAGATGGGTACGCCACAGAAGTCGTACATCCTCGAGACGATTGGTTCCGGCGTCGCTCTGCTCGACTACGACCACGACGGATGGCTGGACATCTACATCGTCAACGGGTCAACCTATGACGCGTTGGACGGAAAGGTCGAGCCTCCACATGCGGCTCTCTTCCATAACAACCATGATGGGACATTCACCGATGTGGCAGAGCAGGCGGGTGTGACCAACGGCCGCTGGGGCTTTGGCGTGGCTGTAGGCGACTATGACAACGACGGCTGGCCCGATCTTTACGTCGCGAACTACGGCAAGAATCGTCTCTACCACAACAATCACGACGGCACCTTCACCGACGCGGCCGAGAAGGCAGGCGTGACGCTGGGCAACTGGTCTACCGGGCCGAGTTTCGGCGACTACGACGGCGACGGGCTGCTGGACATCTTTGTGCCGGGGTACGTTCACTGGGACATGAATAATCTGCCGGCGCCGGGGAGCAAGGCAGTAGGGTATGCGAACTGCTCATTCCGAGGCGCTCAGACGTTGTGCGGGCCGCGTGGATTGCAAGGTGAGCCCGACCATCTCTTCCACAACAACGGGGACGGCACATTCACCGATGTCAGCGAGAAGGCTGGCGTGAGTGACAAGCGCCGCTACTACGGGTTTTCGTCGACCTTCGTCGACATCGACGACGACGGTAAGGTCGATCTAATCGTGACCGACGATTCGTCGCCCAACTATTTGTACCTGAATAAAGGAGACGGCACGTTTCAGGACGCCAGCTTTTATTCAGGTTTTGCGCTGAACCAGGACGCGCGGGAAACGGCTTCGATGGGGCTGGCCGTCGGCGACTATCGCAACAATGGCCGACTCGACCTCTACACGACGACGTTCTCTGACGACTACAAGACGCTCTACCGCAACGATGGGGACGGCAACTTCGTTGACATCACGCCGCAAATGGGAATAGCCGAAGCAACCTATCCGTTTCTCAGCTGGGGCACGGAGTTCTTCGACTACGACAACGATGGCTGGAAGGACCTCATGTTCGTTAGTGGGCATGTTTACCCACAGGTGGATCAGCACAACTGGGGCACCTCCTGGTCCGAGCGTCCTTTGCTATTTCACAATGTCTCCCTGGGCAAAAAATTCGAGGTCATGCCCCCGGTTGAGGGATCGGGACTGGCGGATGTGATTCCAGCACGCGGCGCGGCCTTCGGCGATCTGTTTAACGATGGCAAGATCGATGTGGTGATCAATTGCCTCGATCACACGCCGGTGCTGCTGCGCAATGTAAGCGACGACCACAACCATTGGGTTGGTTTGATGCTGATTGGTGGTCCGAAGAGCCCGCGCGATGCGGTCGGCTCGACCGTCTATCTCACCGCTAATGGCTTGCGCCAGCGCGGCGACGTGATGAGCGGGGGAAGCTTCGAGTCTTCAAACGACTTTCGTTTGCATTTCGGGCTGGGCCAGGCGACAAGCGTCGACAAAGTCGAGATCCGTTGGCCCGATGGCGTGAAGGCAACCTATAAGCTGCCGGGTGTCGATCGCTATTACGCGATTGAAGAAGGCAAGGGCCTCGTGCCCAGCGTCTACGACAACATTCCGGCGACGCGCGTGCTGCAGCAAGCGGCTGCAGAGTCCAAGCCAGGCAAACCGGAGGCAAAAAATTGATGAACCGGATGAAGGCGAAGGCGAGTGTGTGGCTGGTCCTACTGTTAGCGGCTGGCCTGGGGACGAAGCCCGGCGTCTGGGCGCAGCAGCAACAGCAAAATGCGGCGCCGTTGCCGACTCCGCCCGCGTATACGCCACCGCCCGCAGGAGCTGCGCCCGCCGAGGACACGCCCGCGCAGCGTGAGGCGCTGGCGGCAATGAAGGCGAAGAACGAAGAGAAAGTTGAAGCGGACCGCCAGGCGCACAATGCGAAGGTGACACCGGCTTACAACTTTCACTATGGGAAGAAGAATCCCTTCCTGCCGGGCAACGTGCAGGTTGCAGGCGAACAATTTCTTGAGCCCGGAGCATTCCCGACGGCCGAGTATTGTGCGCATTGCCATCAGGAGGCGTACACCCAGTGGCGTCAGGCGCTGCACTCGAATGCGTTCCGCACGCCCTTTTACCGCACCAGCGTCAACATCCTGACCCGTGACCAGACGCGGGGTATCTCCTTTGCCCGGCACTGCGACAGTTGCCACAACCCGATCGCGGTTGTGGGCGGTGGGCTCACCGAAGATCCGAAGGTCGATCGTTCCAAGATCGATTCCGACGGGCTGACCTGCATGACCTGTCACTCCGTGGTGGGCATCGACTCGACCAACGGCAACTCCAGCGTGAAGATTGGCGTCCCAGCCGTGATGGTGGATGAACAGGGCAACCGCATCCCAGGGGAGGTTCCGTTCCAAGAGATTCTGCGTCATCCCGAGAGGCACTCGAAGGCCGTGATGCACGACTTTCTGCACACGCCGGAGTTCTGCGCGGCCTGCCACAAGGCCAACCTGCCGGCGACACTCAACGACTACAAATTCATCCGGGCCTTCACGGCCTATGACGAGTGGCAGCAGTCAAAGTTTTCGCAGCGCAATCCGCTCACGTTTTACACTACGAGCTTCAAACCCTGCCAGGGCTGCCACATGCAGCGCAATCCGGTCACGCACATCGACTATGGCGCGAAGGAAGGCACGTTTGCATCGCACCGCTGGCTCGCAGGCAATACCGCGGTGCCGTTCTACTACGGCTACGACGAACAACTGCAGAAGACAATCGAGTTTCTGCGCTCGGGCAACTACCTCAACGTCGACATCTTTGCGCTACGCAAACAAGGCGAAGACAAGATGATCGCTCCGCTGGGCCGTGCGTCGTTCAGCCTTGCTCCGAGCGATGTGGTCGAAACGTACGTAGTCATCCAGAACAAGAACATCGGGCACTCGCTCATTCCAGAGGTCCGCGATCTGTATGAAGCGTGGACTGAGTTCACGGTCAAGGATGCTGCAGGCAACGAGATCTATCACAGCGGCTATTTGAAGCCCGACGGCATGCTCGAGCCACGTGCGCACAGCTTCACCAATCGCCCCGTCACGGATGAAGGCGATTTCGTCGACAACCATAAGGTGTGGACGATTCATTCTGTCGCGTACGACAACACCGTACAGGCGGGCCGTTCTGTGCTGGTGCGCTATCAATTTCGCATTCCGGCAAACATCACTGGCCCGATCAGCGTTACGGCCAAGGTGAATTACCGCCACCTTCGCCAGAGCTATCTCAACAACATCTTTGGCAAGGATCACCCAGCCTATCCCGTGGTCGAAATTGCGTCCCGCACACGTGTCTTGAACATTGGTGAGAATCTGCCGGAGGCGCCGGACGAAGCGGACAACCCAGATTGGATGCGCTGGAACAATCTCGGCATCGCTCTCTTGGACCAGTTCCAGTACGCCGAATCGGTTGCTGCGTTCACTGAGGTGATCAAGCTCCGGCATGACTACGTGGACGCCTATACCAATGTCGGACTCACCGAGATTGTGTGGGAGAAATACGATTCTGCACGCACCGCGATTCGCAGAGCTCTGACTCTCGATCCGAACAATGCACGGGCTCTCTACTACGATGGCCTGTTGCAGAGAAGGGCCGGTAACACAGAACAGGAGATCTCGGATTTCAAGAGAGTCGTAGAGATGTTCCCGCAATCGCGCGATGCTCGTCGCGAGCTGGGGATCACCTACTACCAGCAAAACGATGAGCACAACGCACTGGAGCAGTTCGAAGCGCTTCAGCGCATTGATCCCGACGATCTCACCGCGCACTACAACCTCTCGATTCTTTACCGGCGCATGGGCATGAAGGACAAGGCTGCCGATCAACAGGCCATGTTCATCGACAAGAAGGTCGATCCAGGCGCACCGACCTACTCGCTGAACTTCCTGCGCGTGCACCCTGAAATCTCGACGGAGAGCATACCGTGGCATATGCATTCCGATCCGGCAACGAGCGACGGAGGCGTGGAGCATGGCGGCAAGTAATTCTCTTCGCGACTGGTCCGCAATGCGCAGGCTGGTTTGGCTGCCGTTGCTGGTGGGCATGTTTATGGCGGTACGGCCCGCGCGTGCGGCCAACAACTGTCCTTGGATGAGTGAGACCACGGCGTCGAGCCTGTTGGGAGGCGATGCGACCGGAGTCTACGTTGCGGGTACCGAGAGACAGCCGGCGTCTTGCACATTTACGCAAGCGATGTCGCAAGGTGAGCGCTCGCTGCAGATCACGGTCCAGGTGGTGGGCGATCCGCAGGCGCGGCTTGCGCAGGCCGAACTAACGTGTGGCACCGAACCTGCTCCAATGCATGCCATCGGCAATGAGGCCATCTTCTGCACGGGAGACGAGAGCCAGGGACAGCGCAGCGAGCGGGCTGTCGGCCGTGTGCGCGACCAGGTCTTCGCCATCACGTTTGTCACATCGGTGAAGGACGACTCTGTGCTGACGCGGGAAGCGCTCAAAGCGCGGATCTATACCGCATCCGAACAAGTAGCTGGGAATCTCTTCTGAAGGCAAAAGCAACCCGCTTTCGTCTAGCCGCGACGCGCTCGGCGGGTGTCGGTCCTTTCTTTCTTTCAATCTTAGTCTCGGGTAAAGCAGACACTGCCGCTGAACACGGACCCTGAGAAGTCATGCCTCGCGCATTTATGATTGTTGTCGCTGCACAACACTAATCGAGATGCGCGTTTTGGTCGTTGAAGACGAACGAAGGTTGGCGGAGAACATCGCCACCGCCTTGCGCGAAGGACCGGGTTTTGCGGTCGACCAGTGCCATGACGGCGAGGAGGCTCTGCTTGCCTGCGGCGCCGTCGAGTACGACCTGCTCATCCTCGACCTGATGCTTCCAAGGCTTCATGGGACCAAAGTCCTGCAAACCCTCCGCGCAAGGGCCTGCTCCTCTCCTGTACTCATTTTGACGGCAGTTTCAGAAGTGAGAAACACGATCAATCTCCTGGATCTGGGCGCAGACGATTACATGACGAAGCCCTTCGATCTTGGCGAACTGGTTGCCCGATCCCGAGCTCTGATCCGCCGCGGCAAGGGCGTAAAGCAGACATCGCTGACCTTCGGCGACCTTGTCCTTAATTCTGCATCTCAGATTGTCAAAGCGCGCGGCGCGTTGGTGGAGCTGTCACCCACCGAATTCCGGATTTTAGAGTACCTTCTGCACCACCCGAAGAAGGTCGTTTCGAAACGCGAGTTGTTGGAACATCTCTACGATTTCGCGTGGGAGCATCACTCCAACGTCGTCGAGGCACACGTTTCGAACCTTCGTCGCAAGTTGCGCGCTGCCCTCGAATACCCGGTAATCGAGAATATGCGCGGACGCGGGTATCGGCTCAGCTCCCACGATGAAGTCGTGCTATGAAGAGCCACTCGCTCATCCGTCGCGCAACGATCGCTGTGCTCGGAATCGAACTGGCCTGTGCGATTGGTCTGGCGTCAACGGCGATCTGGCATGAAAGAGAGGCGCGCCTCCATGCGCTGGATGCGACGCTGGGAGGACGCGCGGATTCTCTGATTGGAGCTGTGCAGGATGCCGAAGATCCACAGGACAACGTGAAGATCGATCCCGATGAGTTCTCTCCGCCTGCAAGCGATGAGTATGCGGTCTACAACCCGGACGGGAGGGTCGTTGGCACTTCGAACGGGAACCTTGCCTTGGTCGCGCTGAAAAGCAGGGACGGAATCCAGAATATTCACTCGGACGGACAGGAGTTTCGTGTGCTGCAGCGGCGAGGTATGCGAATCATCGATCGATTCGAGACCGGCGGTGTGGGCCTGCGCCGACCCGTCATCGTGGTTTATGCGGTGCGCAGTGACCACGTGTGGCACGAAGTCATCGAGGCGACGCGTTTTTACGTGTTCCTCAGCCTGGGTTCTGTGGCGCTCAGTGCTGTTTTGCTGATCTTCCTCGCGCGCCGCCTTCTGCGCCCCTTGCATGAGCTTGCGTCCGCAGCGTCATCGATCCAGCCAGCTGTGCTTCAGTTCAATCCGCCGCTCTCGGCCATGAGGACCAAAGAATTGCGGCCCCTGGCTGAGGCATTGGCACAGACGACGGTACGGCTTCGGAACGCATTTGACGCGGAGAAGCGGTTTATTAGCGATGCGGCACATGAATTAAAGACAGCCGTCGCTGTCGTCCATTCGACGATTCAAGTGTTGGGGATGAAGACACGATCGGAGGACGAATATCGAGGCGGGCTCGAGCAGATCCTCGACGATCACCAGCGAGTGGAAGACCTCGTCTCGCGCATGCTGACGCTGGCGCGGTTTGACGAGGAGGGGGCGGCCTTTGATGGACAGATCGATCTCGGTGAAGAGACAGTGCGATCGCTGAAAGGGCTCACTACGTATGCGGAATCGAGGGGGATATCGCTGAGAGTTGAAGACTGTTCGCCAGCTCTGAATATCCGCATGACGGCTGAGGCGCTTGAAACGCTGGTCTCCAATCTGGTGATCAATGCCGTTCAGCATAGCCCGCGTGGCTCGGAAGTTCTGGTGAGCGTTCGCGGTGAAGGGCAGAACGTTGTACTCGAAGTTATGGACTCCGGAGAGGGCATATCCGAACAAAATCTCTCGCATGTCTTTGAACGATTCTTTCGTGAAGACTCGTCTCGCTCCCGTGAGACCGGAGGCGCTGGTCTCGGGCTGTCGATCTGCAAAAGCATCGTTGAAAGAGCCGGAGGCGCAATTGAGATCCGAAGCAAGAAAGGCACGGGCACTCTAGCCAGAGCGCAGTTCGACCGAGCGTAGTCATTGCATCGTGCGCCTACGAGTTTTGGATCCTACCCGTACTCCTGTACCTCAAGCCTCGGCTTCTTTCTCGGGAGCCTCATGCCGTGTGAGCAGATAGTAGATGAGCGGGGTGACGACCAAGCTGAGCAGCATCGAAATGAGCAATCCGCCGATCACGGCGATTGCCAAAGGTTGCAGCATCTGAGAGCCGGCGCCAAGCGCAAGGGCCAGGGGCAGCATTCCTGTGACCGCAGCTAACGCAGTCATCAGGATGGGCCGCAGCCTGCGTTGTGCAGCATGCACCATAGCAGTGCGCGCGTCGGCGCCCTGCGCGCGGTAGCGCTCGTCGGCATCGAGCAGCAGGATGCCATTCTTGGCCACGATGCCGATAACCATGATCAATCCCATGAAACTGGAAACATTGAAGGTTGTTCCGGTGATCAGCAGTGCTCCGACAACTCCGGCGATCGAGAGCACCGAAGAGGATAAGATCGCGATCGGCGCGGCAAAATTGCGGAACTCGGTCAGAAGCACACCGAAGACGAGCACGAGTGCCAGGGCCAACACGCGCGCCAGTTCGGCGAAGGACTTCTGCTGCTCCTGATAGGTGCCGCCGTAGACGACGCGCACGCTCGAGGGGAGGTGCATCGATTGGACGCGCTGTTGGACGCGCGCCACAGCTGTGCCGAGATCTGTGCCCTCAAGGCGCGCGGTGACCACGACGAGACGCTGCAGGTTCTCGCGAAGGATCTCATTCTGAGGCGGCAGCTGGCTTACGGTAGTCATCGATCCCAGCGAGGCGGTGCGACCCGTGCCGGAGTTGAAGACGGTGTTTTCCATCGTCTCCAGTGATTGTCGCGACTCGTCGCCGAGCCGTATGCGCACGGTGTAGGGTCTCCCGTTGCTAATCACAGGGTTCGGCGCTTCCACTCCGTCGAGGATGGCGGTAGCGTCTTCGGCTACCTCCTGCGTTGTGAAGCCAAGCCGCGTAGCTAGCGGCGGGTTCACCTCAAAGTTTGTTGCCGGCCCGCTGACCGTATTGTCGATGCCGTTCTCTACATCGACGACACCATCGATCTTGCCGATCTCTGTGCCGACACGAGGTGCGATCTGCGATAGGAGTGCAGCATCCGGTGAAAAGAGCTTGATCTGGATAGGTTCGGGAGCGTTAGACAGGTCCCCGATGTTGTCCTGCAGCACTTGGGTGAACTCCACGTCCAGTTCGGGCTCCGTCTCTTTAATCTGACGGCGCACATCGGCTATCACGTCATCGATTCCGCGGCGTCGTTTCTCTTTCAGCTTCACCGTGATGTCGCCGGTGTTGGCCTCGGTGACTGCGGCAAAGCCCATCTGCAGACCAGTGCGGCGGCTTGTGCTCTCCACTTCAGGTGTCGCCCGGAGAATCTTCTCTACCTGATCCAGGACTTTACCCGTCGATTCGAGAGAACTACCCGCGGGCATCACGTAGTCGAGGATGAAGCCGCCCTCGTCCATCTCCGGCAGCAAGTCCGAACCGAGCATTTGGTAGGTGAAGTAGCTCGCAAGCGCGAGACCCACACAGATAACTCCCAGCCACAACGGTTTACTCAACGACCAGTCGAGCGCGACGTGGTGCCACCCCGTGAGCCGAGCGATGAAACGGCCATGTGGGTACTCGCCGTCCGGCGTCTCCGCTGCGTGTTGGGCGTCTTCGCGGTCGGTACTAAACAGCAGCATTGCCAGTCCCGGCGTCCAGGTCACTGCGAGCGCAAGAGACGCCAGAAGCGAAACCGCCATGGTGACTGCCAGGGCGCGGAAGAAGCTCCCCGTAACACCGGTGACCGCAATCAGAGGCAGGAACACCACAACCGGTGTGATCGTCGATCCAATCAGCGGGCGGGAAATCTCGTGCAGGGCTTTGCGGACGGCATCGACGCGTGTCTCGCCGCTATCCCGATGGAGAACGATGTTTTCGACGACGACGATTGCGTCGTCGATCACCAATCCGATCGCGGCGGCAAGCCCGCCCAAAGTCATCAGATTGAAGCTTTGCCCGATCAACCAAAGTACAAGAACCGTGACTGCAACAGTGACTGGAATGACCATCCCCGCGATGAGCGACGACCGCCAGTCGTGAAGAAAGAGGTAGAGGATGACGCATGCAAGGCAGAGCCCGATCAGAATGGCGTCGCGCACGCTCGCGATGCTCTCGCGGACAATCTGAGACTGGTCATAAAACGGCTCGAGCGTTACCCCAGGCGGTAGGCTTGCGCGCAGCCGTGTCACCTCTGTGGCAACAGCGTTCGCAACTGCGACAGTATTACTTGAAGGCTGGCGGGCAATGTTGAGCAGGACGGCTGGCCGCCCGTTGGCCGACACGAGTGTGTAGACCGGCTGAGGTGCGCGCTTAACGTCAGCAAGGTCTGCAACGCGAATCGGAGCGCCGTTCGGCGTGGTCTTTACGTTCAGTTGACGCAGACCGTCGATGTCATGTGCCTGCGAGCCAACCAGAGCCAGAACCAGCTGGTGGTTCTCTGCGTAGAGACCCGGTGAGTCGATGGTGTTGGCAGCACCAATCGCATTGGCGAGATCGAGAATTGTCACGCCGGAAGCCTGGAGCCGCGCAAGATTCGGGATCACAAGGTACTCGGGAATCTGGCCACCTTGGATGGTCACGGTCGCCACACCATCCACGCGATTCAAGGGCGGCTTCAGAACGTACGTCGCCAACTCCCAGAGGTCGCTCTGCGAGATGGCGGCATTTGTCGTTGTCAGGCTGTAGCCCAGAATTGGAAACGTGGCAAATGTCAGGCGCCGCGTGGTGATCTTCGCCGTTGCGGGCAGCTGCTGCTGCACGCGGCTGATCTCCGCATTCACCAGTTCAAGCGTGCGAAACATATCCACGGACCAGTCGAAGAACAGGCTGATCTCAGCCGAGCCACGGCTGGTTGTCGACCGAATCGTCTGCAGACCGGGAACTGAGTTGATCGCATCTTCGATCGGCTTGGTGATCGTTACCTGCATCTGCTCGACTGGCATCACGCCATTGTCAACGCCAATCACAACGCGCGGAAAGTCGGTTTCCGGAAAGACCGCGATCGGAGTACGGAAGAAGGCGAAGATGCCTACAGCCGACAACGCGCAGGCGGTGAAGATGATCGTGCGCAGCCAACGTAGAAGCCAGAAGTTTTCCCCCGCAGTTACGCCGAGTGAGCGATTCGGGCTGGGCATCAATCCTTGCTCCCGCTCGCGGAAGGCGCATCGCCGCTCTTGTCATCATCGTCCTTCGCGCCCACTTTCACCTTTGTGCCCTCGTCGAGCCCATAGCCGCCTTCAGTAATCACCATGTCCGTAGCATTGACTCCACTCAGGACCTGAACCTTGTCTGAAGTGCGTAGACCCACCTTGACTGGCCGCTTGTGGGCCGCTCCATCGCCACCGACAATTAGCACATTGGTGCTGCCATCGTCGGCGGGAAGGATGGCGTCTTTGGGGAGCTGGATGGCATTGGGAATTGTGAAGCCGTGGATGATGACGTGCGCCGGGGTGCCAACTTTGAATCGTCCGCCCGGATTCGGCAATTTGAGCCATATCTCCACGGTCGTCGATCCTGGATCGAGGGCGGGACTGATCAGCGAGATCGTTGCCGGCCGTGGATCTTCGACACCGGGAATTGCGATCTCTGCTGATCCTCCGACTTTCAGCTCCTGCGCAGCCTGCTGGGCGATGTGCAGCTTGGCCAGCAGGGAAGAAGTATCCATGACCGTGACCACGGGGGTACCTGCCGCGGCGGTCTCTCCTGGAAACAATGGCCGGTCGGTTACGACACCGTCTATCGGGCTTTCGATATGGGTGTAGCTCACTTGCGCTTCTGCACTGTCGAGCTTGCCTTGCGCCGAGGCCAGCTGCCCCTGAGCCGCGTCGAGGTTGGCCTTTTGCGTCGTCTTTCTCACATTATCCAGGTGCTTTGCCGAAGTGTCATAGGCGGCCTGTGCCTGCACCTGCGCTGCGGCCGCTGTATCTACGTCGCGTCGTGCGATTGCGCCTTGGTCCAGAAGGCGTTTCCGCTCTTCCGCCGTATGGTTTGCTACGTCCAGATTTGCTTTTGCCTGAGCCACATCGAGTTCGGCCTTCTGAACATCCTCAGGAATCGTTGCCAGTGTCGCCGCTGTGTAGGCGGCCTGCGCCTGAGTCAGGTTGCCTCTGCTGTCGAGAGCGGCGCCACGCAGATCGCGATCTTCGAGGGTCAGCAGCAGCTGTCCTTTGTGGACGCGCGTTCCGCGTTGTACGACTTCCGTTGCGATCGGCGCGCTGATGCGCGGTTCAATCGCTGCCTGCGCGAGCGGAGCGAGTACAGCATCGGCCGCGATCTCTTCGGAGATGGGGCCAACTGTGGGGTGCTCTGCCTGTACAGCAACCGTCGGTTCGGGAGCCTCTTCGGCTTTCTTGCACCCGTCAAGGCCAAGACTCATCGCCAACATGGGACACAAAAGTGCAGCCAGAGAGTATCTGAATCTCATGGACCTATAGCCTTCCTGTAAGTGTTTCAAGCTGGGCAAGAGCGAGATGATAGCGGACCAGTCCGTCGGCACGGGCATTCTCTGAAGTGACCAGCGTGCTCTGCGCGTCGACCACATCCAGCACCGTGCCCTCGCCGTTGACATAGCGCAAATTCGTCAGATGAAGGGCTTCGCGCGCGTCGTCGACGCTGGCATCAAGAGAAGCAAGTTGCTGTTGTGCTGTCTCCGCCTCATGGTAGAACTCGGCTAAGTCGGCCAGCAGACGCCGCTGCGCAGCGCTCAGCGCGACTTTACTGGCGCCGGCTCGAATGCGAGCCTCTTTTACCTTGCGCTCCGAAGTCATCCAATCCCAGATCGGAAGGTCGACGGTCGCGCTTGCCGAATACCCCCGGTTGAGCACTCCATCGGGACCGTAGCTGGCGAACTGCGGAGCATCGATGCCGTACGTGTAGTTCAGCGCGAGATCGGGTAGCAAACCGGCCCACGCAGTCAAGGTGTCGGCCTGACTGGCCTGCAGGCTGGCTAGGGCGCTACGAATCTCGGGATTGTTGGTTTGTGCTGCAGCCTCGACGTCCTTGCGCTCCGGCAGCATCGCGGGAGCCGGCTCATCGGCGAGCGTGACTTCCGTGCGCGGATCGGGATAGAGCAGTACACCGAGCTCGAGGTAGGCCTTCTCTTTCGCCAAATCCGCGTCGGCTAACTCGCGCTGGCGCTCCTGCTGGCTCAGGCGTGCCTTGATCACGTCGGCATGAGCAGCCTCTCCAGCCTGTTCCCGCTCTTGCGTCACCTCGACAAAGTGGTTCGCCTCGTCGAGTGCGCGCCGTGCTACGGCGAGCTTTTCCCCACTGGAGTGCGCGTTGTAAAAAAGCCCAATCACCGTTGCCAGCAGGCCGCGCCGTGCAATTTCATACTCAGCTTGTGCGCGCGCGGCCTTGGCACTGGCAGCGCGGGCGGCCGCGACTCCAGCCAAACCGAGAGTTTCGTTTATTGACGCCTGACTGGTGTATTCGTGAACGGTGTTGTTCGCGATGAATACCGGCAAGGATTCTCCGGCGATTCCCTGCGATCCAGTCGACTTCGCGTGACTCGCCTGGGTGTAGAGGTATTGATTGTGAAAGACGACGGAAGGCAAGAGGCCGGCCTTGGCATCCGCCCGTTCCAGCGATGCGACCCGGCTTTCGGCCGCAGCTGCAAAAAATGCAGGTTCGTTGTTCTGTGCGAGCCTGATGGCGTCTTCGACCGTGAGCTTGGGACCGGGGCTGGACGGGGGCGCTTGCGATAACCCGGCCGCGCACGCAAGCCCAACCAATAGAAAGAAGAATGGGATACGAACACCGCGCATCCCTTGAACTATAGTCAAAGCGGCTTAAGATATGCTGAAGAATCGCGCCTGCGTAGACCAGCGTTGATCCCTGGTTTTGTCTGAACTATATTGAGCGGGTGCGGGCCAGTTCCACGATCTTCTCAATCATGTCCGTGTAAGGGTAGCCGGCCTTTTTGGCTGCCATGGCAAATTCGGCGGCACTGGCGAGCCATGGGTTCGGATTTGCTTCGATGACGTATACCTCGCCCTTCTTGTTCAATCGCATATCGACGCGGCCGTAGTCGCGCAGCTTCAAGGCACGATAGGCGGCGAGCGCGGTGTCCCCGAGTCTTTTCGTGGTCTCCTCGTCAAGGTCATCCACCGGCGCGGATTTCGTCACCTTGTACGCCTCAGTCTCGTGATCGAACTTCACGTCCTGACCCGCGATCCGTGGAGTGCCCTTGGGAAGCTTCGAAAGGTCGAGTTCAATCAGCGGCAGAACCTCGGCGTTATCGTTCCCAAGAATGGCGGCGTAGATCTCACGGCCTTCAATGTACTCCTCAATCAGAGCCGGGCTGTCGAATTCCTCGTGGATGTAGTGGATGCGCTCCATCAGCTCTTTCACGCTGTCAACCACGGAACCATTGTCGATGCCGATCGATCCGTCTTCGGAGACCGGCTTCACGATCAGTGGAAACTCGATGTCGTGCGAGTGATCGGTGCGGCCCTTATACGAGGTGGCGAAATCGGGAGTCTTGATCTTGTGAAAGTCGAATATCTTCTTTGCGAGGGACTTATCCTGGGCAAGATAGAGAGCCTGCGGTCCGCCGCCGGTATACGGAATGTGCAGCAGTTCTAGATAGGCAGCGATGTTCTTGTCCATCGTGTCGTTGCCGGCGTACGACTCCGTGAGATTAAAGACAAGGTCGGCGCCGCACTTGGCCAGCGCATGCAGAGACTGATTTTTGCCATCAAGCACGTGATATGAGGGTTCGTGTCCCAGCTTCGTCAACGCCGCAAAGATCTCCTCGCGGTCATGGAGTGGGTCTTTCTTTTTCTTCGGACGTTTGCCATTCTTGCTGCGCGGCGCCTTCACCGGCTCCGGCTCTGGCTCAGGCGGACCCTCTTCCCAAACGTCGTGCAAGATCGTTACTTTTAGATTTGCCATGTTGCCTCTACCACTTCTCCGTTTGCCTCCCACCGGTCGCCAGGACCGACAGGCAGAGTCATTAGGGCAGAATGAATTTGCCCCGCGTTATGTAGTTCATCGCCAGCGCGGTCGCATACACACTGACTTCTGTCAAATATTCTCGCTCACTTTGCATATCGGCGCGCAGGTTGAGTTCGATCGCTTTCGCCTCGATGGTTTCGATTAACTTCTTTACCAACGGACGTTGAACACCCGTCCAATAATTCACCTTGTCGACGAGGACCTTGCGGTTCTCACGAAGAAGATCGACCGCTGGACGAACGTTCTTCATGCGGCGCTTCGATACGTTGAAGATGTCGCGCAGATCCGTGTCGAGCGGAAGCTCGCCAGGCATGAGCTGCTGATCCAGTGCGCGCTGATAGAATTCGCCGACCGTCACATCCATTTCGTCTACGGTGATATCCGTAAAGCCGTGCGCGAACACCGGGTCGGCGTCGCCGAGCTTGCGGCCCGTGCGATCCATGTAGAGTAGCTTCTTCATCGCGTCCCAGTCTTTATACCGCTTGCGCCAGTTGGAGCGAGGCGTCAGCCATACCGCGAATGTCTCAGCGAAATCTTCATCGGGATGTTTCTGCGCGTACCAGCCCTCCATGTGCCGGACAAACTGGCGCGAGAATGGAACCGGTTTGTAGTTCTCGCGGTAAGGCCGCCGGAAGGGTCCAAAGCGGTCGCGCCATTCTTTCGTCTTATAGAGCGCGTAGGCGTAATTGAATGCGTGGCCGGCCTCGTGGCGCATGTACATCATGATCTGCCGCGTGTCTTCGATGTCGTTCATCTCCGCTTCGAGGCGCTGTAGTTTTGGATCGGAGAGATAAAAGGGGATGCCGATGACGGGCTCCATGTTCGGGCAGCCCCATTCATCGGTGAGATAGCATTTGGGGCGAAATTTCTTGAGCCCTTTAGCGTCCAGTTCTTTGTAGAGTTGTTGGACGAAACGCTCGAGGGGCGAGCCTTCGAGCTTCAAGCCGAGCTGCTGGATCGGCTTTGAGAGGATTTCCTGAACCTCTGCCGGGGTTTTCTCGAAGTTGGCCACAACTGGTCGCAGCGTAGCACGCGCACGCGGGCGTTATGCCCGAACGCTAGTCACCTTCTGGGTACGGTGGGTTCATAGAGGAAAACGCAGAATCGACGTAGCAGATGCGAAGCGGCAAAAAGCACATCCGCGGCTGAATCCGTCACTAACTATACCAAGTATCTAAAGTTTACGCTGGTCGGGGCGGAGGGATTCGAACCCCCGACCCTCTGCTCCCAAAGCAGATGCGCTACCAGACTGCGCTACGCCCCGACGCTCTTTTTAATTGTATCGCGAATCGATTTCTGTTCCGATCTCCCCGTCCCGCGAGGTCTGGTACCAGGATCAGCGATAAAGCAGCCTGAGCAGGCAAACCACGAGGATCACGGGGATCGCGAAGACGAATGCAAGCGCTGTCGCCAGCACGAACAAAAATGCCCAATCCTTCCACGTGTGCCGGCGCGGTTCGCCGAGATGACGGTACATCAGCTGATAGTTGCGGCGGTTCGCCTTCCATGCAATATCAAACACATCGCCGAACAAAGGAATGGACCCGATCAAAACACCGATGCCCAGGTTGACCGCCATACGCACCAGCGCGATGTACGGTACACCGCGAATCCACGCGGCCACGGGAATGATCAGAGACAGCAGTCCAGCCAACACGTCGCCCAGACCCGGTATGAGTCCGATGATTCCGTCGATTCCAAAGCGCACGTTGGTGCCGGGAATGCGGAACGCTTCATCGAGCAGAACTTCAAGCCGCTGCAAGGTCCGATCGCGGAAGATCCACGCCCCTTTCGCCCAGCGCTCGGGCTCAAGGACAACCGGATTCGGACCGGATTCCGGGCCGTTTTCGCGCATCGGATTGGGGCTAGCAGGTGGCATCAGCACAAGGAACCGTCGGTGTCTCCAATCTCTTTCGATGCTACAATCGAAAGGGTATACGGCGGCTATAGTTCAGAGGCAGAACGCCTGACTGTGGCTCAGGATGTCGTGGGTTCGATCCCCACTAGCCGCCCCAGGAGTACACCGGATCCCCCCGGTCAAATCAAGCCGCTGAGTCTACGTGATCATAGACGCTCCCGAAAACCCAGTTGCGGTCGGTGCGCCCATCGCCGCGCCTGACTGGTTACATTCTTTTGTCCCGCGACGTGGCCTCAGGAATGGCCACCTTCAGACGCTCGTCGGCAATTACCTTCCACGGCCCGCCTTCCAACTCGTGTCGCAGGCTGAGATCGTTGAAGTCGATCCGACAGATGGCAGCCGCGTGCTCTGCCATGCCTCCTGGCAGCCCGAAAACACTCGGACGCAGAGGCTCACGGTTGTCCTGGTCCACGGTCTCGAAGGATCGTCCGACTCGCAGTACATTCGCGGTCTGGCTGCCCGCGCATGGAATGCAGGATGCAACGTGATTCGTATGAACATGCGCAATTGCGGAGATACCGATCACCTCACGCCGACGCTCTATCATTCGGGTCTCTCGGGCGATGTTGGCGCGGTTGTCAGGCACTTCGCGGACGGGTTCGGCCTCAACCAAATAGCTCTCATCGGCTACTCGATGGGCGGAAACCTCGTGCTGAAGTTAGCCGGAGAATGGGGCACGCGAGCGCCTCTCTGTGGGGTGGCAGCCGTCTGTCCGGCGATTGATCTCGCAGCCGGGTCTGACGCCCTTCATGAGCCCGCAAACCGAGGGTATGAGTGGCACTTTCTCCGCGGACTCATGCGTCGCTATCGGCATAAGGCCTCCCTCTACCCGCACATTTACTCCACACGTGGCATTGGTCCCGTTCGCTCGGTGCGTGAGTTCGACGACAAGATTGTTGCTCGCTACTGTGGCTTCCGCGATGCGGACGACTATTACTTCCGAGCCGCCAGTGCTCGTGTCGTCGATCGTATCGCGGTACCAACCCTGATTCTCCAGGCCCTTGACGACCCCTTCATTCGGCTTCTCCCTGAAACCCAGGCCGCGATCCTTGCCAATCCTAATATCGCCCTGGTCGAGACTCGTTACGGAGGCCACTGCGCCTATCTTGGCAGCGACCCTGGCGATGATATCCACTGGGCTGAGTCCACCGTGATTCGCTATCTCCTCCATGTCAAGGGCGAATCCGTTGGAAGCTGATTGGGAGATCGAAATTGGGGGCGAGTCACCAGTCATCGATGCCGGTTGGTCAGGCTTTGTCGATCTCAGAGTGGCTCCCGAAAAAGCGTGTCGGTTGCCGGAAGTTCTACAGCTTCCTGAGTTAGGCGCCGCTCTCACGCGTCTCAACGCCGTTTCGTCGCCTTACTTCACTGCAAAGTGCGATGTCTGGCGCCTCGAATCGATCGATCCGCTCGAATTCGATGCGGATTTCGAGTCTACGGGCTCTGCCCTCGCCTGTTATCTCGACCTTTTGCCCTGCGATCCGCTCAGCTGGACAGAGACGGCCGGTCCAACCGCTTGGTGCAAACTACTCTGCGTCAACCTGCGCGCGTCAGGTCTTCGCTGCAGCCGCGCCGATCTGATCCTTCGCAGTGCAACGGGAAACACCGGCCAGAGCGTCTACGGCGTAACTGCCTATGTGGCCGCCTGCGGTTCGACAGAAGAAGCCGCGAAGACGCAGCTCGTGGCCGCGCTGGCTGTCTTTGTGGATGCGGTTGAATCGGTAGGCTCGCGCGACGTGGAAGGGTCAAAGTTACAATGAAAGAGCGTGGGCGAGTAGCTCAACTGGATAGAGCACCGGCCTTCTAAGCCGGGGGTTGTGGGTTCGATTCCCGCCTCGCCTACCATCCCCCGACAAACCAACCATGTCCGAATTCCTTCGCAGTGCCTGGACGACGAGCAGTCCGGCTAGCGCGTCCGGGTTACCTCATGCGAGTGCGCCAGAACAGCATGTGCCTGGTAACTGTTGACCAGGAACTGCCCGCCGAGAATGAGCAGCCACACCCACAGGGCCAGTCGGAGCGGCCGCCGAGGAATGCGTGTACTCAGCAGCGTTCCGCCAATCGCGCCCACGACACCTCCAGCGATGAGCTGGAGCAATAAGGTTCTGCTGGGATCTGCGCCACCCCAATGAGCGCCACTTCCGATTAATGAGACGACGAAGCCGAATGCAATATCTGTTCCCACCACTTGCGCTGGCGCGAGCGGGGTAAGACTAAGAAGAGCCGCGCTGCCCAGGGCACCGGCTCCAGCAGACGAAAAGCCCACTTCGGCGCCCACCGGCAGCATGAGCCACGGCATTAGCCAGGAACGGTCTGGGCGTTGCGCATCGTGTTGCACCGGCCGGAAGAAGGAGAGGATCTGGTAGCCCGCAGTTCCAACAAGGATGGCGCCTAGGGCGACATTGATAATGTTGCTTGCCCCCGCAGTCACCAGGTGCCGCAGCAGCAGGGACCCGATCAGCACCCCCGGTACTCCACCGCACAGCATCAGTCCGAGCGTACGCCACGCGACATTCCCACGGACCACGTGCGTAGGCACCAGAAGAAACTTCACCGCCGCTGAGAACACCAGGCCGATTCCGACTGCGATCGGCGCGGGAACGCCGAGAAAGAGAACCAGCACAGGTACTGTGATGGTGCCGGCGCCCACGCCCGTAATGGCGATGAAGAACGCGATGAGTAGACCAAGCAGATAGGTCACAAATGCTCCTGCACTACTGTTGCGGTGCCTCGATATGAATGCCGCACTCCACCTTGTGACCCGCCCAGCGGCCTGAGCGTGGATCGTTCGGATCCAGCGGAAGGGAAGTACACGGTTCGCAGCCGATCGACGAGTAGCCGCGGTAGTACAGCGGTAGCAGCGGAATCGAGAGCTGGTTGCACGCATACCAGACATCGCGCGTCGCCCAATCCGCCAGTGGGGCCAGCTTCAGAATCTCTTTGCCACCCGGCAACGCGAACGGCGCCGACTCCTCAAGCGCAGCGCGGCTCTTCGCCTGTTCGCGGCGCAGGCCTGTGATCCACACGCGATAGCCAGCAAGGGCGTTGAACAGCGGTTCAACCTTGCGCAACTTGCAGCATTGGTCCGGCGCCGTCTGATTGAGAATGCCGAACTGCCTCTCCTGCTCGGCGACTGTCTGCTTGGGGAGAAGATTAATGAGGTTCAGATTCCACTCGCGTGCCATGCGATCGCGATAGGCATAGGTTTCCGCGAAGTGATAACCGGTATCCAGAAAGAGCACCGGAATCCGGGGATCGATGTCCAGCGCGAGTTTCGTCAGCAGGACATCTTCCGCCTGAAAACTGCACGTAACGCATACATCGCCCTGACCGGTCACTGCGCGCCCTAGAATCGCTCGGACCGCGTCGAGCTTTGTTTCAACTGCGGATTCAATCGTGTTCATCAGAGATTCGCCATTTCTGTGGAGATGAAAACGCCTGTCGATCGCAGGAATTGGTGAACTTCTGCGACCGCGCGTATGGGTTCGTTCGATTCAACAGCCAGTTCGCGTCCATCGACGCGCGCAACGAGTGGTGCTCCATCCTGTCGCGAGGCGACGATCGACAGCAGCCCCGCCCGGGACTGCAGAGAAGTGACAAGTCCGAGCAACTGTGGGTGAAGCAGGAACTCTTCGCTCTCCGCATCGATGCGTCCCAAGGCCGCTCCGACAACAAAGAGCGAACGTTCGACCGCATCGATCAACTCGGGCGAGCCCGACAGTTCGACAATCGCACCGCGATGGCCCCAGCGTGCCTCGCGCTCACCTGCGGTCACCGGGCCCCAATAGCCTTCCTCAAGCTCGAGCGCTTCTGCTGACCACACCGTGCCATTGAGGATCATGCCCGCAGCTACCGTGCCATTGGTGACCGGATCGATCAGAATGAAGGCCCCCGTTGCCCGGTTGGCTGCGTACGGATCGCACGCAATCGGGTGGCTCAGGTTCAGAGTGACCGAACCGATATGGTTAAGCTCCAACTGATCCGTCGGCTCGCGCTCCAGCGTTGTCACGTTAATGCGGTGATCGACGGAGGAGACAACCGCCGGGACAGTGCGGCTCGCATGCTTCATCAGGAAACGGCGATTCAGATCCAGCGGGCGATGATCCATCCAGACAAGCGAAGACGTGATGCGGTTGGCGAGCGTGGCCGGAGCTTCCGAACGCACGATAAGGTCGCCGCGGCTGATGTCCAACTCGCGGTCCAGCACCAGCGTGACTGAAAGCGGCGCCGAAGCTTCGGCGAGATCGCCGTCCCAGGTCACAATGCGATCGACACGCGCCTGCACGCCGGAAGGAAGCACGGTGACGCTTTCGCCCTGGTGGATGGTTCCAGATGCGATCTGTCCCGCAAATCCCCGGAATGAATGATCGGGCCGGAGCACGCGCTGCACAGGGAAGCGAAAGGATGACGATCGCGCCGCTTCCGTAGCGGGCAACGACTCGAGGTGTCCGAGAATTGACAAGCCCTCATACCAGGTCATCTTCTCGGAACGGTGCACGACGTTGTCGCCCCCGAGAGCGCTGATCGGGACAAACTCCGCCGCGACTGGATTTCCGGTGATGGTCGCGATCTCATCGAGCACACGCCTGAAATCGCGCTCGATGGCATTGAACGTCCCCTCGTCGAACCCAACCAGATCCATCTTGTTCACAGCTACCAGAACATGGCGTACCCGCAACAGCGACGCGATAAAAGCGTGACGCCGGGACTGCACCAGCACACCTTTGCGCGCATCGATCAGCACGATGGCCGCATCGGCGGTCGACGCTCCCGTCGCCATGTTGCGCGTGTACTGCTCGTGCCCGGGCGTGTCCGCGATGATGAACTTGCGCTTCGGCGTCGAGAAGTAGCGATACGCAACGTCGATGGTGATGCCTTGCTCGCGTTCGGCGCGCAAACCATCAGTCAAGAGCGCAAAGTCAATCTGTCCCTTCCCCGTTGTGCCCTTGCCTTCGATGGAGCGAATCTGATCGTCGTAGACCGACTGCGTGTCGTAGAGCAGGCGGCCAATGAGCGTCGACTTGCCGTCATCGACGCTGCCTGCCGTCGAGAAGCGCAGCAAATCCTTCGAGGCTTCTTGGCGAAGAAACTCGTGAACCGAAAAAGCAGGAGCAGTTGCGGCGCTCATCAAAAATAGCCCTCCCGCTTCTTCAACTCCATCGAGCCTTCCTGGTCGTGATCGATCACGCGGTTGGCGCGCTCCGACGACCGGAACGAGATCAACTCAGCAATAATGGCCGGAAGTGTCGCAGCATCCGATCGAATCGCCCCGGTGCACGGGCTGCATCCCAGCGAGCGCAGCCTGCACGTCACCGTCTGCGGCTTCTCGCCGGGAAAAGCGACAAAATCCTGCTCGATCGGAATCAACGCATCGCCGCGCACATACATGGGCCGCTCTTTGGCAAAGTAGAGATCGACGATGGGAATGCTTTCCTGGTGGATGTACTGCCACACATCCATCTCCGTCCAGTTCGAGAGCGGAAACACACGAATGCTCTCGCCGGAGTGAATGCGCGCGTTGTAAATGTTCCAGAGCTCAGGGCGTTGGTTCTTCGGATCCCACTGTCCAGCCTGGTCGCGGAAAGAGTAGATGCGTTCCTTTGCGCGCGACTTTTCTTCATCGCGCCGTGCACCGCCGAAGGCCGCATCGAAGTTGTAGTGGCGCAGTCCGTCGAGCAGCGCCTGCGTCTTCAGCAGTCCGCAGCAGCGCTTGGTATCGAGCTTGATGGGATTGGTGCCCGCGGCGATCGCCGATTCATTGCGCCACACCAGCAGTTCCGCACCGATGCTGCGCGCCATCTCATCCCGAAAACCGATCATCTCGCGAAACTTGAAGCCTGTGTCGATGTGGAGAAGAGGGAAGGGAATTGGGCCCGGATAAAATGCCTTCTGCGCCAGGCGCAGCATCACCGACGAGTCCTTGCCGATCGAGTAAAGCATCACCGGACGCTCAAACTCCGACGCGACCTCGCGCAGGATGTGGATGCTCTCCGCTTCGAGCAGGCGAAGGTGGCTGAGACGTGACTGGACCCCGGACTCTGTGACGTCCTCGTGCGGTGAGTAGGGCGTGACTGCGGGTTCTGCGATCGGCATCAAATCCTCGTTGGTTCGGGAGGTGCTGAAGCCGGTACACATGAGGACAAACCCGGCTTTTCAGCTACGGGTGCGTCCTGAGATCAGAGTTCCTGGGATCAGAAACAGGCGGGACACCCGTCGAACATGTTCGACAGGCGACAACAGAAGCGGCAAAGGGGTGCACGTACCATCTGCTCGTTTGATCGTAACAAACGGTCCGTGGATTCACAACATGAAGAGTCCAAAAGCGAAGCAAAAGAGAAACTTCAGTGCAAACTGCCAGCCTCGTCTTGGAATTCCCTTACGGGTCGGCTACTTCTTTCCGTTGTCCTTGAAGTTCAGCGCAAGGTAGTAGTACGTATACGAGTGGCTGGTTGTCAAATTCGTCAGGAACTGGCCGCCGCCGAAGTAGCCAATGCCACCGCCCACGTTGAAGTGCCTATTCAGCTCATACCACGAGTAGCCATCGATTTCCGCGCCCACATGACGGCCGTGGTCGGTCTTGTTGTTCACGATCGCTCCTCCCGAGGTGTTGTAGATCGAGTCCAGCGCGTTCGCCGCCCAATCGTCCAGCCCCTGCGCCGTGAAGGTGAGCCGCCGGTGAGGCTCAATCGTAGCTCCTGCGCGCACCGTTTCAATGTTCTGCCAGCCGAACAGGTCGGTGATGCCAAAGCGGTCGTGGGCTGTCGGTTCGATCGTGTCGAAGGTGGTGTGCGTTGCGTTCTGGGCCGGATTCCCGTTGCCCGAAGCGTAGTCGTACTGGGCAAAGACGCGCGGCTTGGAGGCTACATTGAGGAACTGGTAAGCCGCGCCCTCCTGCGTCGCAAAGGCATTGATGATTTGCTTTCCGACAGTGCCGGTTTCGTAGATAAACTCGCCCCCGTAATCGAATGCTGGGCTGGGTTGCTCCTTGAGGCGCAAACCAATCGCTTTCTCGTTCTCCTTGCCGGTGGTTTTGGCGGCAGCCGGTTCCACGACCTCTGCCGGCTGCACGCGCCACAGCACGAACGGCTCGAGGTTCGAGTGCTCCCCTACAAAGTCATCGAGGCGGCCGTAGGCTCCGTAGACGTTGTTGCCTTCCTGATGCGGGCTTACGCCATAGGCCTGCGGCACCACAGGCGAGGCGGCAAAGATGCCCAGGTGCTCGCGCTTTGCGTTCAGGTTCAGCACCGCCGCATCGTACGACCGTGCCTGGTTGCGCCACTCCGAATTGGCGATGATCGTGTTGTTGTAGTTGATCAGCTGCCGGCCCACACGGAGGCTGAACCAGTGTTTCTCCGGGTTGCCAACTTCCGCATACGCCAACTTGAGATCCCAGCGAACCGTGTTAGGCGGGCCGATCGGCGGGGTCTGGTAGCCTGCACGCGCGTCCTGCACCTGCGCCGTAACCCGCAGCCAGCTGTTCGTATGCAGATCCACCTGGAACCGGAAGCGGTTCAATAGGTAGGAGTCATTGACACCCACTTTGAAGCTATTGTTGTCGTACGCCTCGTACCGGAACCGCTCCTCGGCCTGCAAATCAACCCAGTGGGGCAGCTCCGCATCGATATAAGTCGCCGGAGCAAAGTCATGAAAGTCGTAGGGCGATGGGTTGCCGGTAGTACGCCCGGCCGCCCCGTTCAGAAAGCTCAACGGGTTCGAGGCCGGCCCGGTAATGAATGCGCCGTTGTACCCGGACGTGCCGTTTTGCGTGGTGATATCGTCCTGCGCGGCCAGGGGCAGTCCCGCCGCTAGAGCAAACAGGAGGAGCATCGCAGACGTCGATAGCGGCAACCGGCGCAGCACCCGCTGCGCATGCCCCGTAAGTCTCAGAAGAACGGCGAAGACCGAAGTAAAGGCCAGTACACGTACAGCAAGCCTCAAATAGGGCACTGCAAATCTCCTTGGATGAAAGTCTTTGGTGAATGAGGAATAGGGGCAGAGCTGGAGCTAGCGACAACAACAGGGCGTGTGCCGGTAGGTGTGGCGCGATGCTCGGGCGTCATGGGATGGCGCAAACGTCAACTGAAGGCTCCGTTGTTTCAGAAGTGCGGGAAAAAGATCGATGCCGGGGCAGGCAGATCAGCGACAACAACAACACGAGGCAGCGAACATCGGAGCGATGCTCAAGCCGGCCACGTTAGGGTTGGACATTAACACGCTTTCAGGTTAACACAATCTTCAAAACACGCGAACCTACCCTCTCAGACACGCACCAAACAGCGCGGCCGGGAGATAAGTCTCCCGGCCGCGCCAATTCCACAGTTCCAACTCCCATCAAACCGAATTCGGCACGAGCCGCGCCGAGGTGAATCGGTTTGCGATGGAAGTGAAGATCCCCTGCAGATTCAAACTGGGGTTAGAAGAAGACGCGCACGCCCCAGGATTTTCCGTGGAATTAGCGTCGGAATAGAAGTCGGAGGCGTTGCTCGCCGTTGCCTGTAGTTCCGCACATGGCGTCATGGTCGGGTTGGTGTCGGTGGAACAATCGGATGTATTGGTCGACGCGCCATACGAAACCGCATAAACCGTGATGCCCAGGCCGGTCGCGAATTGACCGGCGGCAGCGGTCTGGTGGCATTGTTGCACTTGTGACGGATATGTCGAGGACGAAGTTGAGAAGCCTGAACCAAAGTTGCTCGAGTTCGAGCCGCCATCCGTGAGCAGAACCAACGAGCTCTTCGAGCCTGGGTTGGCAGCCTGCTGAGCCTGGAGTGAAGTGATCGCGGCGTACATAGAGCTGGCAATGAACGTACCATCGCCGCCCGGGGCCTGCAGTCCCTTGCAATTCGATCCGGTGTTCGCTCCGGCCGCAATCGCCAGGGGAGTAGAGGTTGCTAATCCCCCGTTCTGCTGGTTATTAGCGCTGTAATCGTCCTCGTACCCAGTGACCTGGTATGTCTGAGTGCTGCCGGTAGGAGCAGTCCATGTCGTGTTGCTTGTCGAAGGGATCGGGACGTAGGAGTACGGCCCGATCGTCGGATCGCTGGTGGGGCAGCTGGTGTCATTGCTGGCAGTGTTCGCCTGAAGGTTCGGGAAGGTGAACAGGCTTACGTTGTCGTATCCGCTCACGCAGTTCGTCGAAGTGCTTCCTTGCGAGCAGGGGGAGAGAGACGTCAACAGCGTCTGCATTCCTGCCAACGCACAATGCAGCTGGGTATTGTTGCAGCTCGCATCGTTGTCCTGATCCTTCATCGATGCCGTGGTGTCGATAATAATAGCCAGGTTGAGTGGCTGATTCTGTCCGCTCTGGATGGCCGCTTCCGAGGTCGTGTTCACAGTAATCGAGGCTGCAGTCGAGGCGTTGCCCAATGCCTTCAGCGCCCCGATAAAATACATCGGTATCGTCGCTGACTGCGTCACCCGGATCACGTTGTCCCCTGTGGGTGAAGCGGCGCAGGGCACCTGTACATAGATGGAGTTGCTCACGCATTTCAACGACGTAGTCCCCAGGGTCACATTCGGCAGCGACAAGTCGGCATTTGCTCCGGCGCCGGAGGTTGTGCCCGCTCCCGTAAGCAGCGAACTGTAGGCCTTCACCTGGTTCGTCACGGTCGTAGACGTCGCACCGGAGAGTGTCATCGCGTAGGCTCCCGCTAGTGTCGCTGCATCCGTCGAGGCTTGCAGTTCGCGATAGCACACGTAGGCGTGCGACAGATCGACGGTCAGGCCGGTCATGCCGAGAAAGAGCACCATCAGGAGCGCCACCCACGGCAGAACCTGGCCCCGCTGATCCTTGAGCACGCGATTCAAAAGAGGGTTCCCAAAGGTCTTCATTGGACATCCTCCGTGATTTGAGATTGGACGGTGCAGCTCGTGTAATGCATCCCATACACTGCAAGGCTGCACGTATAGGTGGCCTGAATTTCCGCAGTTCCGTTGGCCACCATGTTCGCATTCGCAATTCCGCCTGAAGCCGCGCACGAAGTGGTGCCTGCGCCGTAGTTGTGCCCGTTCAGGGTATACGTGAGCGTGAGATTTGCGTGTGCCAGTCCCGGTGCCCCGGCGTAGATTGCGTTTGTGGCCGTGGTGCACGGATCGTTATCTCCCCGATCGGTTGCCAGCACGTGGCCCGCATTGCTCACGGCTTCAGCCAACTGCAACTTCTGATACAGAGCGATCGAAAACGAAAAAATTCCCGTCATCACAGCCATCATGATCGGCAGCGTCACCGCCATCTCCACCAGCGCACTGCCCTCACTGTCCCTCTTCAGAGCAAGCCGTCTGATCGCCGACCCTAATTTCCGCGCGTACCTCTTGAATGGATGACTCATGCTCGTACTCCCTACCTGAGAGGCCCTTTCGCCCTGTGCATCCGCAGCAACATCGCCCAAAACAGGCTCGCAACAGTGAGCGGTTTCCCGATGGGGACTGCGGGCAGCGTTCGCCAAAGGAGCCTATCGCGGCGCACAGCGCGCTCGACCGCTCTTTTATGGTTACCGCAGGATTGCATGGTAGCGTCGCAAAGAGTACTTAATCAATAGGTTGATACATTACGTTTGTGTGTTAAGTAACCACACCGCGACCTCTGACCATGCCCATCAAGGCGCGCAGATTCTCTCTTAAGCTATTTTTTATGAATACAATACGATGGAATACCCGATCCGGTAGGGTGACCAAGGTCTCCACCCCGTACGCTCGGGGTCGTCCTGAGCCCACTGCCCCCAAAATGGAAACGGCCGGGAGCATCTCCCGGCCGCGCGAAAAACCACCGCGTTCCGTCTTCGACCCCTCAACTGCCCGCCGAATTCGGAACCAGCCTCCCTTTAGAAAAGCTCGACACGATCCCGCTGAAGATCGTGGGAAGGGCCGCTCCTGTTTTCCCGCATAGCGACGCGGAGCCGGCCTCGGGATAAAAGTCGACAGGAGCACTCGCCATCTGCTGCATGGTTTGGCACGGTGCGATGTTTGGCTGCGATCCCGACTTATCGGTGGTGCACCCCGTAGCCTCAGAGCCATAGGCAATCGTGTAGACCGTGGTTCCCATCGCTGTTACGTTCTTGGCGGCCGCGATCGCCTGTTGGCACTCATTCAGCGTCGATCCGTAGTCGAATATGTTCGGGTCACCGGGCGCGGCCGGGTTTGAAATACTGGGGCTGTTGGCCGCGCCATCGCTCAGGATGATCATGACCTTCTGGACGCTGGCATCGCCGTTAACCTGCGCCTCCAGCGCCGCCTCGGCCATTTCGATCGCGCCCGCGTAGTAGGTTTGCTCTCCACCCTTCGCCTGCATGCCTGTGCAACTGCCGCCCCCCGTTGCACCCACGATCGGCGAAGACGAGTTCAGACCGTATCCTGGCAGGTTGGGATCGGTCGATGCCTTTCCTGTATTGAATGCATCGCTGAATCCGGCAATCTCATAGGTGGCGCCGCTGGTTGGAGCGGTCCAGCTGTTCCATTTAGTCGCTGAATCCGACGACAAGGGTTCCGGGCTGTAAGTGTACGGTACCACCGTCGGCGCCTTCGGTGTCCCCTTGGCGGTGGAGCAGGTGTCCGCCCCCGTGGTGGTGGCATCCACCGCCGGAAACGTGAACAGACCCACGTAGTTGTTCTTTGTGCATGCCCCTGTTGTGGGATCCGTTTGGGCGCAGGTCGGAACCTGAGCCAGCAGCGTCTGAGCCCCCCCCAGGGCGCATTCGATGGGTGTCGTGCCGCACGACTGTTTAGAGCTAAATCCCTGCCCCATCGACCCGGTCGTGTCGATCAGCATCGCAACGGCCACGGGCGGCGTAGAACCCGAGATCGTGGCCGAGGACATCGCATTGAGCGTAATTGATTTGGCCGCATTCACACCAAATGCTGCAAGCGCCTGGATGAAGATAGTGGGAACAGTGGCCGTCTGCACCACCTGAACGACATTCTTGCCACCCAAAGGCGCATTGAGGCAGGTAACAGTGATGTAAGCGACCCCCGAGACGCACTGCAATGTGGGCGTCACGGAATCGTTAGGCAAGTTGGGTGTTCTGTTGTTTCCCAGAACACTGCACGGGGTCGTCTTCGACGTAATATCTGTGTTTGAACTATAGGCGCAAACTGCTGCAGTGACACTCGCGGTGGTGGCCCCATTTAGACCCATCGCGTACGCACCCGCCAGCGCCGCCGCATCTGTGGACGATTGCAGTTCGCGGTAAGCCACATACGCGTGTCCCAAATCGACAGTCAAACCCGCCATTCCCAGGAACAGCACCGTTAGGAGTGCCATCCATGGCAGGACCTGACCATCTTCCTTTTGGAGCCAGCGCAATAGAGACAATCCGCGTGTCATTGGACGACCTCCGTTACTTGGGAAATGAGATTGACGCTTCCAAAGTTCGACCCGCCTCCCCAGATGTTGACCACACTCAACGTGGTCGGATACGTGACTTGAATCTGCACATTGAGACCCTGGGCCGCTTCTAAATCTGCTTCTGCTCCCGTCGTGCCGCTACCTGGACATGTCCCTGACGGCTCGGTCTTCCCATTGATGGTCAACACGATGCCCTTGTTGAGCGTGCCCTGATCGAGTCCCGGCGCTCCGTTATCGATTGCGTTCTGGACGTCGGCGCAAGGGTCGTGGGCGCCCCGATCCACGGCCAGTTGACGTCCGGCAGCGGCCACCGCTTCCGCCAACTGTAGCTTCTGGTACAGCGCCATCGAAAACGAGAAGATGCCCGTCATGATCAGCATGATCAGTGGCAACGTCACTGCCATCTCCACCAACGCTCCACCCTCGGAATCGGAATGCAAGAAACGGCGTACACGCGAAATCACGGACTTCATCATTCTCAAACCTCCATAACCGGCGTCTGGCGATAATTCGAGATATTCTCTAATCTTCAAGAAACCTCTCGACCCATTCGGAGACACAAACACTGAAGTCCTGGTTCGTTGAATCTCAGGACAGCATGTTGCGCTCGTTGGGGGTACGAGAGATTCTCAGACTAGCCCTGTGTTGATGCTCCCTCAATAGCTTTTTGGTTTGTTTCAGTGGGTTTGTGGTAACGGGATTTTGATTACTGGATGAGAAGCATAACTCCTGTCTTATCCAATGCATACAGCAAAAGTCACCGCCGCCGTGCACTACGGTTGTAGCCCCCGGCCCTTTTCACGCGCATCTCTCGATTGCTCAGGCTGTCCGGGCCTTTTCGCAGTAACCTCCTGCCAGGAGTACTCGGTCGCGTGTATGATGCGTGCGCCCGCGTTCCCTTCGCTCCATACGCGCGCAAATGCATTTCCATGCGGATCACCGGCGCTCCCGCCTCCGGCCGTTCTATCTGACGCTCCGGCTCCGAAAGAGAATGTGCACCACCCAGGAGGACTTCTATGGCAACACTCACCGCGCTCCATCCGGAAAAGCTCAGCGACCGCGTGAGCTTTCGCAAGCGTTACGGCAACTACATTGGCGGCAAGTGGGTCGAGCCCGCTTCCGGCCAGTACTTCGAAAATGTCACCCCGGTGACCGGAAAAACCTTCTGCGAGATACCCCGCTCTAACGCCCAGGACATCGAGCGCGCTCTCGATGCCGCTCACGCCGCTCGCGAATCCTGGGGCCACACCAGTCCCACCCATCGCGCGTTAATTCTCAATCAAATTGCCCAGCGCATGGAGGACAACCTCGACATCCTCGCCCTGGCCGAAACCTGGGACAACGGCAAGCCTATTCGCGAAACCACCGCCGCCGACCTGCCTCTCGCCATCGATCACTGGCGCTACTTCGCGGGCTGCATTCGCGCCCAGGAAGGCACCATCTCCGAAATCGACCGCGACACAGTCGCCTACCACTTCCACGAGCCGCTCGGCGTCGTCGGCCAAATCATCCCCTGGAACTTTCCAATCCTGATGGCGACCTGGAAGCTCGCGCCCGCGCTTGCCGCCGGCAACTGCGTTGTCATCAAGCCCGCCGAGCAGACACCCGCCAGCATCCTCGTTTGGGCCGAGCTCGTCGGCGATCTGCTCCCTCCCGGCGTCCTCAACATCGTCAATGGCTTCGGCCTAGAGGCCGGAAAACCCCTCGCCTCCAGCTCCCGTGTCGCCAAAATCGCCTTCACCGGCGAAACCACAACCGGCCGCCTCATCATGCAATACGCCAGCCAGAACCTCATCCCCGTCACCCTCGAACTTGGCGGCAAATCGCCCAACATCTTCTTCGCCGACGTCTGCCATGAAGACGACGACTTCTTCGATAAGGCCATCGAAGGCTTCGTTATGTTCGCCCTCAACCAAGGCGAAGTCTGCACCTGCCCCAGCCGCGCGCTCATCCAGGAAAGCATCTACGACAGATTTATGGAGCGAGCCCTCAAGCGCGTCGCCGCCATCAAGCAGGCCAACCCGCTTGAGCCCGACACCATGATCGGTGCCCAGGTCTCCACCGAGCAGCTTGAAAAGATCCTCAGCTATATCGACATCGGACAAAAGGAAGGCGCGGAAATCCTTGCCGGTGGTGGCCGTGCCCACCTCGGCGGCGAGCTCGAAGGCGGCTATTACATCCAGCCCACCGTCTTCAAGGGTCACAACCGCATGAGGATCTTCCAGGAAGAGATATTCGGCCCCGTCGTCTCCGTCACCACCTTCAAGAACGAATCCGACGCGCTCGAAATCGCCAACGACACGCTCTACGGACTCGGCGCAGGCCTGTGGAGCCGCGACGCCAATCGCTGCTACCACCTCGGCCGCGGCATTCAGGCTGGCCGCGTCTGGGTCAACTGCTATCACGCCTATCCCGCGCACGCTGCCTTTGGGGGCTATAAGCAATCCGGCATCGGGCGCGAAACTCACAGCATGATGCTCGATCACTATCAGCAGACTAAGAATCTGCTGGTCAGCTACAGCCCCAAGAAGCTCGGCTTCTTCTAAACCGCCAGATCCCGCACGAAAATGGGTGCCCCGGGTCCCTCGCTTTTGGGGACCCGGGATAGCTCGCTTTAGCTCCGGATAAAGGCCCAGTCAATGTCCGATCTTCCCAAGCAGGTCCTCGCCACCGATCTCGCCGTTCACCTCATTCGCGTCTTGCGAGAGAAGCATGGGCCACTCATGTTCCACCAGTCGGGCGGCTGCTGCGATGGCAGCTCCCCGATGTGTTATCCCCGCGGCGAATTCCTCGTCGGCGACTCCGACGTGCAACTCGGCGAAGTCGACGGCGAGCCCTTCTACATGAGCCGCAGCCAGTTCGAGTATTGGAAGCACACCCAGCTCACCCTCGACGTCGTCTCCGGCCGCGGCGGCATGTTCTCGCTCGACAATGCCGAGGGCGTTCGCTTCCTCATTCGTTCGCGGATCTTCGACAACGCGGAGATTGACGAACTGCGCGCCGCCGGGCGCATCTAGCTCCATCCCTCAACAGATCCAGACTCGGATTCATCATCTATTCTTTGGGGGGAGCATTCCGCGTGAAAGAAGTCGTCATCGTCTCCGCCGTCCGCACCGCCGTTGGCAAGTTTCAAGGCTCGCTCCAGTCCTTCTCCGCTCCGCAACTCGGCGCACTCGTCGTCCGCGAAGCCCTGCGCCGCGCCGACCTCGAACCATCTTCAGGAGCGGCAACAGACCTCACGGAAGTCACAGCCGACAAGCCCCGAATATCGGAGTGCATCATGGGCTGCGTCCTGCAAGCAGGTCTTGGTCAGGCACCCGCCCGCCAGGCAGCAATCTACGCCGGTCTTCCGCCTGAAGTCAGTGCTCTCACCATCAATCAGGTCTGCGGCTCAGGCCTCCGCGCTGTGGGACTCGCCGCTCAATCCATCCAGACTGGAGACGCCGAGATTGTCGTCGCCGGCGGGATGGAGTCCATGACCAACGCGCCCTATCTCCTCCCGCAGGCCCGCTCCGGCTATCGCATGGGTGATGGCAAGCTCGTCGACTCCATGATCTATGACGGCCTCTGGGATCCCTACAACGACTTCCACATGGGCGCAGCCGCTGAGATGGTCGCCGCCAAATACGGCATCACCCGTGAGGAACAAGACGCCTTCGCTGCGGAATCGCACAGCCGCGCCGCCGCAGCCACGGCCCAGGGCGTCTTTCGCGACGAGATACTCCCCATCGAAATCCCGCCGGCAAGAAAGGGCGCACAGTCAACGATTTTTGACGGCGACGAATCCATTCGCCCCGGCACCACCTTTGAAACGCTCTCCCGTCTCAAACCTGCCTTCAAAGGAGCTGGCACCGTCACCGCCGGCAACGCCCCAGGCGTGAGCGATGGCGCTGCAGCCCTTGTCGTGATGACCGCCGACCGCGCCAGTGAACTGAACCTCGTTCCGCTTGCAGCCATTCGTGCGCAAGCCATTAGCGGTCGTGAGCCGGCATGGTTCTCGCTCGCCCCGATCGACGCGGTCCGCAAAGTGATCTCTAAGGCCGGCTGGTCTCTCGCCGATGTCGATCTCTTCGAACTCAATGAGGCCTTCGCCGTACAAGCGCTCGCCGTCAATCGCGAGCTCGACCTCGACACCGCCAAAGTCAACGTCCATGGAGGCGCCGTCGCCCTTGGCCACCCCATCGGCGCAAGCGGTGCGCGGGTCCTCGTCACTCTGCTCCATGCCATGCGCCGCTATGGCAAGTCGAAGGGAATCGCCGGTCTCTGCCTCGGCGGTGGCAATGCGGTTGCCCTCGCAGTCGAACGGGCCTGACGCCCGAACCAGCCAGTTCCCGGCACGCTCCCGGACTGTCCGATTCCGAACACTCGCCCCTGCATCCGGTCAACAATCCTTCGTCTGCCTCTCACCGCCACCCTCAATAACCTCTTTGTTTTCTGATCGAATTCGACCGTTACCTTTGGCACGGCAAGTGCTCCCTGCCATACCGACATGGATATCGCCCGGCCAGATCTTAAGCAGAAAAAGAAACGCCAGATGTTCGTTTACGCTGGCGTCGCAGTCGTCATTATTGGAATCGCTGTTTTCGTCGTTGCCCGCCTCAAGCCCGCCGCACCGCCAGTTGACCGCTCCGCCATCTGGACCGACACCGTAAAGCGCGGCCCGATGATTCGCCAGGTCCGGGGCTCAACCGGCACGCTGGTTCCGCGCGAAGACAGCATCCTGCTCATTCCGGCTCTGACCGATGCCACCGTCGTCCGCATTCGTGTCTTGCCCGGTGCTAAAGTAACGCCCGACACCATCCTTCTCGATCTCGCCGACCCGCAGCTCAACCAGCAGCTCCTCAGCGCAAAGCTCGCGCAGCAGCAGGCCGAGGCGGATTACAAATCTCTGCAATCCCAGTTGCAAAGTACGCTGATGGACAAGAGAACAACCGCCGCGCAGATCGACGCCGACTATTCAACCGACAAACGTCAGGCCGATACCGATGCGCAGCTCTGCAAACTCGGTGTCGTTTCCGGCCTTGTCTGCGGGGCTTCCCAAAACAAATTCGAGCAGCTCGCCGAACAGAAAAAGATCTCCATGCAGCAGCTCGACGTCAACGAAAAAGCCATCCAGATTCAGCTCTCTTCGGCCCAGTCCAAGATCGATCAGGCCAAGACTCTCGTCGATCTGTACGAAAAGCAGACAGCAGCCCTTGAAGTGAAGGCTGGCATCGCGGGTCAGGACGCAGCCCTGCCTGCGGGACCGGTATCAGTCGGCACTCACGTCGCCGCAGGAACGCCTGTCGCTGAAGTCATCCAGCTCGACAAACTGAAAGCTGCTCTCCAGATCGCTGAGACCCAGGCCCACGACATTCAGCTCGGCCAGCCCGCCTCCATCGATACCCACAACGGCATCGTGCCCGGCCATGTCTCGCGCATCGACCCCACCGTTTTGAACGGAACACGCACCGTTGACGTACAACTGGATGGGCCGCTCCCGGCTGGCGCGGTACCCGGACTGAGTGTGGACGGAACGATCGACCTCGAACGCATAGCGGACACGATCCAGGTGGGCCGCCCCGCTCTGGGCAACGAAAACTCGACCCTGAGTCTGTTCAAGCTCGATCCGGATGGAAAGTACGCCGAGCGCGTTCCAGTGAAGGTTGGCCGTGCTTCGGTGAATACGATTCAGGTGATTGAGGGACTCAAGGAAGGCGACACAGTGATTCTTTCCGACATGTCGCGCTACGACAACGTCGATCGCGTCCGGCTCGAATAGCCGAGAGGCTTTGCAGCGAAAAGGCAGACATTCGACCGAACTACGAGCTGGGAACCACGAAGTACGAACTATGAACTGACACGAGGGGGATTGGATGGCAAACGACAAGCTGATTGAAATCGAAGACCTCACCAAAGTCTTCTACACCGACGAAGTGGAGACGCACGCGCTCTCCGGCATTCACCTCAACATCTCGCGCGGCGAGTATGTGGCCATGTCCGGGCCTTCAGGCTGCGGCAAATCCACGCTGCTTTCCATCCTCGGCCTGCTCGACACGCCGACCGGCGGCCGCTATCTGCTCAACAACAAGCCGGTCGAGAACCTCAGCTTCAGCGAGCGCTCACGCATTCGCAACCAGGAAATCGGGTTCATCTTCCAAAGCTTTAATCTCATCGGCGACCTCACTGTTGAAGAAAATGTCGAGCTGCCCCTGACCTATCGGGCCGGCATGCCTTCGGCCGAGCGCAAGAAGCGCGTCAAGGAAGCTCTCGAGCGCGTCAACATGGCGCATCGCATGCGGCACTATCCCGCTCAGCTCTCCGGTGGTCAGCAGCAGCGCGTCGCTGTAGCCCGCGCGTTGGCTGGCTCGCCCTCTATCCTTCTCGCCGACGAGCCTACCGGCAACCTCGACTCGAAGAACGGCGAAGCCGTGATGCACTTGCTCGCCGACCTCCATCGCGAAGGCTCCACCATCTGCATGGTGACCCACGATCCGCGATTCGCCAAACATGCCGAGCGCGAAGTGCACCTCTTCGACGGCAAGGTCGTTTCGGAAGACGAGCTGAAGAAGCTGACCGAAGAAGTAGAGGCCTCCTAGTAGAGGCCTCGAACGCAAACCCGACGCTTCTCTACTGTGGCTCGCCGCTCGCGGCGCCGTGTTGCGTCGGTCGGGGTCTGTTCGCTAAGCCGCATCGGGCATCGGGGAGATTCGGATGAATCAAGTTCTGCAGGACCTGCGCTACGCGCTGCGCCAGTTGCGCAAGTCGCCGGGATTTACGCTGACCGCGGTGCTGACCCTGGCGCTCGGCATCGGCGCAACGACCGCGATCTTTACGCTGGTGCAGGCTGTCCTGCTCAAGTCGCTCCCCGTCACCCGGCCCAATGAACTCTGGCGCATCGGCAAGAAAGTCCACTGCTGCAACTGGGGCGGGTATACCCAGTGGGAAGAGTTTTCGCTCTTCAATAACGAGCTCTACCATCGCTTCAAAGACAACACACCGGCTTTCGAGGAACTTGCTGCCTTCCAGGGAGGCAACACAGGTCTCGGCGTGCGACGCGCCGGCGCCACGCAGCCTGCTGAATCGCGCAACGGTCAGTTCGTCTCCGGTAATTTCTTCTCTACCTTCGGCATTGGTCCCTGGCTAGGTCGCGTCATCAACCCCTCCGACGATCGCGCCGGTGCTCCCCCAGTCGCCGTCCTGAGTTATCACGCCTGGAAAGAGAAGTTCAACTCCGACCCATCCGTGGCCGGCTCCGTTTTCCTCTTCGACAACAACGCCTTCACCATCGTCGGCGTTGCAGCTCCCGGCTTCGTGGGCGCCGATGTCCGGAGCTGGGGCATGCCCGATCTCTGGATGCCGCTTTCGGCCGAACTCATCATCGGCGGCAAGCGCGCGCGCCTGCCGCAGCCGGACGCCAACTGGCTCGACATCATTGGTCGCGTCAAACCCGGGTCTGATCCAAAGGCCCTCGAAGCGCAATTGCGCACTGAACTGCGCCAATGGCAGATGAGCCACTACGCCGACCTCACCATGCAGGACAAGGAATACCTGCCCAAGCAGCAGATGTTCCTCACGCCCGGCGGCGCGGGCGTTACCGATATGCGCCAGGAATATGAAGACGCGCTCAAGATACTCTTCATCGCCGCGGCATGTGTCCTTTTGATCGCGTGCGCAAATCTCGCCAATCTGCTTCTGGCACGCGGCCTCCGCAGCCGCCAGCAAACCTCTCTCTGCATCGCACTCGGCGCATCGCGCAGCCGCCTCATCGCCAAAGCCCTTGTGCAGAGCCTCACACTCGGCGTCATCGGTGGCGCCGCTGGACTCGGCATCGCGTACCTCGGTACCTCGCTCATTCTGCACCTCGCCTTTACTAGTCCGGGCCCCAACAACCTCTATGTACCGATTGAGGCCTCTCCTTCGAGCCCGGTGCTGCTCTTTGCCCTGGGAGTCTCGCTGCTCACCGGCATCCTCTTCGGCATCGTGCCTGCCTGGCTCACTTCGCGCGCCGATCCCATCGAGGCTCTGCGCGGAGCAAGCCGCTCCACACGCAAGGGCGCCAGCTGGTCGCAGAAAACCCTGGTCATTGTGCAGGCCGCCGTTTCGCTCGTGCTCCTCAGCGCCGCCGTCATGCTGTCGCGGAGCCTCCGTAACCTCGAGCACCAGAACTTCGGGTTCGCCGTTGAAGACCGGTACATCGCTTCGATCGATGCCTTCCAGGCCGGTTATCAGCCCGAGCAACTTGACTTCCTCTACCGCCGCGTCTTCGAACGCCTCCAACAGATACCCGGCGTGAAAGCCGTTGCCGGCGCCACGTATGCCCCCATGAGCGGCGACAGCTGGAACGACGGTGTCCGCATCCAGGGCAAGCCCGAGCCACACTCCGGCGAGGACGACGGCGCCACTTGGACGCGTGTTACACCAGGCTTCTTCTCCACTCTCGGCAATCACATCGCCAGGGGCCGCGCGATCGACGAGCGCGATTCTTTAAACGCGCCTCAGGTTGCTGTCGTCAATGAGGCCTTCGCTCAGAAATTCCTCAAGGGCGAGAACCCCATCGGCAAGCGTTTTGGCGCCGACGAAATGATCCACGCCGGCGACTACGAGATCGTCGGCGTCGCGGAGGACATGCGCTATCTCAACTGGGGTTATAAGGATCCGGACCGCCCCATGTACTTCCTGCCCATGGTCCAGCACACCAAATACACCAAGCCGATCGACATCGAAGGCGAAAAAAGCGCTCACTACATGGAGAATCTGGTTCTCTGGGTTCCGGGCAACCCCGAGGGACTCCAAATGCAGGTACGCAAAGCGCTCTCCGATATCGACCCCAATCTCGCCTTGCTCGATTTCGGCAGCTATCGCGAAACACTGGACCGCGACTTCAGCCAGCAGGACATGATTGCCTCCCTGACACTGATCTTCGGCGTCCTCGCGCTTGTTCTTGCCGCGATCGGCATCTACGGCGTTACCGCCTACACCGTCGAACAGCGGACGGGAGAAATCGGCATTCGCATGGCGCTCGGCGCGGATCGAAGCGTCGTGCTCTCCATGGTGCTCGGCGGCGCATTCCTGCAGGTGCTCATCGGATTGGCGATCGGCATCCCCGCGGCCATCGCCGCCGGGCGCGGCATCAACGATCAGCTCTATGCCGTCAAGCCCTACGATCCTCTGATGCTCACTCTGGCCACGTTGTCGTTGGGACTGGCGGCCCTGATTGCTTCTGTCATTCCAGCGCAAAGGGCCGCCAGCCTCAATCCAACCGACGCGCTGCGTGCCGAATAGGGAGGGAACGCCATGTCGACGCTCGTGCACGACCTTCACTACGCCCTGCGTCAATCGCGCAAGTCGCCCGGATTCGCATTAACCATCGTGCTGACGCTCGCCCTCAGCGTCGGCTTGGCGACAGCGGTTTTCTGCGTCATCGATGCAGTCGTTCTGCGCCCTTTGCCATTCCCCGAGCCCGGCCGCATCGTCGACATCGACAGCCACAACAGCAGCGGCGGCTACTTCCAGCCTGCCTCCTGGCCGTCCTATCTCGACGAGCGCGCCCAAACCACAACATTCAAAGCTCTGGCCGGCTACTTCCGCTGGCGCGATGCTGCAGCCGAAACCCCCAACGGTCCTACGGCTCTTCAATCGGTCCGAACCACCGACAACTTTTTCGAGGTCTTCGGCGTGCCGCCGATCCTGGGCCGCACCTTCCTGCCCGGCGAGCAGACTACAGGCAAAAACGATGTCGTCGTCCTCAGCTATGAAACCTGGATGAAGCACTTCAACGGCGCGCGCGACGTCGTGGGCACGTCCCTGCGTCTCGATGGCCGCGCCTCGACGATTGTCGGGGTCATGCCCGCTGGCTTCCGTTATCCGCTCAATGCTCGCGATGCCGTCTACACGCCGGTTCATCTTGACGCAGCGCAGTGGATGGTGTCTCGTGGCGGTCACTGGCTTCGTACCGTGGGACGCCTGAAACCCGGTGTGAGAGTGCAGGCCGCGCAGGCCGATCTCACCCATATCTTTGCCAACCTCGCCCGCACCTATCCCGATACAGACGGCGGTCGCACCTTACATCTCCTGCCATTGTCCGAGTCGGTCGATTCGAAGAGCCGTGGCGCGCTTTGGGTTCTTCTCGCCGCTGCTCTGGCTGTGCTCGCGATCGGTTGCGTCAATATCGCGGGCCTGCTGCTTGCCCGCGGCATCAAACGCGAACGCGAGATGGCCATGCGCGTCGCCATTGGTGCCGGCCGTCGTCGCTTGATCGGTCAGGTGCTTACGGAGAGCCTGGTGCTCGGCGCCGCCGGCGCGGCTGGCGGAATGCTGCTCACATGGAGCCTGCTCGACCTGCTGAGCGCCTTCCTGATTAAAGCGCTGCAGCGCGGCGAAGACATCCACATGAACTGGGCTGTGCTCGGCGCGGCGGTCGCCATTGCCGTCTGCGCAAGCATCGCTGCCTCGCTCTTTCCCGCGCTGCGGCTATCCGGGGTGGATCCGAATCGCGCGCTTCGCTCCGGCGGCAGCGCCGGTGCCGATCGCGCACAGCATCGCCTGCGCGCTGGGTTCATCGTCACCCAGGTCGCCCTCACGCTCGTCCTTCTCGTGGTCGCCGGAATGCTCATTCGAGTCGTGACCCATTACCAGCATGAAGATCTCGGCTACGAGCCCCAGCACATCCTGGCCGTCGACCTGCACATCGCTCCAGCCAGGTACGAAGGTCGCGATCCGCTCTCCGGCTTCTTCAATCCACTCCTCGATCGCGTGCGACAGATTCCAGGAGTGAAAGCCGCCGGGCTCATTGACATGCTGCCCATCGAGAGCTGGGGTGCGAACTCCGACGTCCACATCGCCGGCCAGCCGCCCAATCCGAAAAACGCCGAAATGCTTGCGGAAGATCGCATGGTCTCGCCGGGATATTACGACGTCTTCGGCATTCCGCTTCGCGCCGGCCGCGCGCTTTCTCCATCTCTCGACCGGCCCGACAACAAGGCAGGAACCGCGCTCGCTAACCAGGCCTTCGTCGCGAAATTTCTGCACGGCACATCCCCCATCGCAACGCCGCACATCGACGATCACGAAAAGCCTGAGGAGAAGACCGCCATCGTCGGCGTCACAGGTAGCGTTCGTCAGGATCTGCGCCAGCCGGCATTGGCCGAGATGGATTATCTCATCGA
>CAZPEZ010000044.1:0-11934 GCA_964585715.1 uncultured Occallatibacter sp.
AAATCCAATCCCACGAGCACGTCCAAGAATAGCTGAAGGCACGTCCAGTTCGACATCGATCAGAAAGCACATTTCGCTTCGGTTCAACAAGGCGTTGCTCGAAAGCGCTTCCGACGGCTGAGAAAATGAAGATTTGACGTTATCATTCGAGGGATCACATGAGAACACAACACCTCGCAGGCTTTGTTCTTTGCGTTTCAGCCGCTGTGGCCGCTCAACAGCTGACAAGCGTCCCAGATTCAGCTGCGTCGTACAGGCAGTCAAACCTGCCCATTGAAGATCGCGTGCGCGATTTGATCTCGCGCATGACCGCCGAAGAGAAGGCTCGTCAGCTCGATATGTACGCAGGGGTGCCTGATTTGGTTGACAATGCTCTCGACAAAACTCATGCGGCACCGAACGCGAAATTCCAAACGCACACAGCAGTAAGGCTGTTTGGGACGCTCGGAGTGGGAAGCATTCACGATCTTTACCCGAGTGCTGAACTGTCAAACGAGATTCAGCGATGGACGATCGAGCATTCAAGGCTAGGTATTCCCGCCATATTCATCGAAGAGGGGCTGCATGGCTACAGCGATGGGACCGTCTTTCCTGCTCCGATTAACCTGGGGGCAACTTGGAACCCTGATCTTGCACAACGTACTGGGGCAGCAATCGCGAGCGAGATGCGGGCGGCAGGGGTGGAGATGGTGTTAGCCCCAGTGCTCGACGTGGCACGTGAACCACGGTGGGGTCGCGTGGAAGAGGACTTTGGGGAAGATCCCTACCTGACGGGACAACTCGGTCTTGCTTATGTGGAAGGTGCTCAAGGCAAATCGCTAAGCAGTGACCACTCTGTGATTGCAGAACCAAAGCACTTCGTAGGTCACGGCTCTCCAGAGAGCGGACTCAACACGTCTCCGGTCCACATCGGCGAGCGCGAACTGCGCACCATCATGCTGAAGTCTTTCGAGCCAGCGATTCGCGAGGGGCACGCGATGGGCGTGATGGCCGCGTATCACGAAATCGATGGCGTACCGGTCGCTTCAGACCCGGACCTTCTCAGCTTCGTTCTGCGCGGAGAGTGGGGATTCCAAGGTTTTGTGCTTTCGGACCTAGGCGCGATCCGACGGCTTTGGGAAGATCACCACACGGCCGCAGACGCCAAGGATGCCATTGTGCAGGCTATCAATGCCGGCGTTGACATGCAGTTTTATGACTTCAGCCACGAAGAATTCCAGAACGCGGTCTTGTCGGGTCTGCAGGATCATACGCTTTCGCCAAGCGCCCTGGATCGCGCCGTGTCATCGGTGCTCAGGGCCAAGTTTGCGCTTGGTCTTTTCGATCAACCGTATATCGATACGTCGATTACTGCTCGTGTGAAGCGCGACAAGGAACACCTGGCAATCTCGCTAGAGTCGGCTAGGAAGTCGATGACGTTGCTGAAGAACGATGGTCGCCTGTTGCCTTTGCCGAAGACTCTGAAGCGCATTGCCCTGATCGGACCGAATGCAGCTGTCGCGCGGTACGGAGACTACGAGGACGAGAAGAACGGATTGCACATCAGCATCGCCGATGGCTTGCGTACACTTTTGCCGGGTGCTTCGATTGCGATGAATGACGGCTCCGACATCAAAAAGGCTGTTGAAGTTGCCAGAGAAGCCGAAGTAGTTATCCTGGCTTTGGGAGAGTACCAGGGCATCTCCGGGGAAGGATCTGACAGGCAGAACCTGGATTTGCCGGGGAATCAAGAGCAGCTGCTGGAAGCAATCGTGGAGGCCGGGAATCCAACAGCATTGGTTCTGGAAAATGGTCGCCCGCTGACAATCCCCTGGGCGGCGGAACATGTGCCAGTCATACTGGAAGCCTGGTACCCCGGCGAATTCGGCGGTCAGGCTGTAGCGGAGACGCTCTTTGGCGACAACAACCCAGGTGGAAAGCTCACTATCACATTTCCAAAAAGTGTCGGCCAGATACCGACGTTCTATAACTTCGATCCGTCGAAAACGACAAAGTATGTCGATGGCGATCGGAAGCCACAGTTTCCATTCGGATTTGGCTTGAGCTTCACAAGCTTCCGGTACGACAACTTATCCACTCAGGCGACGCCGGATGGAAGAGACGGCGACGTCGTTGTAACGGTGACAGTGACGAACGCCGGAAACGTGGAAGGCGACGAGATCGCGCAACTCTATCTGCACCACGACGTTGGCACTGTGGAAACGCCGGATCGAGCCCTAAAGGGCTTTTCACGTGTCCATCTGAAGCAAGGCGAATCCAAGCGGGTGGAGTTTGATCTCAAACAGACCGATCTTGCGGTCTGGAGCAGGAATCATCGGTGGATCGTTGAGCCTGGCACCTACACTGTTTTCGCCGGCGGCTCATCCGATGCAACACTTGCGACGAAGTTCACTATCTCTCGATAAGGACGAACTATCCAGCGGAAAGTGAGATCTCGCTGGAAGCACCACTGCAGAGGATCGTTTTCACTCTAAATCCTTCCGCTTCAATGGCTTGTAAAACCTCTATCGAGAGTTCGAATGACTCTTCCCCCGCCAGCGAGTCAAGACGTATATTATCAATAACTTGCAATCTTAAAATCTCCCCGACTCCCGCGCCGTTTTCGCTCAAATCATCCACTAGAGAATCTCTCTGTGAGCAGTTAACTCCCTTAAGTCGCCCTTTTCTCTGGTCAGCCAGATAGCAATGGAACTTTAGGTCCATCGCTTGGGCTGGGATACAGCGTTTTTCGGGCCTTCTCCCAAGAGTCTTCCGACTGCAAGTCCGCCACATCGGCCAGGGAAACCTCGAATTTTGCGCCAATCTCTTGCGGCCCGCCTTGGGTCACACCGCAGTTCGATGTTCCTGAGAAGCCTCAACTCGTCGACGCTGCGACCGTACTAATCCAAAACTGGCTCATCCACTTGAAAACCTGCTCTACCCGGAATGCCCTCCCGTGGCCGTTGCTCAGAACGTACCTCGTACACCATCGAGATTGAAACTCGAAGAGGTACCATAAACATCATTGCGATTGCCGCCATGCGCTTTCCTCTTTTCCCTGGGCTCTCGTTTCTCTTCGCGCTTTCGATAGGTATGGCATGCGCGCAACAGCCGCCCGCGAGTTTGATCCAAGCCGATACGGACTATCGCGAGGGCGTTGCGGCCCTCAACCGAGACGATCTTGAGACCGCCCGAGCGAAGTTTGAGGCTGTGACGCGACTTGCTCCCGCCGCCGAGCAGGGACATAGCGCACTTGGTGCAGTCCTGGTGCGAGAGGGGCAATGGGCCGCGGGCACCCGCGAGCTCGAGAAAGCATTAGCCATCAAGCCAGGCGACGGCGCCGCACAGCTGAATCTAGCGATGGTATACGCGCAAACAGGTGCATACGAGAAGGCGATCCCGCTTTTCGCGAAGTTGGAGACAGCCGCGCGGGCAGAACAGCATCCGCTCGGCTCCGCGACCTTGGCGGCTTACGCTCGATCGCTCGCGGGCGCCGGCCAAACGCGGAATGCTGCAGCAGAGATGAAACAAGCGGTGGAGCAGGACAGCCGTAATGCCCAGCTCCATGATGATCTTGGATCTCTGTACGCGATGGAACGGGACTGGGGACCTGCCGAGCAGCAATTCCAGGAGACGGTACGGCTGAACAACGGCAGCGCCGGCGCGCATTTCCACCTCGGAATGGTTCTGCAAGCAGAGCAAAAGCCCGGCGCCCAGGAAGAGTTGATGAAGGCGTACGCACTTGCGCCGAGTGACCCTGCTCTGGCCTTGGCTGTGGGCAGGGCGATCTCCGATGCCGGCCACGACGCGGAAGCGGTCCCGATCCTGGAACATGCACTTGTCCTTGAACCCAAATCGATCGCCGCGCGTTATCAGCTTGCGCTTGTCCTGCAGCGCTCGAACAGGGTACAGGATGCAATCGAGTTGCTGAAAAAGGTGGTTGCGGCAGAGCCGAAGAACAGTGAGGCGCTGACCAACCTGGGCATGGCGCTGGCCCAGGCACATAACGCCACCGATGGTATTCCGTATCTAAAGCGATCGGTCGCTTTGAATCCAAAGGACCCTACCGCACACCAGGACCTGGCGGCGGCTTATCTCCAGATCAACCAAGTTGACGATGCAATCGCGGAGTTGAAAACGGCGATCGGGCTCGCGCCGGATTTGCCGCAACTGCATTATGACCTGGGGACCGCATACAAGCTGCAGGACGACGCAGTGGATGCGATTCCTGAACTGGAAAAGGCCGAAAAGCTAAATCCATCCGGTTATGAGCCGGCATACGTGCTGGGGTTGCTCTACATGCAGGTGGCGCGCTACGCAGAAGCCGCGCAGCAATTGGAGATCTCGCTTAAGCTCCACCCTCAAAACGGCGAAGGGTGGGCAACACTAGGAAGTGTTTATAACAAGCTTGACCGCTTGCCCGAGGCAGTGGCAGCACTGCGAGAAGCGATCAAGCAGCAGCCGAATCAGGCGGACTCGCACCTGATCCTCGCTTCGGTGCTGGTCAAGCAGAGCGACACGGCCGGAGCAGCACAGGAGCGTAAGATTGCCGCTGATCTAATGCGTCAGCACATGAACCTGCAGCGCGCCGAGGTTGCCACCAATTCCGGGAAGTCGCAGCTCGCAAAGGGGAATCTGGACGATGCGGTCGTTCAATTTCGCGACGCACTTTCCTTTGATCCCAACTACGCAGAAGCACATCTAGGGCTGGCCGAAGTGTTGGAAGCGCAGGGCAAAATGGCAGAAGCAGCCTCGGAACGCGCCCGGGGTGAGGCTCTCCAGAACAAAGCTAAGTAGGTGTGTCGGGCCTTCCATCCATAGATGGATGTACACTCGCTGCGCTATTCGCCTATACTCCCATTGGCACTCACGGCGACTTTCCCTCTCTTCGCATCGCCGGCGCGCGCACGCCCGCGCTGCACCCTTGCCTGAACCAAATTGTAGGTTGGGAGAGCGCGCGCGGTGCCGGTGGTCATGCGTATGTTAGGTAGCTCCTCGCGACGTATATTGCTGTTCCTGTTGCTGGGGTGTGCGCCGGCTGCTGTGTTCCTGCGCAGCATTCACGGCGCCGAGGACGACCCGCAAACGGCCGAAGCAAAGGCGCGCAAGGCTTATGCCGACGGCATCAAAGAGACCTACAACTATCCATTCGGTAAAGGAAAGCTGTCGACGCCGGGCAACGCAGCGGTGGAGGGCGACGATTTTCTTGAACCAAGTGCTTTCATAAGCGCCGAGTACTGCGGACATTGTCACCAGGAGGCGTATCACCAATGGCGGCAGGCGCTCCACTCGAATTCATTCCGCACGCCGTTCTACCGGACGAGCGTGAACATCCTGATTCGGACCAAGGGCATCGAGTTTGCGCGGCACTGCGATAGTTGCCATAACCCGATTGCTGTCTTGGCCGGTGCGATGAACCCTGGTTCAATGGTCGATCGGTCCTTCGATCGCGACGGCCTGACCTGTACGACGTGCCATTCGATTCAGAGCGTCAAGTCGAAGCTGGGGAACGGCGGATTCGTGATGGGTGTTCCGTCCGTTCTGGTGGATGATAAGGGAAATCGCATACCTGGTAGGGTGCCGGATACGGAGATCTATGCGCATCTCGATCGGCATTCGAAAGCCGTCATGCAGGCCGTCTATCGTACCCCGGAGTTCTGCGCGGCATGCCACAAGGCTAACTTGCCTCCGACCCTCAATGGCTACAAATGGATCCGCGCGTTCACGGCGTATGACGAATGGCAGAACTCGAAGTTCTCCAACCGCAATCCCCTGACTTTCTACACGACTGACTTCACAACCTGCCAGGGCTGCCATATGAGCCGCGCGGCGAATGTGCTGCCGGAGCCCGGCGCCAAGAACGGGACCTTTGCTTCGCATCGATGGCTAGCCGGGAATACCGCGGTTCCGTTCTACTATGGCTTCGACGAACAGCTTGATAAGACAATTGAGTTTTTGCGTAGAGGTACTTATCTGAACGTCGACATTTTTGGATTGAAGATTGGCAACGACGACAAACTGGTTGCCCCGCTCGGCACAGTTCCCTTCACGATCCATGCAGGCGACCTCATGCAAGCCTTCGTTGTCATTCAGAACAAGAGCATCGGACACTCTTTGCTTCCTGAAGTGCGCGATCTGTACGAGGCCTGGGTCCAATTTACCGTTACCGATGCCGCCGGTGCCAAGATATACGAGAGCGGATTTCTGAAGCCGGACGGGATGCTTGACCCTCGCGCTCACAGTTTTACGAATCGGCCGGTCGATGTAACGGGTGAATTTGTGGACAACCACGTGGTCTCCGCGATTCATTCCGTCGCGTACGACAACACGATTCAAGCAGGACGGTCGGCGCTGATACGGTATCAATTCAGATTGCCCGAGGGCGTAACGGGGCCGGTAACTCTGCAAGCTCGAGTGAACTATCGGCATCTGCGCCAAAGTTACTTGAACAACATCTTTGGCCCGGATCATCCAGCTTACCCCGTAGTGGAGCTTGCATCGCGCGGTCGCCAGATCAACCTTGGCGAGAACCCAACGGTAGCGCCGCTTCCAAACGATAACGAAGACTGGATGCGCTGGAACAATCTCGGGATCGGACTGCTCGATCAATTACAGTACGAAGACGCAATCGATGCATTTGAGCGGGTGACGCGGCTCCGTCCGGAATATAAGGATGGATACATCAATCTCGGGTTAACCTACATTGAATGGGAGAAGTACAATGAGGCGCGGGTGCCCCTGGAAAAGGCGCTTGCCTTGACGCCGAGCGATGCTCGAGCACTTTACTATATGGCGCTGGTCGAGCGCAGGGCGCGTCACTCCGATGCCGAGATCGCCGATTTGGAGAAGGTTGTAGCTCAATATCCGGAGTGCCGTGATGCCCGACGTGAATTGGGTATCTCCTACTATCAGCAACATCGTGAGGACGATGCAATTGCACAGTTCAAGGCACTACAGGCGATCGATCCCGACGATTTAGCCGCACACTACAATCTTGCGATTTTGTATCGGCGCAAAGGGCTGAAGCATGAGGCTGAGGTTGAAACCGCGCAGTACGCAATCAAGCGCATCGATCCGGCGGCGCCGACCTACTCGCTGAACTTTCTGCGCAAACACCCCGAAATCTCGATCGAAAGTGTGCCGTGGCACGTGCATACCGCTCTTCAGAATGCACCAGAGACCGAGGCAGGGGGTAGTCAATAAAGAAATGAGAGCACTCTAGTGGGTCATCGGCAAATCAATCGACGTAGATTCCTTCGATCCTTGAGTAAGTCAGCGCTGGTATTGCCGTTTGCGGATATCGTTGCGATGGCTTCCCCACGGCAGCAGGCAGCGAGCGATCGGGCTGCCAAGATCGGGCCGCAGGAGCGGAGTTATGACGCGAAGCCAGCGCCGCCACCGCCCGGACCAAAATCGCCGATCGAAGGAACTCCTCTGGGTGTCACCTTCGTTGAGGTTGCTTCGGAAGCGGGATTGATCGGGAAAACGATTTACGGCGCCGAACTCCACAATAAGTATTTGCTCGAGACGACGGGATGTGGCCTCGCCTTTTACGACTATGACCACGACGGTTGGCCCGATCTCTTCCTGGTGAATGGATGGCGACTGGAAGGTTTTCCTGCGGGACAGGAACCGCACTGCAGGCTATTCAAGAACAATCGCGACGGCACCTTTACCGATGTGTCGATCGGCTCGGGCCTGGAGCACAAGACTGGGTGGGGCCAGGCATGCTGCGTTGGAGACTACAACAACGACGGCTTCGACGATTTGTTTGTCACCTACTATGGCCAGAATGCGCTCTACCGTAACAACGGCAACGGCACCTTTACGGAGGTGACGACAGAAGCAGGGCTCATTCAGCCGGGGCCGAAAATCCGCTGGAACTCTGGATGTACGTTTGTCGATTACGACAAGGATGGGCATCTGGATCTGTTCGTTGCCAACTATGTCGATTTCGACTTGAAGACGGCGCCGCTCCCGCAGGATGGGCCGTGTACCTACAAGGGAATCCTGGTGGCGTGCGGTCCTCCGGGGCTGCCAGGTGGAAAGAATATCCTCTATCACAACAAGGGAGATGGAACATTTGAAGATGTAAGTGAAAAGAGCGGGATGTGGACTGCAGTGGGTACTTATGGACTGAGCGTTGCCGCTTCGGACCTGGACAATGATGGCTGGCCTGACATCTATGTTGCAAACGATTCTGCGCCCGCCACACTTTATCTCAATCAGAAAGACGGGACGTTTCGCGATATTGCCATTGAGGCTGGAGCTGCACTGTCAGCTGAGGCGAAACCGCAGGCTGGCATGGGTGTATCCATTGGCGACTATGATCGCGACGGCAAACTCGACGTGGTCAAGACCAATTTCGCAGGTGACACTGATTCGCTCTACACTAACCTCGGCGATGGAAATTTTGAGGACCGCACCTATCCGGGTGGTCTCGGTGTAAATACGCGACTACTGGGCTGGGGCGTCGGGTTTTTCGACATGGACAACGATGGATGGCTCGATCTGCTGATGTCCAATGGCCACGTCTATCCAGAAGTAGATAACTCGAAGGCCGATTTGAAATATGCCGAGCACAAGTATCTCTATCGCAATCTGCGCAATGGGCGGTTCGAAGAAGTAACGGACAAAGGCGGCTCTGGAATTCTGGAGAATGCGCCCGCACGCGGTTGCGCATTTGGCGACTATGACAACGATGGCGACATCGACATCGCGGTGAATTGCATCAATGCGCCGCCTCAACTGCTGCGGTGCGACTCGACGCTCGACCGGAACTGGATCAAGATCAAGCTTGTGGGAACCAAGTCGAACCGCTCCGGGATCGGCACGCGCGTCATCGTGACTGCGACAACTGCGATCGGCGCCAAGAAGCCTCTCGTGCAGATCGACGAACTGCGCAGCGGCGGAAGCTATTTCTCACAGAATGACCTCCGACTTCATTTCGGCCTTGAGCAGGCGAAGCAAGCCGATGTGGTCGAGGTGCGCTGGCTCAGCGGGCAAGTCGATCACTTCCGCGATCTCGCGGTCAACCGGCTGTACGTTCTTGAGGAAGGCGGAAACATCCTCAAGTCGGAGCAACTGGTTCCAGCGAAGTCAAAGATCTGAACCGATTGGAGAATAACGCAGTACCTTCCTCATTCGAACATTCGGTGCGAAGTGCATCACCGGCAATGACTGTGACGTTTCTGCTCACCCGGAAAGATAGCAGATCGAGAGAGGCGTCGGCGAATCCAGACCCGTGCGCTGATCCCTATTCCCTGCCCCCTGCCTTCTCGTTCCGTGCCTTTACCTTAAACCAGATCGGCGTGCCTTTGAACCCGAAGGCTTCGCGAATCTGATTTTCCAGGAACCGTTCAAACGCAAAGTGCAGCTTGATGTCGCGATCCGTGAAAAGCACGAAGGTCGGCGGCGCCACAGCCGCCTGTGTCATATAAAAAATGCGAATTCGCTTGGCCATTGGCACCGGCGCGCGCTGAAAGTCGATCTTGTCCAGAAATCGATTCATCTGCCCGGTAGTGACGCGTTTGCGCCGCTCCGCCGCAACTGCCTTCACCTCGCGCAACACGCGGCTCATTCCTTTCCGATCGCGTCCGGTCATCTCCAAGGCCGAAAGAAAGATCACCGGTGCATAGCTCAGATACTTGAGCACGTTGCGCAACTGTCGCTCGAAGATTTCGCGATCGGCGGGCGGTTTCCCGTCGGTTCGTCCTGTGGTCACTGCGTCCCATTTGTTGACCACGATGATCACGCTGCGGCCGCTCTCATGCGCGTAGCCGCCGATGGTGGCATCGCTCGCGGTCACACCCTCGGTCGCGTCGATCACAAGCAGGGCCACATCGGCTGCTTCCAGATGCCGCCGCGCCATCACTACGCTGAGCTTCTCAGCCATCAGGTGTGTCTTACCTTTGCGCCGGATACCCGCCGTGTCCACGAATCTCAAGGCGCCGCCCTCATACTCGACCACTTCGTCGACTGCATCGCGCGTCGTTCCCGCAATCGGCGAAACAATGGCCCGCGCGGTCCCGGTCAGCGCATTCAGCAGCGTCGACTTGCCCACATTCGGCCGCCCGATGATGGCCACCGAGGTCTCATGCTGCTCGAACTCCCCATGCGTGCGATGCGGCGGCTGCACGCCCGGCTTCTCTTTCTGATCGGACTTGCCCTGATCGGGTTCGCCCGGCTCCAGCGGTCCGCCCTCGAATATTTCGCCTTCTTCGGCAAGCTCTTCGCCACTCTGACCTTCGGGCACCGGTACAGCTTCCGCAATCGCATCCAGCAGATCGCCGATGCCCAGCCCATGTTCGGAGCTGATCGGATGCAGCTCGCGAATCCCCAACTGGCGAAAGTTCTCCGCGACCAGTTCCATTGCCTGACCTTCGACCTTATTGACCGCCAGGAAAAGGGGCTTCTTCCCGCGCTGCAGAAGCCGTGCCAGATCGTAGTCCGGCCGCGCCAGCTCGGTTCGCGCATCGACGACCATCACCAGTGCCGCGGCTTCGTCCAGCGCCACGCGAGCCTGGTTGTAGATCTCCGTGGGGATCAGCTCCGGATCGTCGGGCACAATGCCGCCGGTATCCACGAGCCGGTAATGCCGGCCCTCCCACTCGTATTCGCCATAGATGCGGTCGCGCGTAATACCGGGCTCATCGCCCACGATGGACCGGCGGCTGCCCGTCAGGCGATTGAAGAGTGTCGACTTGCCCACATTGGGCCGGCCCACAATCGCGATCAAAGGGTGCGCAGCCGATCCCGGCTTGCTGGGAACAACCGATCTGCGATAGGTGGGCAAAGGTGTCTCCTGGTCTTGTCCGTGTGGAACGACCCATCTCTATTCTCAATTACGCCGGTTCAGTCCCAGATGCGCCGGACACCGTAAAGATCGAACTTGTCGTCCCGACTGATGATAGGAACGCGCAGATCCAGCGCCTGCGCCACGAGCAGGCGATCGAAGGGGTCACGGTGATGAAGAGGCAAAAGGCCTGCCCGAATCACATGCGCCGCTGTCGTTTCGACCAACGAATATCCCGCAGCCAGAAGTCTTTGCTCAAAACCCCGCAACAGTTCCGCTACGTCGAGTCTGCCAGTGTTCGCCTTGATTGCCAGTTCCCAGGGCGTCGCGATGGACACGTAGATCCGATTCTCTCGGTCATCGAGGAGCGCCATTGTTTTGCTGGACAGTTTTTCAGGGGCATCCACCGTCCACAATAGCCCGTGTGTATCGAGCAGGAAGTCCATCACTTCTTTGGCGGCGGTACGAGGCTGCCTTCGAGTAAGTCATCAAAGCCAAGCGCAGCAAGCTCGGCGTCAGTGAGCGGATCAAAAACGCTGTCATCGTAGTGAATTTTCCCGCGATAAGCTCCCAATAATCGGAACGGCAACTCTTCGGTTTTGGGTTTGTCAATCGCTACGATCTTCGCTACTGGCTTTTTGCCGCGCATCACAATGACTTCTTTGCCCGCCTCCGCTTCTTTCAGCAGCCGGGAGAACTGGGTCTTGGCCTGATGCACGGTATACGCCATGGACTAAGTATGCTTAGTCCACTTGACAAAGTCAATCCGCACGGGCCGGTCTGACAGCGAAGGCGATTCAAGCTTTTTTCTCCCCCGGCTGCCGGTTCCTTCGATACACTACCGCTCACGTGAAGCGCAAGGAGCTTCCCCACATGCCCAAGTACGTCATCGAACGTGAAATCCCCGGCGCCGGCTCGCTGTCGCCGGAGACCCTGCAAACCATCTCGCAGAAATCCTGCGGCGTCCTCAAGAACTTGGGACCTGAGATTCAGTGGGTCCACAGCTACGTGACCGCGAACAAGATCTACTGCGTCTACATCGCGCCCAACGAAGCGATGGTCCGCGAGCACGCAAGCCAGGGCGGCTTTCCGGCCAACAGTGTCGCCGAAGTCAAAACCATGATCGATCCGACAACCGCCGAAGGCTGAGTCGTGAATCG
>CAZPEZ010000044.1:12034-39404 GCA_964585715.1 uncultured Occallatibacter sp.
CGCCATTTGGGGATTGGTCGGCGAGAAGGCACCCTATGATCTCGGGCGCACACGTCATTCTGTACAGTCAGGACGCCGAAGCTGATCGCGCCTTCTTCCGCGATGTCCTGGGTTTTCGCTCGGTCGACGCCGGCCACGGCTGGCTGATCTTCGCTTTGCCTCCGGCGGAGGCTGCGTTTCATCCCAACGAAAAGAACGGTCCGCACGAGCTTTACCTGATGTGCGACGATCTCCCTGCTGAAATCGCTTCGCTGCGCCAACGCGGCGTGGCGTGTTCGCCGGTCCATGAGGAGCGCTGGGGAAGCGTCACGCGCATCATGCTACCCAGCGGCGGTGAGATCGGGCTCTACCAGCCGAAGCACCCGATCGCAATTCACAGGACTTAGGTGTGTGTCGGCCTTCGCAGATTCTTCCCCCTCCACTCGTTAGAATGAAATCTGCTTCATGCCCTCCTCCGACGCCGCCACAACTCGGGCCCTTCCGACCCTGCACGAGTTCTTCGCACCCGGTGGCATTCTCGCGCAGTCGCCGCTCCCCTACGAGTACCGCCCTGGCCAGCTCGAAATGGCCAAAGCCGTCGAACGAGCTCTCACCGAGCGCCGCCACCTGATCGTCGAAGCCGGCACCGGCACTGGGAAGACCCTCGCCTATCTTTTGCCGGCCCTGCGCACCGGCCAGCGCGTGATCGTGTCCACAGGCACCAAAGCTCTGCAGGACCAGCTCTACTTCCGCGACATTCCCTTTCTCGAGTCGCTTCTGGGCGAACTGCGTGTCTGCTACATGAAGGGCCGGGCCAATTATCTCTGCCGCCACAAACTGGTCGCCCTGCGCGATCAGCCGATTTTGTCGGGGTTGGAAGAGATCGACCAGTACCAGCAAATCGCTCAGTGGGAACGCGAAACCGAGACCGGCGATCGGTCTGAGCTGGCCGGGCTGCCCGAATCGAGTGCCCTCTGGCACAAACTCGACGCCCGCGCCGACGCTTGCCTGGGGACCACCTGCCCCGACTACAAGCGGTGTTTCATTACCGAGATGCGCCGCCGCGCGCTCGAGTCCGACATCATCATCGTGAATCACCATCTCTTCTTCGCCGACCTCGCCGTCAAGCAGGAGGCCTCCGGCGCGCCCGATGCCGGCGTGCTGCCCGAAGCCGCAGCCGTCGTCTTCGACGAGGCCCACGAACTCGAAGAGGTCGCATCGAGTTATTTCGGGCTCTCCGTGAGCAATATCCGTTTTGAGGAGCTCGCCCGCGACACCGACGTCCTGCTGCGCGGCAAAAACGGCGCCGAGCGGATGCCCGCCACCACGCAACAACTCCGCGAGCGCGCCCGCCTCTTCTTCTCGAACCTGCCCATGTCCTCCGATGGCCGCCAACCTTTTGCCGGCCGCGAGGAATTTCTCGAAACCTCCGGCGACCTCTACATGAGCGTCCGCACGACTCTCAAGCTGATGGAAGCCGAGCTCGAACGGCTCAAAGACATCGACGAATCCGCCGGCCTGCGCAAGCGTGTCGCGCGCCTGCGCGCGGAGCTCGAGTTCCTGCTCGAGTCGAATGCCAGCAACATGGTCTATTGGCTCGAACGCCGGACCCGCGCCGGCACAGAGAAGGGAACGTTCGCCGCCCGCGAAGGGCCGCGGAACACGTTTCTGCAAGCCACTCCGATTGACGTGTCGGAGCTCTTGCACGAGCTGGTCTTCGAGACCATTCCGACCGTCGTGCTGACCTCGGCAACACTCACCGTGCAGGGCGGCTTCGAACACATCCGCAAACGCCTCGGCATGAATGAAGCGCGCGAGCTGGTTGTGCCGTCGCACTTCCGCTACGGCGAGCAGGCGCTGCTCTATCTTCCTCCGGAGATGCCCGACCCCCGCGATCCCGAATTCCCCGAAGCCGCCGCCGAGTGCATTCGCCGCGTGCTCGACTTGAGCCGTGGACGCGCCTTCTGCCTCTTCACCAGCTACGCCCAGATGCGGGCTCTCTACGAGCTCCTGCTGCCAGTGCTCGACTTCCCGATCCTTCTCCACGGCACCGCCCCGCGCAAAGCATTACTGGAAGAGTTCCGCATGACGCCGAATGCTGTCCTCTTCGGCACCTCGAGTTTCTGGCAGGGCGTCGACGTACAGGGCGAAGCGCTGAGCTGCGTCATCATCGACCGCCTGCCCTTCGCCGTGCCCAACGATCCGGTGGTGCAGGCCCGCATGAAAGCCATCGAAGAAGCCGGCGGCAAACCGTTCTTCGACTACCAGGTCCCTTCGGCGGTGCTCACACTGAAGCAGGGCTTCGGCCGCCTCATTCGGTCGCTCGAAGACCGCGGCGTTCTAGTGCTGCTCGACCCGCGCATTCGCCGCCAGCGCTACGGCCAGACCTTCCTGCAAAGCCTGCCGCCGTATCGGATGACCACGGAGATTGCGGATGTAGAGAAGTTCTTCGCTCCTCTCCGCGAATCCACGTGAGGTGTTGGGGTAACATCCGGCGTGCGACCAGCCAGACAGTCAGCTCTCTGTGACATATTTGCGCGCGGCGGAGGGTTTGCTTTGCGCAACTACCCTTGCGTACGCGCAACATCGCTCTCCTCGGGCCGTGACCACCGTGCCTCCGTTACCAAGGGCCCCTGACTCGCTCGATCCGCACATTCGCCGTCAGCGCTATGGCCAGACGTTTCCAATTCGGAAGCTACTCGAAGAGCGCGCGGCTCGATAGAATCGTCTCTGTCATGAACGAAGCCCAGATCGAAGCTCTCAACCACGCCTTTGGAATCCCGAATGTCGCTGCCGTGATCCCGGGCAACGGTGGCTTGCCCAAAATCTGTGTGACCGCGCCTTCGGCTTCGGCAGAGATCTATTTGTATGGTGCCCAGATCACCTCATGGCAGCCCGCTGGCGAAAAGGAAGTCCTCTTTCTTAGCCAAAAATCGCATTGGCAGGATGGCCGCGCCATCCGCGGGGGGATTCCGATTTGCATTCCCTGGTTCCGCTCCAAGCCAGATGACCCCGCGGCGCCGGCCCATGGGTTTGTCCGCACCAAAGCATGGCGGCTTGAATCCGTGAAAGCCGAAGGAGACTCCGTGGTCGTCGTCTGCTCCACGGAGGACGACGAATCGACCCGCCGCTGGTGGCCGCACACGTTTCGCCTCGTGCACGTCTTGTCCATCGGCAGATTTCTTCGGCTTCAATTGATTGTCACGAATACCGGGCGGACTGCCTTCCGTTTCGAAGAGGCGCTGCATACGTATCTCCGAGTGAGCCAAGCCGAGAAAGCCAGCATCCGCGGTCTCGATCGAGTCACATATCTCGACAACGTCGATGGGAACCGTCAAAAGACCCAGTCGGGAGACGTGACCTTCGCTGGCAAAACGGACAACGCCTACCTCGATGTCCGCGGCACTGCGGAGCTGATCGATCCGGCGGGTCGTCGCACGATCCGGACAGAGAAAGAGAACTCGGCCACAACCGTCGTCTGGAATCCCTGGCAGGAAGGCGCGGCCTCGCTCAGCGATCTTGGCGACAAGGAATGGCGGCAGTTTGCGTGCGTTGAAGCCAGCAACATTCTCGGCTCCGCCGTCTCACTCGCACCGGGCCAGGAGCACAGGATGCACGCGAGCCTCAGCGTCCACGCGCTTTGAGCAGCTGATCCTCACCCAGGACTGACGCCCCGACACCAAGTCTGTCGAACGCCCATCGCGTCCCACCTTTGCCACCAAGAAGCCTACGTACGCGCGGTAGCTCTCCGACGCTGACAGCCGGACCCGCGAATTGGGGTCCGGGGCTGTGCCTTACTATGACGTGCACAGGAGAAATTCGTCATGTTCTTGCGTCTGAAGTCTGTTCTTGCCATTGCCGGGGCTCTCGCGTGCGGTGCGTCTTGGTGCGTTGCACAGAATACCACCAGCACCGTTCCTCCCGTGATCGACGTCCACGTGCACGCCATGCTCGAATCGTTCCCCGGCGGCGGGCCTATGTGTCCGAACGAGTCGAAGTTCCTGGCCTCCGATCCCGGCACGAAGGAAGCGAACAATGGCTGGGACCAGGAAGAGTGCACCCCAAAGCTCTATCCGTCCGCCAAGGGCGAATACGTCAAAGACGTCGCCGCCGAGATGGAACGCCTTAACGTGACCGCAGTCGTCTTTGGCGATCCGATAAGCGTGCAGGTGTGGAAAGATGCGGCGCCCGGGCGCGTGATTCCGGGAACGAGCTTCAACGAGGGAATGAACCCCGGCGCCCGCGTGCCACTCGAAGAACTCCGCAAGGATTTCACGACGGGCGGCTTCAAGGTCATGGGCGAGATCGGATTGCAATATGAGGGCCTCTCTCCCAGCGACCCCTCCGTCGATCAGTACTTCGCGCTGGCCGAGCAACTCGACATTCCGATAGCCATCCACATGGGCACCGGAGGCTCGGGCCGCGCCAACGTGGGAATGTCGAAGTTCCGCGGCTCGATGGGCAACCCATTGCTGCTCGAAGATTTGCTGGCGCGCCACCCCAAGCTTCGGGTGCAGGTAATGCACGCGGGGTACCCGATGATCGACAACATGCTCACACTGCTCCAGGCCAACTCCCATGTCTATGTGGACGTGGCCGGGCTCATCTGGAGTTATCCGCTCAAGGAAGTCAACCGCTACATCGAACGCCTCGTCGATGCCGGTTTTGAGGATCGCGTCATGTTCGGCACCGACCAGATGGAGTGGCCCAAGCTGATGGCCTACTCGATCAGCATCATCCAAAACGCAGACTATCTGACGCCCGAGCAGAAACGTGACATCCTCTACAACAATGCCGCTCACTTTTTACGCCTCGATACGGCAAAGAAGCCCTAGCCTATGTCGGCACGATGCGGGCGACCGGAGCCTCGTGATGGAAATCCGCGCTCGCTTTCGGGGGAGCAGGCCACGTCCTGCTCCCGCCGCCATTTCCCGGCTAAGCTGAGAACATGACCGGTCTCTCCTCGATGCAGATTACCGACAGCGACGTCCTCCTCGTCATCGACCTACAGAACGATTTTTGCCCCGGCGGGCAACTCGCCGTTGCGGGCGGGGACTCGGTCATCCAGCCGATCCAAAGGGTCGCGCAATGTTTCGAGCACGTCATTCTGACCCAGGACTGGCATCCCGCCGATCATTTCTCGTTTGCCTCAACACATCCAGGCAAGAGACCCTTCGAGCAGGTTAATGCCAGCTACGGTCTGCAAACGTTGTGGCCTGACCATTGCGTTCAAGGCACGAAAGGAGCGCAGTTCCATCCGGACCTGAGTCTCACCCAAGCTGAACTGATTCTGCGCAAGGGCTTTCGCCGGACCATCGATTCCTATTCCGCCTTCTTCGAAAACGATCGCGCTACTTCGACAGGCCTCGCAGGCTATCTGCGCGAACGCGGTCTGACGCGCGTCCTTCTCGCCGGGCTTGCCTATGACTACTGTGTCGGCTACTCGGCGCTGGACGCACGGCGCCTCGGCTTCCCGGCGTTCGTGCTACGCGACGCCTGCCGGGCGATTGATTTGAATGGCTCGGTCGCCACCATCGAAACGGAATTTGCGAAGGCGGGGGTTGTCCTCCTCGACTCGACCGATCTAGCGGCCTGACTCGTACAATCGCAACAGCGCGCATGTCCCGCAATTTTTACATCCTCGCCGCTGTGCTCGGCATCTTCACTTTGCTCTCTGCCGGCATGTCTCTGGTGCCGTCGAGCTTTCAGCCGGGCCTGCCGGCCAACGCTTCGCTTTGGCGCACCATCTCACTCGTCCTTTTGCTTGCCGGTCTCTCTTCCGCGTTGATCGGTGTCATGACGCATCTCTTCGAACAGGTCGACCGGCATAGCGAACAAGAACGCCGCGCCGCTCGCCAAAAGCGTCGCGGCGGGACTGGCAACTGAGCCCGTCCGCGGCGACCGGCACCGTCTCCTAAAATAGAGGTGGGACTCCTCCCTCAGGATCGATCGAACCCGATGTATGAAGTCACCGTCGAGGCAGGTTTTTCATCCGGCCATTATCTGCGCAACTACCATGGCAAGTGCGAAAATCCGCACGGGCACAACTACAAAGTGCGCGTGACACTGGCCGGCACCGGGCTCGACGCGACCGGGCTGCTCCTCGACTTCAAGTTGCTCAAGAACGTGCTGCGTCCCGTCATCGACCGCATCGACCACCAGATGCTCAACGATCTCGAGCCGTTCGTCACATTGAATCCCTCGGCCGAAAATATTGCGAAGTATCTTTATGACCTGACCAATGACCAGCTCCATGGCATGACCGAAGGCCGTGTGCGCGTGAAGGATTGCACGATCTGGGAGACCGACACAACGACCGCAACCTACTACGAGTAAGCGGCCACAACTTTCGACGGTCAGGCCGGCTTGCGCGCGACCAGAATCCGCAGCGGCGGCCACGTTCCGGTCCAATCGAGCGGACACATCTCGACGGCCAGCCCGGCCTTGGCAAACTCGCCCGCGTATTCCTTCATCAACTTGTAGTCGGAGATCACCGCGGCACCACCGGGTCTGAGCACGCGCGCAATCTCACTGCAAGCCTTGGCGCGCCCCGGCTTTTCGTAGATATTGTGCAGACACACATTCGACAGCACCACGTCGAACGATGCATCGGGAAAGCTCATTTGCCGTGCGTCTTCGCTCAGAATCGTCGTCTTCGCGGCGACGCCTTCGAGTGCGATGTTCGTCTTGAGTCCTTCAGGGCCGTTGCCCGAGAGGTCCTCGACATTCCAGATGTCGATGCTCGTCGCATGGCCTTGCTTGAGGCGCTTGGCGGCGCCGATCAGCAGCAGACCGCGGCCTGTGCCCACGTCGAGCACCTTCTCTTCGCCGGTCCAATTCACCTTCGCGAGGATCCGATCGCGATGGCGAAACTTGCCCACCAGCGAGTAGAGCAGCATTAGTCCGCCGAACAAGAAGAACCAGAGTTCCGGCCACAAAAAGCCAGGAAACAGGATGAACTCGATGTGCGCGATCACGACCCGCGGAAAGACTAGCGAGACGATCAGAAATAGCGCACCCGCGAGAAAGAAGTTGCGGATTACGTTCGGCGCATCAATTCCGTAGTCGGGCTTTTGGGCCATCGAGTACTCCATCCGGCGGACGAACGAGAGCCATCCTATCATCCGCATCGAGCCGGCGGCTCGGAAGAGTACGAAGGGAGCTAAACCTTCGCGTCGTACCTCGATCGGACTTCGGTCGGCGAGAGCCCCTGTTGGCGGAGTGTGCGGATGCTCAGCGCGTCGTGGCGTTTGGCCAGACGCTGACCCTGCTCGTCGACCACCAGGCTGCAGTGGAACCAGGCTGGATTGGCGTAGCCGAAAGCGCGATTCAGCAGGATCTGCCGTGCGGTCGACTTGAGCAGATCGGCGCCGCGCACCACCTCGGTGATCTGCATCGCAGCGTCATCAACCACGCAGGCGAGCTGGTAACTCGCGACACCATCCCGGCGTATCACAACGAAGTCGCCGAAGTCTTTGCCAGCAACAAGGCGTTGCGGGCCGAGATTCAGATCGACGAATTCGATCCCATCACCGTCGGTCACGCGAAAGCGCCAGTTGGCGCCGATCATTTCCCTCCCAGCCTCTTCCTTCATCCAAGAGTTCGCTCCATGCAATGGCAGGGCGCGGCAGGTGCCAGGGTAAAGAGGCTCGTCGTCGGCATCAGGCGCGTCGGCGCCCTCGTGCGGAGCGCTCAGCGCTGCCGCAAGATCCTTGCGCGAGCAGCGGCAGGGATAGATCAGCCCATCCTGAAGAAGCTTCTGCCAGGCCTCGCGATAAAGTTCGTACCGCTGGCTCTGCGCATAGGGCTCAAACGGACCGCCGACATCAGGGCCCTCCTGCCACGCGATCCCCAGCCAGCGCAGGTCTTCGAGTGCGGCGTCAGCATAGACGCCGCGGCTGCGCTCAGGATCGAGGTCCTCCATGCGCAGGACGAGCGTGCCGCCAGCATTTCGCGCGCGCTGATAGGCAGCCCAGAAGGTGCGCGCGTGGCCGATGTGCAGATAGCCTGTGGGTGACGGCGCAAGCCGGCCTCGATAGGTGTTGCCCATGCCGGCGTCTAGTTCTCGCAGAAGTTTCCGGCGCCGCAGCCGCCCATGCCGCCGCAGCAGGGACCGCCAGAGGAGCAGGCGGGCATCTCGGCGTGGGCATGGCTCGCACCCTTCGTAATGGCGCCGGCCCCACCGCTAATGAGGCGATGCACCGATCCCCCGCAAGAGGGGCATTTGTCGAGGGCCGCTTCGGACATCTTCTGGCGCTTCTCGAAGTGCGTCGCGCAGTCGTCGCAGAGGTACTCGTAAGCAGGCATACGTTGATTCTAGTGGAAACGGAGACCAGAGACACCGGATTTACCTTTGCGCCAGGCTTGCACCGGGCATCGAATCCGAACTGCTAGCATCTCTCTTACATCGAGGTTGCGAATTGGCAGCTCGCACAGGGTGGCCCGTGAATGATGACGCGAAGCCCTTTCCCCGATCTCTCAAGATGTCTTCGTCCAGGAGTTGCGTCCCATGAACATCAGCTTTTCCGGCAAGGTCGTATTGGTCGCAGGCGGCACTGGCGGTTTGGGCAATGCCGTCAGCCTCGCATTTCTCGAGGAAGGCGCGAAGGTGATCGTCACCTATCGCAAAGAGGCGGAGTTTGCCACTCTGAAAAGCAACGCCGCCACAAATACCGCAACGCTCGAAGGACGCGTGATCGATGTGACCGACGAGCACGCCGTCGCAGAATTCGTGAACGACGTTGTCGCCCGGCACGGACGGGTGGACGCCGTCGTGAATACGATCGGCGGCTATGCAGGTGGGATCAAGCTGTGGGAGCTGGAGACTAAAACCCTCGACGCGATGCTCGCGCTCAACCTGCGATCGGGCTACGGATTGGCGCACGCTGCCGTGCCGGCGATGCTGAAGCAGGGCCGCGGATCGATCGTCAACGTCGCGGCTAAAGCAGCCTTCGATCACGGAGCCGGTGCGGCCGCCTATGCCGCATCCAAAGCTGCCGCGGTGGCGCTGATGGATTCTCTTGCGGCGGACACGAAGGGGACCGGGATCCGCGTGAACTCCATTCTGCCCAGCATCATCGATACGGCGCCCAACCGGCAGGCTATGCCCGATGCCGACTTCGCCTCATGGCCCAAACCCCGCGACATCGCGCAGGTCATCCTTTTTCTGTGCAGCGACGCCGCCTCAACGATTCATGGAGCATCGATTCCGGTCTACGGGAATCAGTAGCTCTTCGTGCCGGAATGGCAGCCTCGTGCGAATACCATCCCGCCCGACCCCGAGGTGTTGCGCAAGACGCGGCGCGCCTTTTAGACTTTCACGCGAGCAAAGAAGCGCTTCAAGTTCGAGCTCGAAGAGTTTTTCTCCACCAGAACTTCCGACAGATTGAATGAAGCTCCCCGGGCGATCCGCGGCCTGATTTGGTGCGGGTTGATCTGAAGCATCCAGAAGGAGATTTCTTGCGGCTCAAACAGAGTTTGTTGATCTTTTCCTGCGGCCTGCTTGTGGCACTTAGCTTGCGCGCCGCCGCGCAAACGCCGGCCGGCGCCACGCCGCCGCCTCCCCACGCCAAGCAGATTCACCTAAAACACGTTCTGGTCATCGGCCAAACCAAAGGCTTCGAGCACGATTCTGTCTCCGACGCGATGGCTGCGATCTACAACGTGGGCAAGGCGAGCGGCTTGTGGGACACGACGATGCGCACCGATACCGAGCTGTTGACCAAAAAGGACCTCGGGCAGCGCAACGCAAAAAACCTGAACTACTTCGACCTGATCGTCTTCGCCAGCACCACGGGCGAGCTCGATCTCGATGCAAGTCAGAAGCAGGACATCCTCTCGTTCGTGCACGACGATGGCAAGGGCTTCGTGGGAATTCATGCCGCGATGGACACCAACTACACCTGGCCTGAGTACGGCGAAATGATTGGCGGTTGGTTCGATCAGCATCCATGGACGACCTTCAACGCGCCCATCGTTAACGAGGCTCCGGATTTCCCCGCAGTGCGCCACTTTCCCAAGTCGTTCGTGAAGTACGACGAGATTTATCAGCCCAAGGAGTGGTCGCGCGACAAGGTCAATGTGCTGCTCAGCCTCGACCCCAGCCGGCTGAACTACGAGAACAACCCGCGCATTCACCGCACCGATCACGATTTCGCCGTGGCGTGGTCGAAGATGTATGGGAAGGGCCGCGTCTTCTATTCAACGCTCGGTCACACCGAAGACTCCTGGGACGACTCCGATGTCCGCACGATGTATTTTGAAGCCATCAAGTGGGCTCTCTGGATGACGGATGGAAGTACGATGAGCCATCCGCGGCCTGCGGCCTCTCAATAGTGTTCAACTCGAATCAGACCGCCGCTGCCAACGAATGACAATCCAATCTCGGGGAATTTCTGCATTGAACAGGCTCAGATCCGCGCTCCTGGTTGTCGGCGCCGCAACCGCAGGTCTCTTTCTGGTTCCGTATCTCGAGAAACCCGCAGGCGCCGCCGATCAAGCCGCGACTGCTCCTGCGGCGAGCGCGCCCCAAGACCCAGGCGCTGAATCGTACGCGCAGCGCTGCGCCATCTGTCATGGCGATCGGCGCGAAGGCAACTTGCCCGCTTTCCCACCGCTGCTCGGCATCGAGCACCGCATGACCGACGACAAAATCGCGGACATGATCCACGCCGGCAAAGACCGCATGCCCGGTTTCCCCGACGTGAGGGAGGGTGAGTTGACCGCGCTCCTGCATTTCTTGACTACGCCGGAGCAGCCGGCGTCCGGCGCACAGAGTGGAACCCCGCACGTCGACCTCTCTACAGCCGGCGAGGCCTTGTTCCAGCAGAACTGCGCCTTCTGTCATGGCCGCGATGCGATGGGAGGCGAGACCGGACCCGATCTCACCCAATCCCGGCTCGTCCGCCGCGATCGCACTGGCGACGAGATCGCCAAGGTCATCCACGAAGGGCGCCCCGACAACAAAATGCCCGCCTTCAATCTCTCTACGCAGGAGATTCGCAGCCTCATCGCCTTCATTCACGCACGGGAGGCGGAAGCCGTGGCACGTCCCGGCGGACGTCGCGGTGTTGCGGTCGCCGATCTGCAAACCGGCAACGTGGACGCTGGTCGGCGCTACTTCAACGGCGCCGGCGGATGTACCAAGTGCCATTCACCCAGTGGGGATCTGGCTGGCGTAGCTTCGCGTTTTGAGGGCCTGGAACTCGAGGAACGCATGCTCTATCCAAGCGACGCCAAGAGCCGCGTGACGGTCACGCTGCCTGGGGGCGAAAAGATCGCAGGCACCTTGGCCTATCACGACGAATTCACCGTCGCTCTGCGCGATTCGCACGGGGTCTACCGCTCGTGGCAGGCGAACCGCGTCCGCTACTCCATTGACGCACCCGTCGAAGCGCACGTCGACCTATTCGGCCAATACACCGACCAGGATATTCACAACCTGATGGCTTATCTGCAGACACTCCATTGATGGCAGCGTCTTGAAGTTCGATTGAGGTTCAATTGATAAAGTCGCCGAACAACAGTCTGTTTTTTTCGCGATTGCTTCTCGCGCTCGTCGCCCTCGTCGCCGGTTGCTCTTTGGCATGCTCGCTCGCCGCGCAGGATCTCGAAAACGCGCAACTACTCCATCCCTCACCGGACTCGTGGCCCAGCTATCACGGCGACTACTCCGGCCGCCGTCATGTTTCCTTCACGCAGATCACGCCGCAGAATGTCGGCGATCTTTCCCTGGCCTGGGCCTTCCAGACCAACCAGCCTGCGCAGATCAAATCGTCGCCTCTGCTTGTTGACGGAATCCTCTACTTCACCGTGCCCGATAACATCTGGGCCGTCGACGCACGATCCGGCCACATGATCTGGCATTACAGCCGGCCTTCCAAGGGCGAACACATTGGCCATCGCGGCGTAACGATGTTGAAAGGCTGGCTCTTCTTCACCACGCCGGATGCCCACTTGATCTCGCTCAACGCCAAAGACGGCACGGTGCGCTGGGACAAGATCATTGCCGACACGAGCAAGGGCTACTGGAGCACGATGGCTCCGCTCGTCGTCAAGAATCACGTCATCGCCGGCGTGGGCGGCGACCTCGACAATCTACCAGGCCTCTTGCGCTCCTTCGATCCGGAGAGTGGCGCAGTCCAATGGCAGTGGGACGTTACGCCTCCGGCCGGCACGCCGAACACCGCTACCGGCGGCATGACCTGGATGACCGGAACCTACGACCCCGATCTCAATCTCCTCTATTGGGGAACGGGCAACCCTACGCCCGTGCTCAATGGCAAACCGCGCCCTGGCGTCAACCTCTACACCTGCAGCATCGTCGCGCTCAATCCCGACACCGGAAAGCTCGTCTGGGGCTTTTCGGTCTCTCCGCACGACACCCACGATTGGGACGCCGTCGAAACGCCTGTGCTCGTCGACGGAGACTTTCATGGCCAGCCACGCAAGATGCTCATGCAGACCTCGCGCAACGGATACTTCTTCGTCCTCGACCGTAGCAACGGCACGAGCCTTCTCTCCGTTCCCTACGGCCCCGTCAACTGGTCGCTCGGCGTCGACAAAGAGGGCCACCCGATTCCGAATCCCGACAAGGACCCCGCCCCCAACGGACGCCTCATCGCTCCCGATGAAGGCGGGCTCACCAACTATCGCTCGCCGAGCTTCGACCCTGCCACCGGACTCTTCATCGTCGACGCCCATCCGAGCTACAGCATCTACTTCGCCAAGCCTGCCGATGGCGACTATGGATGGGCTGGCGCCGACTACGGAGTGTGGGGCAAAGGCGTGATCGAAGCCATCGACTACCAAACCGGCAAAATCCGCTGGAGCCACGAAGCCGGCGAATGGGGATCGGGTGCCGGCGTGATGACCACCGACGCCGGGCTCACCTTTACTGGCGATGGTTACGGCAACGTGCTTGCACTCGAGACCAGCAGCGGCAAGACACTGTGGCATGCAGGCACAGGCTCGCCCATGCAGAGCTCGCCCATCAGCTATGAACTCGATGGCCGCCAATTCGTCCTCACCAGCAGTGGCGGAGTTCTCTTTGCCTGGGCTCTTCCTGAGAATCGGATCTCGGCTCAACCCTCCAACGATAAGTCGCACTGAAGCGGCGTTCGTTGTTCGCTGCCGGATGGTCGCCAATCTGGGTACTATCAAGTTGAGAGCGATGGGCGCGCAAGTTAGTCCGATTCGTCTCCGTCGTGGTGGTGGCTGTAGTGGCCGATCTGCGCGTCGAGGTGGTTCGGATCGACCGAAACTTGCACGACGTCCATCTCCTTGCTTTCTTTGTCGACGATAAACAGGCCCATGCGTTCGCCCTCGGGGCGCATGAAGATGAGGGTCTGCTCCCGCCCGTGGCGGCTCGTTTCGCGAATCATCTGCTCCCAGCCTGAGCCGAGCTTTTCCTGCACAAGCTGCTCCAACTCGGATCCGTCGACCTCGGCAGTGAAGTTTTCGAAGTCGGCGACATGCAGGTTGCCCACGCCTTCATGCGTGGCTTTGCGCGAAACAAGGCTTATGAGCCCGAGGAAGGGAATACGCATCGCGTGCGCGTGATAGCGCGACTCGATAGAGTCGACCACGCCATCAAATCCGCCCGTGCCGCCGCCGGCAAGCACAACGACCGGGACCACCAGAGCCACGCTGCAAAGGAGAACTCCGAAGAAGAGCTTCATTGGTCACCGTCCTTCTTGATCTTGGTCGTATCCTTGTTCTTCTCCTTCACCTTGATATGCGGTTCTTTCTCCACCTCGGCCAGGGCGCTGAGACCGGCAAGGCCGTGCAGTCGACCCAGGTCCTCCACGCGGATGGGGCCGAGGATGAGCACGATAGCAAGCTCGCGCGGTTCGGCGGAAAGGATGAACATGCCCTTGTTCTCGCCGTTGACGACCTTCACCAGGATGTCGGTGGTCTCGCCGGAGCGGCGCTCATGCTCGTGAACGATGGCCGTCCAGTCGGGTGTCCCAAACGACTTGCGCAACTGGTCGAGCTGGTCGGGATCGTACTGGCCTTCCTTGTCGAATTCGTAGTCGCGTACATAGATGCCGTCGAGGCCTTCGATCAGCTGGCGCGCATTGGCATCGTCGCCGTCCTTGTCGTGCATGAATTTGGCGGCGAAGCCCAGCATGTTCTTGTTGAGCGTCACTTCGGTGACGTCTGAGGCGCGCGCGGCGAGATCTTTCTCGAGTTGCGGCGGTAGAACCAGCGGCGAGGGCTGCTGCGCCAGAGCCGGCAGAGCGATCGCAGCAGAGATCAGCAAGGTTGCGATACGAGTTTGCATGATTGCGGTCATAAGCGTTCTTCCTGACAATCCTTATTCGTGGTCGGCACGATCGCGTGCCGCGAGCCGAGCCTGAATCTGATCGAGTGCGTGATTGGTGATGCGCAGCGCGGTCATCACTTGCTCGCGGGCAGCTTCGCCCTTGCGCTGCTGGTCAACGTAGTGCCAGGTGTAGCCTCCGCCGAGGGCCGCAGCCAGGACGAATGCTGCCGCCAGCTTCTGCCAGAGCACCACACGGCTGTGCATCTGCGCGGTGCGGCGCTGAGCTCGCTGGTTCATGATGCGGCGCTTGAGCCCCGGCGGTGCGGGCCTGCGCAGGAATGCCTGCTGGAGTTCGTTTTCGAAGCCGCTCAACCCATCACGCTCATCCATCGGGTCAGACATTCGATTTGGCGCCTCCCACGTTTCGTTCCGGCCGCAGATAGTCTTTCAAATGGTTCTCGGCCTTGGCGCGCAGCAGTTTCAGTCCGCGCTGCAGATTGCTCTTCACAGTGGCCAACGGCGAATCCAGCGTAGCGGCAATCTCCTCTGGTGTCAGGTCTTCCTGATAGCGAAGAACGAGTGCGGCTCGCTGCGGTTCGGGCAAGGTGGTCAGCAACTGTTCCAAACGTGCGCCCATCGGCGAAGACCGTTCCTCGGGCTGCGTGCCGTGATTCTCTTCAATCTCGATCCAAAGGTCCACTCCCCTCACACGTCGGCGTCGCATGGCGTCCGCAGCGCGGTGCATCGCCACTCGGCGGAGCCAGAAGAGCGCGTGTTCGGGAGACTCGAGGCGGGTCATGTTCCGGTCCAATTCGAGAAAAACGTCCTGCGCGATCTCCTCGGCCAGCCCCCGGTCGCCGGTCATGCGCCACGCCAACGAGAACACCATGGACTGATGCTCGTCCAGGAGTCGCTCAAAGTCCGGCAGCCAGTCACGAGGCATTGGGATCGCTTCTACCTTCTAATCCGCGGGGAAGTGCGGTTTGGGATGCAAAAGGTACGTGTTGGACCGAAAAAAGTTCGAAAGGGCCGTTGCCGTGGCATCTCGCACGACTGACCGAATCAAGACGCGTAAATGCTACAGCACGTAACACTCGAAATGTTACAGCCGGTAACGAGAAATGGCAAGCGGTTTGCCGACAGCGCTTCGGGAACGGGAGGAAATTCTCAGAACAGGCGTGGACAGAAAAGTGAGCTAAAGCCAGAGATCAAGAGCATGCCGGCATCCCTGCTCCGCTGGTGGGAACTTGCCACCTATCGCACATTCTGCTTATGGATGAAGACCGTCAGGATGGTACCGACTACAGAGGTCTCCTTCCCGCCAGGAGCGCTTCGCTCTAAGAAGTACGCATCGAAGCGGATGCAATGGCCGGCCATGATTCCAACCCCCAATTCGGCACGGTTCTGATTCCATGATCTCTCCGACAGATTGACGAAGAATTCGTTGGAGGCATAAAGATGCCGCGTACCATGTCTGCCGAATGCGTAATCCGCGGTGGCACGATTGCGATATCGGTAGGGTTGGCTGGAATAGGCCAGCAGCCGTTCGAATCGATTGATATCGGAAAACGTCCACTTACGCTTCATCCACGACGGCGTAAGAGCCGCCAGGGGAACATGCGCCACCTGATCGTGTTGCGGAAGATCGGCAAAGAGATATCCGGCGCTCAGGCTCCAGCGCCGATTGAGGTGTATCGTGCCAATGGCTCCAGTCGCGACAAATTGCGGGTTAGGCAAGTTCGAATCAAGCCGCGCTAAGGATGGGATAAGCAAGTTGGCTCGCTTGGCGGTCAGGCTCAGGTCTACCTCAGGCCACCACTGCATCGACTGACAATGACCAGTCGCTCCGCAGAGAGCGGCAACCTGAAGCAAGGCGACCGCGCCCCGCTTCGGTGAATTCGCCGCCTCCATCATGCTTTTGCGAGCTCGAAGAGGATACCTACCGCCTGCTGAGCACGTGGCTCGCGCAAATCTCCCGCGAACTCGCCGGCGAGCGTGATCACAGATATCGAACTCCCTCCGGCTTGATGAATTCTGTTGAGGGCAGCCTGCTCTGTCCTCTGACTCATCCCGCCGCAGGCATCGATCACCACGAATGCGCGGTAGCCGGCGTCACTGGCGGACAGAGCCGGCAGCTGGACGGCAAGTTCGGTAGCCACGCCGGAGATCAGAATGGTACGGCGTCCGCTTTCGCGAATGAGATCCCGCACTCGATCGTTCTGAAACAAGTCGCAGGTGGTGCGGTAGTGGATGACATAGTCTCCGATCGAGTCCCGGATCTCCGGCAGCATCACGGCATCGGCATTCTGCTCGCGTACCGCGGACACAACGACAGGCATCGCGAACAGCACGGCGAGCTTCCCCAGTGCGCTGACGGATTTCCGGAGCCGCTCTATCGGATTGGTTTGCGTGAGCTCGACGATCCCGGCCTGCAGGTCAAGAAACAGGACCAGCGCATCGTCGGGATGAACTTGCGAGTGTTTCTGTTCCACGTATTCGTCTCCTTGTGGTGGTTGATGTTCTTGATGTCATCGCTCCGGAGAGTTATCAAACCGGCTGAGGAATGCGCGTTCTTCCTGCAGGATTCGAAACGAAAACCAGGACTCCCGCACTAGAACTAAGGCACCGGTCATGATGGCCAACATTCCAAGCGTGCCGACCACGAGGGCGGCAAGAAGAAATGCTGTGAAGGAACGATCGTTGCCTGCGCCGTGCAAGACGGCGCCGATGAGGCAGATCAGGGTGCTGGCCGTGAAGCTGGCCACAGCGGTGTAGAAGCAGCTGAGAGCGCGAACAATGAGTGCGGCCCGGCGCTCGCCGGCACGCAACTGGCTGATGCGCAACTCTTGCTCCTTATCGCGGATGGTGATATGAGCGCGGACTGTCTCGGCGAGTTCGTGTACCCGGTCAATCGCTCGACCATAGCGGTTTCCGGTTCCGAACAGCAGAACGCACGACGCGTTGGTAAGCACCGCAGGCGCGGATATGAATGTAAGCAGGGCAAGGGGATTGTTCGACAGGTCCACTCTACGCCTCGGGTTTTCTTGTCAACGAAGAGAGAGTAGCGAGAAATGGATTGCTTTCCTAGTACGCACAAATAGGTAAGCTCCGCAGTCTGCTATGGTCATTCCAGGTTGGAAGGACTATGCAAGCCAGACGAAGCACTGTTCCGTTTGGGGGATGCCCTGTGCGCGCAACCTCCGCGGTTATGGCGGGTAAATGGAAGGTTGAGATTGTTTGGTACCTCGCATTCGGCACAAAGCGATTTGCCGAACTTCGCGAACTTCTTCCCGGAATCAGCGAAAAGGTTTTGACCGCTCAGCTGAAGAGTCTTGAGAAAGACGGCGTTGTGCTCCGGACGGTCGCCGCGCAAAAGCCGCTTTGGGTCGAGTATTGCCTGACGGACGCCGGCTGCGAACTGATTCACATCATGGCTGGCTTGTGTGCCTGGGGGGTAAAGCATCTCGGCGTTCCGCCCACGATGACGGGAATGCCTCCCATGCTCATGGAGCGTTCCACCGGCCGATGAAGCGGGACAGCTCAGTGGATCGAAGTGCGCAAGGTGCTGACCGGATCTACACGGCAACGGGTCCATGCGCCCCCTTCCAAGCTTTCGGGGATTCTGATCGAATGAGCACGAAGGTCGCACACCTTCAGAACAAATCCGGAATGCTGTGAAACGCGATGCGCGTCGGTGCGGCTTTGTAGGCCGTCAGCATGGCTGCGGGTGCGAGAGCCGATGTGCCGTACTTGTGATTGAGCTCATCCATGGTGGCCAGCAGGCGGGTACGGCTGGCCGAGTCATCGAGCGCGTCAAACAGGTTCAGCGAATGCAGGCGGTCGGGGACCAGATCGTTGAGCTGCACGCCGATGAAGTAGGGCTGGTCAAATTCTTTTGGCCTGTTTCCCCAGAGACGGCTCAGCGCGGCGATGAGCGTCTGGTTGTCTTGGCATTCGGAGAGGCGCACTTCGCTGTGCCAGCCGCGGGTGGGGACGCCGAAACGGCTGACCGGAGTTTTTTCGCCGCGCGGAACCGAAAATCCGATCGCCAGGCCGATGCTGCTGGCCCAGAGATCGGCGGCGCGCAGACGCATGGCAGCCTTATGCAGCAGCTTGTGGGCCACAGCCCAGGCTTTTTCGGCGGTCCTCATATCCGGCGAGAGCACGTGGGAGTGGCTGATGGATTTGGCGTGCTCGTTCTCGGACATCTCGAAGTCTTCGCCGCGCAGCCAGTGCCACAAACGTTCGCCCCACACCGAGCCCCAGAGTTCGCCGGCCTGCTCGCAACCAAGGGCAAGCAGCTGGTCCATCGCATAAATGCCTTTGGCATTGAGCCGCTTTTCGGTCTTGGCGCCGATGCCGGGCAGGTCGCGTAGGGTGAGTTGGGGCAGGGCCTCGGGCAGGATGTCGAGAGGGAGGGCGACCAGGCCGTCGGGCTTCTCCATATCTGAAGCAATTTTGGCCAGGTAGCGATTCGTCGCCAATCCAACCGAACTGCGCAGCATAGGCCCGACGCGCTCTCGAATTGTTGCCTTGACGCGAAGGCCTAGGTCCAACGCTGCCCGCAGGGGCCGCTCGCGACCCAAAAGGCGGCAGGCCATCTCGTCGATCGACATGACTGAACTGACCGGCAGGCAACTCTCCACGGCTTCGACGACGCGGTGGTGGTAGTCGACGTAGATCTCGTGGCGGGCCTCGACCAGCTCGATCCCGGGGCAGAGGCGTTTGGCGTCGGCGACCACGGTGCCGGTCTTGACGCCGAAGGCTTTGGCCTCATAGCTGGCGGCGATGCAGACGGTGGTGTCGGCCATCATGGGAACGACAGCGATGGGGCGGCCGCGGAGTTCGGGGCGCACTTCTTGTTCGACGGAGGCGAAGTAGGAGTTGAGATCGACGAAGAGCCAGTTGAGGCATGGTTCCGAATTGGGACTGTCGGGGGGAGGGCTCTGGGGCGACGAAGCTGTCAGGCCCAGCTCCGCAGACCACTGCTCGGGCGAGAGTTCCAGATTCGAGATGGGGGCGGTGGCCATCGTCGGATCTATTTTCGTCTTTTCTTCGCCATTACGCAAGGGCGTCCCACTCAAATCCACAACGTCTAACAATGCTAGACTGGACTCGCTTGAATCGACGCAAAACGGGCCCCAAATGCGATGTCGGCGTTCAGTTTTGCGCGACTTTCAGCGCATGAATTAGTTTCTACCAGTAGCTTATGCGGACTCTGACTCACTGGATCGCCGTGAACGCCAACCTGCTGGCCTTTCTGGTCACCGTTGGGGTGGCTTTTCTCGTCGTTTGCTGCCTGGAGTGCACCAAGTGCCCGGCGCGTGAGAAGGACGAGCTATTCAAGCGGCGGGAAGTTTAGCTTAGACCCAAGTTAAATAAAAACAACCATTTAGAGCGCGGTTGGCCATGCCGTCGGCTTCTCACGGAACCCGTGTGCCCTGGTGGAAACGCACGAGCCATCTGCCGGACCTTTTCGTCCAGACGGAGCTGCGCAGGGCGGTTTCGCGCCGGCCGCTCTCGGTGTTCACGCGGACAGTCCTATAAGTGACGAGGACGGCATGGTCCGCTACGCGGTGGCAGGCAAAGTCCTCGAGGATCGGCGGCGCGTAGGGCTCGATGGCCAGCAGGTCGAGGATCTCGTCGCGACACCAGACCCGGCCGGATGCGCCAAACTCAAAGAAGTCGTCGGCCAGCAGAGCCGCAACCCGAGAGCGATCGCGCCGCACCACTGGATCGAGGAGCAGCATCTCGGCGCGAAGAAGCTCTGCGGCAACGGCTTTCGCAACTGGGCGTGCGGGACTCATCGATAGAGAGAGCTCTCAGTTTTCAGTTCGCGAGGTATTCACCGCGCGGGCAGCATCAAGTATTGCTCAAAATGCACCAGGACGCGCTGGTATAAGTTGGTCTTCGCCTCGGGGCCAGCAAGGGAGTGGGTTTTGCGCGGAAAGACCTGGAAGTCGTAGGGCAGATCGGCGTCGATTAGCTTCTGGATGTATTGCACGCTGTTTTCGAAGTGGACGTTGTCGTCCCCGGTTCCGTGCACTAACAGCAGCCGGCCCTTTAGACTTGCCGCTGCATTGACCACCGAGAGCTCTTTGTACTCTGACGAGCTTTCAGACGGCGTTCCCAGATAGCGTTCGGTGTAGATCGAGTCGTAGTTGCGCCAGTCGGTGACAGGCGCTACGGAAACTCCGGCGCAAAAGCGATCGGAGTGCGACAGCGCGTAGAGCGTAAAGGTGCCGCCCCAGCTCCAGCCCCACCAGCCGAGACGCTTCGGATCGAGCTGCGGGTACTTTGCGAGCGCAGCGTCGAGTACGGTGAGCTGGTCCTCCAGCTGCACCGGGCCGAAGTTCTGCCAGGCCGCCTGCGCGAAGTCGCGGCCACGCATGCCGGTGCCGCGATTGTCGGCATGCAGCACGGCAAAGCCACGTTCGGCGAGCAGCTCGTCGAAGAGCAGGTCGTCGGCCCACTTGTCGGCAATCTCCTGCGGGCCGGGGCCACCGTAGGGATTGACAATGAGCGGCACACTCGCTGGGTTGGTTGTGCCCGCCGGCAACAAAAGAGTCGCGTAGAGGGTTGTGCCCTCGTGCGCCCGCACCTCGAGCGATTCCGGAGCATGAAGGCTGTAAGGATCGAGAGCATGCGTGAACCAGTAGGTCTGGCAGCTGTCCCCGACTTTGCAGAGTTCGAGCTGCGGCGGATTCATCCTCCTGGAGTATTTGTCGCTGTAGCTTGCGCCGCTCGGCGAAAAAATCGGCTGATGATTGCCCGGTCCGCTGCTGATCTGCTTGCGCTCGCCGTCGAAGTTGACACGCCAGATCTGTTCCTGTTGCACGTCGCCCTCATTCGACGCATAAGTGACCAGCTTGCGCTGGTGATCGACGGAGTAGACAGAGCTGACCTCAAAGTCACCCTTGGTCAGCTGCCGCTCCAACTTGGCCGGAGCGGTAGTTGGATTGGCCCGATCGTAGCTGTAGAGATAGACGTGATTGTGACCATCGCTCCAGTTCGTCAGCACAATGTCGCCGCTGTCGACGTCGATGTCATAATCTTCATCGAGGAACTTCTCATCGGAGATGTCGAGCATCTGACGCGTCGTGCCGCCAGCCTCGGCGAAGTAGAGCGCCCGGTGCTTCTGATCGCGGGTAACGACTTCCGCCCAGATTGTCTTGCGATCGACCCAACCAAAGCGTGGAATGTAGTCCTGGTCGGGTTTGACCGGCAGCTTAACCCAGGAGATTTTGCCGCCGCGCGCGGCGACCACGCCGATGCGCACATTAGGATTCGCGTCGCCGGGTTGCGGATAACGCTGCAGGACTACCCCGGCGTGCGTGGGAATCCAGTCGGTGAGTGGATATAGTGGAACGTCGGCCTCGTTCATCTGTAGGAACACGAGATTCTTCGAATCCGGGGACCAGAAGTAGTTGCTCCGCACATCGAGCTCCTCTTCGTAGACCCAATCGACCTCACCATTCCAGACCGTCTCGTTGGGCGAAGGCGCCACAACCATGGGAGGCGCGCCAGCATCCTTGAGCCGCATCACAGAGAGACCGTGACCCCGCACGAACGACACGAACTCGCCGTCGGGTGAGAACTTGGGATCGTCGCCGAACGCCTGCCCCGTGGAGCCGAGCTCGACCCCCGTGCCGGTGTGAAGGTCGAACATCCACAGGCGGCCGTTGCTATCGAAGAGAAGATGTTGCGAATCGGGCGCCCATTGATAGGCAGCCATCTTGTAGCGGACGCGATGATCGCGGTCCTGCTCGGATGCAGGCGCACCCTCAATGGAACTGATCTTGGAGCGGCTTACCAGGACATGCGGCTTGCCCGAGCCGGGGTCGAGATCGACGAGTTCGCCCCCGTCGAGATAGGAGAGATGCTTGCCGTCCGGGGACCACTCGACATCTTCGGGCAACCGGCCAATCAAGGGTCCGTGCGCATATATCTTTTCGACCGTGAGTGGAACGCCCGGCTCTTGTGCTCCAGCCACCCGCGTATGGACCGCACTTTGCAGGAATCCAAGAGCACAAAACGTGGCGAGAAGCGCGTGATTGCGCGTCAAAGAGAGGCCTCCTGAAAAGGGGAGTCAGGAGGGGAAGGGTCTTGCCTGACGTCCATGTTGCAGTTTAAATCAGGATCCGACGGCGATTGCGCGACCGACCTAGCGCCGAACCCGCAGGGCGCACGGAACCGGCCCTCATTTGAAATCCACAGGATTTTCCTCTGAACGGCGATGGCCGTGCTCCCGGTGGTCAAAATTGACCATGCGACGCTCCATGCCTGGGCGTAGCGTCGTCCTAGCACCAGCCCTCCTGATCTGCAAGCAACCCGCAAACCCTCCACGCATGCAAGCCGCACTTATATCCCTCCCCCTGCTGGATATGAGCCGAGAGAAATCTCGGCTCATTCGCTCCGACCCACATCGAAAACGGCATAAGTTTGCAACGACAGGGCTGCGGGTATTATGGTCGCGGACATGCACTGGGCAACCCCGGAAGAACGGCGCAGCCTCGGCCAGGCACGGCGCAAGCAAGTGGGCCGGCAGAAACACGACGAACTGAATATCAAGGCGCGTCCGGCACCCGCTCTGACCCTTCTGGAACGCGCGGAACGCGGACGTCTCGGCCCGCTGCTGAAACTCAAGCACAAACTGATGGCCGATTCGCCGTTCGTGTTCTTTCGCGGAGCGGCACCGGTGATGGCTGCAGACCTGGCGCTGGTGCCAAACACGGGCATCATGGCGCAACTCTGCGGCGATGCGCACGTGCGCAACCTCGGCGCCTTTGCCGCACCCGACGGCCGACTGGTCTTCGACATCAATGACTTCGATGAGACCCTGCGCGGCCCCTTCGAGTGGGACCTGAAGCGCATGGCCGCCTCGCTGGTGCTCGCCGGGCGCGAATCGGGACACAAAGAGACTTCGGCGGTCGCAGCAGCCGAAGAGTTCGCCCTGCACTACTCCGAGAAGATGCGCACCTTTGCCGAGATGCCGCTGCTCGACGTGGGGCGCTACCAGGTGCATCGGATCGGTTCGATTGAGCCAGTACACGATGCCTTGCTCAAGGCCGAACGCGCGACACCGCTGCATACGCAGGAGCAGTTGACAGAGCCGGCGAGCAACAAGCCTGATGCACCCCGGCGATTCCGAGACATCGAGCCAAATCTGAGGCGCGTGACGGGCTCGCAGGCCGTGAAGGTCCTGGCCGCGCTGGGAGCGTATCGCTCCATTTTGGAACCGCAGCGGCAGCATCTGCTCTCGCTCTATCGGCCAGTGGACGTCGCCTTCAAAGTGGTGGGGACCGGCTCGATCGGCCTGCGCGACTACTGCATCTACTTCGAGGGCAACGGCCCGCGCGATCCCCTGTTCTTACAGATGAAGGAGGAGGCACCCTCGGTCTACACGGCCTACCTTCCCGATGCCCATCCGGCGCACCATAATGGACAGCGCACCGTGGAGGGGCAAAAAGCGATGCAGGTGCAGTCCGATCCGTTTCTGGGCTGGACGCAGATGGAAGGGCGCGACTATCTGGTCCGGCAACTGAACGACCACAAGGGATCGATTGAGCTAGAAGATCTGGCCGGCAGCGGCCTGTCTGCATTTGCAGAAATCTGCGGCGAGTTGCTTGCCCGCGGCCACGCACGCTCGGGCGATCCGCAAACGATCGCAGGGTATATCGGTTCGGGCGATAGTCTCGCCGAGGCCATTGCGCAGTTTGGCGCGTCATATGCCGACCAGACAGAGAAGGATTGGCAGACATTGCGCCGCACCAAAAAGAGTTGAGCGGCCGAGAGGCTGACCGATAGGGACTGAAGGACGAGGGAACGAGAGACTGAGGGACCGAGAAATCAAGAACGGGAGGAAGGTATGAATCGGCGTGAGTTTGCCAGGGTGGTAGCTGGAGCCGCGGTGGGTGCAGGCACTTTGAACGCAACGTCAGCACAGGCATTGCCGGCGCCTTCTCCGCCTATGCCCTTTCCTCTCTCCGTGATGCTGTGGACCGTCTTCAGGGACTTGCCGTTTGAAGAGCGCCTCGAAAAGGTCGCCGAGGCCGGCTACACCAACATTGAGCTGGTGGGCGAGTACGCAAAGTGGGACGACGCGGAGTTTCGACGCGCGTCCTCGGCGCGCAGACGCCTCGGCATCCACTTCGATGCAACGGCCGGGATGCCGCACGGAGTCGCCGACCCTTCCGTGCGTGACGCATTCCTGAGCGATTTGCGCGAGGCTCTGAATCCAATGGAAGCGCTGGGATGTCCCGCGATGATTGCGCTCTCTGGCAACGTGGTGCCGGGGCTCTCACGCGACGACCAGCACAAGAGTTCGATCGAAACACTGAAGCGCGCAGCAGAGGTTGTGGAGGGCCGGCAGATCGAAGGCCAGCCGGTCCGGCTGCTGCTCGAGTGCATCGACCCGGAGGAGAACCCGAAGTACTATTTGCAGTCGGCCACCGAAGCAATCGAAGTGGTGCGCGCCGTGAATCATCCGCAGGTGCAGTTTCTCTACGACATGTTTCACGAGCAGATCGCAGAAGGCAACCTGCTCGAGAAACTGATCAAGCACATCGACATCATTGGGCTGATTCACGTGGCCGATGTGCCGGGACGGCATGAACCGGGCACGGGCGAGATCAACTATTTGAATATCTACCGCGCCCTGATGAAGCTGAACTACCGGCACGTGGTGGCGATGGAGTTCAGGCCGATTGGCGACCCGGTGGACACGCTGCGCGCAGCGCGGGAGATGGTGGCGCGGGCAACCACCAATGCATGACCGTCTGAAGACCAACGAGAGATGGAACGAACGCTCGTTCCATCCTCGATGGCCTACCGCTAACCCACTGGCACCAAGTCGGGCGGGGGAGGGTCGTACACCGGCGCGTTGGTCGGGCGCGTCGGACAGGGAGGCGCACTGAGGCTGAAGCGCTTCTGGGTCGCGGTGAAGCGGACCAGCAGGTTCTTCTGGTCGAAGGTGATCGCGAATATCTGCATCGGCGGCGATCCGAAGTTAATCAGCGGAAACGCCGGATGAATCTCGACCACCGGATGGGTGAAGGTGTAGCGGCCAATCTTCACATCGGAGGCGAGCTTCGCCGCCTTCATCTGAAAACGCGTCGACACGGATCGCCCCGAAGCGAACACCACCGGGGCAACATCGTAGCGAAGACGTGCGGCAAGCTTCTCCGGCAGGACGAGTCCGCCGCCGCCCGAATCGAGTTGCGCCTCCATCGGCTGCAAACCATCCACCTTGAGGCTGGCAATCGGCACACCGTCTGGCATGTGGAAGGGCAGGACGCTCTTGCCGCCATCGGGGGCGAGGCTGCCGGTGCTCAGGGTGACAACACGATTAGGAAAGTCGAGAGTCAGCAGGTAGTCGCGAAAGAGTGTAAAACCGAGAAGCCCATCGCAGGTGCCCGCTTCGGCAAAGAAGCCGTGGCTGACGGCGCGAATCCCCTTGAACTCCACACCCGCCAGCTCCAGCGTGTCGAGCAGCACGATCGGTGCCCGCTTGCCCCCTTGCCCGCTCGGGTCGCTCAGCATGGCATGGCCGACAGTAGGGAGCCCCAGTTCCTGGGCTAGCTCGGGTGTCACTAGCGCATCGCCGCCGGTACCCGTATCGATAACGAAACGGAACGGTCCCTTGCCATCGATTGTGACCATGACGTAGGGCTTGCCATAGCGCTCCACCATCGGGGCCTGGTGAATCTGCGAATCCCGCTCGGTCTGGGCCAAGAGCGGGAGACTGGGCAGGCAGGCAGCCAGCAGGATCCAGCCTGTCCTAAAGAGCTTCGCGGGGAACATTGCGGGGAATCGCATGGGAACCCTCCTGCCGACTCGGAGAGAACGCCTTCAAGTGCTGCTATTGTGACGCACTCGGAGTACGAAGGTCCTTGTTCTTTTGTTCATTGATTCAGGTGGGACGGGGCTAGCTGCGGGCCGGTTCGCCTCTACAATAGACCGGTCAGGGGTCCGGTATGCCGACAAGGGTCCGATCGCACGCAAAGATCAACCTGGGATTGGGGATAGGCGCTCCGCGCCCGGATGGCTTCCACGCCCTTTGCACGGTCTATCAGACGCTGGAGCTGCACGACGAGGTGACGGTGGCAGCGCGACCCGCTGCAGAGACAGCGATCCGGCTGACTTCAAACGACGAACGGGTCCCGACGAATGAGCGCAACACCGCCTGGAAGGCGGTCGATTTGGCCCTCAGTATCCTTCAGCGCACAGCCGAAGTCGACATTCATATTGAGAAGAACCTTCCCGTGCAGGGCGGGTTGGGGGCTGGGTCGGCCAATGCCGTGGCGGCGCTTGTTGGGCTGGAAAAGGAGCTTGGAGTCGGCTTTCGAAGCCTGTTCACCCAGCGGCTGGCTATCGCTGCCCAGGTCGGTTCGGACGTCCCCCTCTTTCTCATCGGCGGCACAGTTCTCGGCCTCGACCGGGGCCAGGAAGTCTATCCATTGCCGGACATCGAGCCGGTCTGGTGCGTCGTGGCCGCACCCCAGGTCGGCGTCTCCACCCCCCAGGCGTTTAAGGACTGGGACGCCCTCTGCGTTCGCGAAGGTTTGACCCCCGAGGCCAGTGACGCTAAACTGAAGGAGTTGAGCCGTGCCTACGCCAGCGCCTTTTCGGGCAGGCAGGGATCTGGCTCCTCCGGTGTCTTCCCTGATGGAGAAGACCTGGCCGGACCCGTAGAGTCCGCGCTTGTCCGCACCGGGATCACGAGCTGGATCGAGAACGACTTCGAGCGTGTTGTCTTTCCCCAGCATCCTTCCCTTGCAGAAATCAAGCGCATTCTTGCGGCTTCGGGCACTCCGGAGGAGGTAGTTCATGCTTCACTGTCGGGGTCCGGTTCGGCGCTCTACGGGTTGTACGCCACTCGTGGAGATGCGGAAGCAGCGCAGGTGCGACTGACGGAAATCAAGGTGCGATCGATGTTGACTCGCACCATTCCGCGCACAGCGTACTGGAGCGAGATGCTTCAGTAAAAGTGGGTTGACAGCGCAGCAAACGGAAAGCGAGACTCGCTTGCGGCTGTCGAAGACGAATCTGGGCAGGGCGCTGGATTCGCGATGCTGGGCGATCGTTCAATGGTAGGACAATGCCCTTTGGAGGCATTTATCCAGG
>CAZPEZ010000045.1:0-39186 GCA_964585715.1 uncultured Occallatibacter sp.
GATGGAGATGTCGCCGAACTCGCTCGACCGCATGCCCACGCGCATCTCTGTCTCGTTCATACTCTGAATCACGCGCGCGGAGTTGATCGCAGCAGATCCAGACGGCAGAGATCCGGAAGACTGAGCGGAGGGAAGACTGTGTCCTTCGTCGGTATGAGCCGAGGTCCCATCGTCGGACGAGGATGTCGAGCTCGCCTGATGTGGGGTTGCTCCGACGGCCGTGGTTTGTACCGTGCCGGGATCCGTCACGCGGAAAGCGATGCTGGTTGAGGTCGAATTGTCTGCAAGTGTCCGCGAGGTAACATCATTGCCCGCCTGGCTATCGCCCGAGGGCGTGCTTGAGGAGGAGCTGCTCTTGGTTGCCGTTGCGGCCGCGCCAGGAGCGGTTGCAGCATTTGCGCCTATGGATGCAGTCGAGCTTGAATTGGCCGCGAAGTTCGCCGCGCTGATCTTGAAGGGAATGACTTTGGTTGAGGTCTGGTTCGACACAGTGTCACTCTGCGCAAGCGGCGCAGCAAGGTACGTGCTTGCAGCCCATTGGCTCGGTGCAGCCGGAGGGAAAGCCTGCACCGATTTTTGGCCGGAGGTTCCCGCAAGGGCACTCGCATCTGCCGAAGTGTCTGGGACGAGGGTCTTCGCCGGTGAAGGTGCCACGGCCGTCGGATCATGCTGGAACTGCGATCCTGCGAACGAATTGCTGTCTGACTGCGACTGCGAAACCGAAGATTGCGCAGTCTTCGCATGCTGCGCTTCCTGATTGGCAACATACTGAACGATGCCTTGAGCCACCGAGACGACTGCAAGGGCAGGCGTCGCGTTCGCCGATGAAGCGGACTGGTCTTGCTGGGACTGAGCCTGCGCCAAGCTTGTCGACACCTGGACTGTTGCGGTAACTGCTTCGGGGAAGATGAGCGGCTGCTGCAACGCCACGAGCATCTGCTGCAAGCTGCTGGACTGTGAACTGGTAGAGGCTGGAGTTGCCTGCTTGCCCTGCGTGCTCTTGGCCGCGCCGGCCTGCTTGCCCGACGGAACAGTCTGGTCCGCCGGCGATTCCGCGGCTTGCGACGCTTCTGTTGCGATCGCCGCTTTGTCACTTTGAGCGGTCGGACTCAGGAAGGTCAAAACGTTGCTGAGACTCTGAGCCGGAGCAGCTTGCGTTGCTCCAGCAGTGTGTTGACTCTGCTGCGTGCCGTTCGGATTGCCTGCCGAAGCCGTCTGGTTTCGCGGTGTTGCAACGGGTGTGCTGGCGCCAGGGCTGGTCTGTGAGGAAGACTCCTGCGCCTGCGTGTCGTCGGAGTTGTTCTGGCTGGAGGAGTGCGCATCGGATTGTGATTGCGAGCCGGCACCTTTGGTCGCCTGCACCGCATCCTGCGTTCCCTGCGTGAGGATGTCGAGAAAGGAGCCGCTCGAAGACTTCGCGGTGGTTGCATCCGGCGTCGGCGAGTCGGCTGAAACGGACTTGAGCGCAATTCTCACGTGCCGGTAGTTGCACCCCGGCTACCAAGCGCGGCCTCCCCCTTACCCGGGTGCTTGCATCGCTAACTGCCTGATTCTAGTTAAAATCCAAAAAGGCGCTGGTCGACCCGTGCGGCAAGACGGACAGAGTAGGCAAAAAGCAGGCAAGGCTTGCCGGGACGGTAGGCAAACTCTGCCCACTGCGGCCTCGTAACTACATCAATGTTGGTGCAGCGCGAGCGCGTCTACGGTATCCGGATCGACAACCGACCGGCCATCCTTATCCTTGACGGCAACGCCAAACCCTTCGTGGAAATCCCACATCGCCCAACCGATACCATCGGCTTCGAGCGCTGTGCGCACGTCGCGAAGCCAGGCCAGGCGCGAGGCCGGCGGCGCCGCCTCACGATACACGCCGAACTCGTTGCAAAGGAGCGGGACTTTGTTGGTCTTTCCCCACTCCGCGGCCTCGTCGATCATCAACCGGATGCGGTGCGCATCCCAGTGATCGAGCCAGTAGTTCTCAAGCCTGTAGCGGTCGGCGGGATCTGGAATTTGCTTCACGAGCTCCGCCATCGAGCCTTCCGGCGGTGGGTAGGGAATACCGTGCTCGTAGATCCAGAACGGTGCGCCCCAGCTCGCGCCCTGATGGGTGAACTCGTGGGGATCGTAGAAGTGGAAGTTGTAGATCGCGTTGCCGTCGGGCAGGGAATGTTGCGTGAGCAAATCGACGATGTCGGAGTAGTTCGGCCCGGTGACGATGATCGTGTGATGCGGTGCGACCTCTCGAATGGCGGCCGCGACGCGCGCCTGGATACCCGCCCAGCGATAGGGGTCGCCTTCCTCCGGCTCGTTCATGACCTCGAAGAAGACGCGCTCGGGATCGCGATTGGCGTAGTGCGCAGCGAGCTTGCGCCAAAGCTGCACCAGCCGATCGACCGAAGAATCACTGGCGCGAACGCCCTGCTTGTATGGTTCCTCGGGATGCAGGTCGACTTGCACTGCCATGCCGTGGTCGAGGATCGAATCGAGTGCGCGATCGAGCCGCACCATGAACTCGTCATTCAATCCATCGGCTCCGCGCGGATACTGCTCCAGCGGTGTGGCATCGATGCTCAGGCGCACATTGTCGAAGCCGAGCTTCGCGATGAGCGCGATGTCGTCGGGAGTGGTCTCTGCGTCCGTGTGATTGGCGGAGTAATCCGGCGCGTTCTGCGAGAACCAGTGCGATACATTGATCCCGCGCTTGAGGTGCTGTGCACGCGCAAAGGCGATCTTCAGATCGGCTTCACGATCCTGCGCAACAACAGGAAGGGCGAACACGAGAGAACCAATCAACAAGCAAGCAATGCGCACAGAGTTATCTCCTCGGAGAACTCAAACGAGTCCGAGGCAACGATAGCACCACTGCATGGATGGGACTGGGCAGAGACAAAAACGGCCGACGCACCATGGATCGGGCGTCGGCCTACCTTATTCAGAAAGTGCTAGCGTCCGCCTGCGTTCAGAGCGCTGCCCAGTTCCGCCTGCTCGTAGGTTGTGCGCAGATATTTGTGCGGATTGACGGGTACGTTATGGACTCGCACTTCGTAGTGGAGATGCGGTCCGGTAGCCCGGCCCGACTGGCCCACATACCCGATCACCTGTCCTCGCGTGACGTGCTGGCCCGGCAGAACTGCCATTGCCGAGAGATGCCCGTACACCGTGCGCAGATCGTGACCATGATCGAGGACAACCTCTCTGCCATATCCTGCACCCATCGAAGCGCCGACCACATCGCCCTCTCCGGCAGCGCGAACGGGCGTGCCATACGGCGCATCGATATCGATGCCGGAGTGGAATGCACCCTCACCATTGAAGGGGTCTTCCCGCTCGCCGAAGCTCGAGGCCACGCGGCCTTCGATCGGCCACATCGACGGAGCATCCGCGAGTTGCGTCCAGTCGCCTGTATAGCTGGGCGTCAATCCGCCTTCGAGAGCACGGGTGACACGGCCCGACATCGCCTGCTCGCGCAGAGCGTAGAACTGATCGAGAGACAACCGGACTGCGCGCGCCTCGACATCATCGTCATCGCCCAGAGCAAGGCTCTGTGGAGTCGCCGCAGTGGCAACGCTTGTGGATGAGGGCTGCGCGGCAATCAGCTTGTTTTGACGGAGCCCGTAGAGCGCGGTGACTTCGCTCGCCAACGCACCCAGAGAGGCGACTTGGACGTCGCGATCGTGCGCAATCTGCGCCATCTGCTGGTAATTCTTGCGCAGGGATTCGCGCTCCTGGCGGACTTGATTGTAGCTCTCGGTTTTGAGCAGCATGCGCGTGTAGGACCCGGCCAGGCCGACTATCGTAAACGCGCCCACAAGAGCAGCGGCTACGAACCCGTACACGTAATGCAGGGGGAGAGGAATCTTCCGGACCCTGCCATCTTCATCCCTGGCAACAAAAAGAATGTAATAGCGTTTCCGCAGCATAATCTGCTCTCATTCCCGCATTTTCCGGGGAAGGCTGCAATCGCCATCAAACGAACCGAACAGCGAAAGACGATGGGTCTCATGGGGGAGCCCGCGAAACCAGCGAAAGGCCCTACTTGGGAGCACTTTCCAGGATGTTCCGTCAAGGCTAGCAAAGGGCCCCGCACAGGGTCAACGGAATCAATAGGAAAACTCTACATTTCCACGCCCCAACAGTCCCTCAAACCGACCCTCCTTTGGTTTCGTTTGGCCGTGCTTTCTGGGGCGCTTGCCCTATTCTTTAGGGGATGCCCCGACACAACGGCCAAACCGCTCTGAAGCAAACGCTCGGCGAGCGATCCCTGATTCAGCAAATTCGCGCCCGCCAGAGCCACAAATCATTCGCGGGGCTAGCTTTGGGCATCGGCGACGACTGCGCGCTGCTCGAACAGAGGCCGGGCGAACAAATTGCAGTCACCACCGATTTGTCGATCCAGGGACGCCACTTCCAATTGGATTGGCATCCGCCCGAAGTGGTTGGCCACCGGACACTCGCGCGCGGACTCAGCGATCTGGCCGCGATGGGAGCCCGTCCCCTGGCGGTCTTTCTCTCGTTAGGTTTACCGCAGGAACTGACTCGATCGAATCGACATCAGGTGTCGTGGCTGGATCGCTTCTTCGATGGCTTCTTTGCGCTGGCGAAAGCTCACAAGACGCCTCTGGCTGGAGGAGATCTGTCGCAGGCACCGCTCGCGACAGCTGATGTGATTCTGGTCGGAGCTGTACCGCGCGGGCGCGCCCTGTTGCGCTCGGGAGCTCGGGCCGGAGACTGGCTCTACGTGACGGGAAGGCTTGGAGGCGCCGCTGTGGGCCTCGACAAGCTTAGAGAACTGGCACAAAAGAACGGACACCGGCCGCCTTCGATCCTCAAGTCAGCCCAGTCGATTCTCGCACCGCACTTCCATCCGCAACCGCGCCTTGGCCAGGGCCTCTGGCTGCAGCGGCGCGGGATGGCGACTTCCGCGATCGACATCAGCGATGGGCTCTCAACCGATCTGACACATCTCTGCGAGGAGTCCGGCGTCGCGGTGGAAGTCGACGCATCGAGCCTGCCGATCGCAACGGGCGCAACGCTGGCACAGGCTCTCCATGGAGGCGAAGACTACGAGCTTCTCTTCACCTCGTCTCGTATGGCACGCATGCCACGGAGAATCGAGGGAGTCGAGATGACGCGGATCGGGCGCATGGTCCCGCAACGACGGGGCCGATCGATAATCGCGCTGCACGCGGAAGGCGGCGTAGAGGCGCTCGATCCACGAGGGTGGCAGCACTTCACTTAGTCCGCGCCGTGCCCTTCGTCAGCATTACGCCCGTGACCGGGGAGGCACGAGACCCCGCTAGTTCTGGACCGGCGCACACTTCCAGCGGATATGATCAGAAAGCATGGAGAATGAAAGGATTCGCGTGCGATTCGCCCCGTCCCCGTCGGGGGTGCTGCACGTGGGCAATGCGCGCACGGCCCTCTACAACTGGCTTTTCGCGCGCCACCACGGAGGCGATTTCATTCTCCGCATCGAAGACACCGACACCGAGCGGTCGGACCCGCGCTTTGAAAAGCAGCTCATCGGAGACCTTCGCTGGCTGGGACTGGACTGGGACGAAGGTCCCAACGAGCCCGGAACTCGCGGCCCAGGCAAAGGCGAACGCGGTCCGTATCGCCAGTCGGACCGGTTGGAGGTTTACGCCGAGTACGCAGCAAAGCTTCTAAAGGAAGAGAAGGCCTACCGCTGCTTCTGCACGATCGAGGAACTCGATGCTGAGCGCAAGGCTCTCGCGGATCGCGGTCTACCGCAGGTGTATTCGGGCCGTTGCCGCAGCCTCACCCCCAAAGTGATCAAACGGAATCTGGCGGCTGGGTTGCCGTATGCGATTCGGCTGAAGATTGGCGAGGAACCACTGCGCTTCCATGACATGGTGCGCGGCGCAGTCGAGTTTCAGCCGGAGGCAGTGAGCGACCCGATCCTCGTTCGGTCGGGCACGGAAGCCGATCCGGGAATGCCGGTCTACAACTTCGTCGTCACGGTCGATGATGCCTTGATGGGCATCTCCCATGTGATCCGCGGCGACGACCACCTCTCGAACACTCCGAAGCAGGTGGCGATCTATGAGGCCTTCGGCTGGCAGGTCCCGGTATTTGCGCATCTCTCCACCATTCTCGGCGCCGATCGCGAGCGGCTCTCCAAGCGGCATGGGGCAACTTCGATCGGGACGTTTCGCGAGATGGGTTATCTGCCCGAGGCGCTGGTGAATTATCTTGCTCTTCTCGGCTGGGTCGCCGAAGACGGCAGAGCAGAGACCTTTACCATGCCGGAGCTGGTCCAGCAGTTTTCTCTGGAGCGCGTGACATCTTCGCCTGCCATCTTCGATTTCGACAAGCTAAACGGGCTCAACCGCCACTATCTCAAGCTCTCTTCGCCGGTCCGGCTTGCGGCGTTGGCGTGGGAGTATTTCGGCGGGTTGCTGCCCGAGAAGGACGATGCCAGCGACGAGGTGTTGGTCTGGTTCGTGCGCCTGCTGGAGATGTTCGCTCCCAGCATCGATCATCTCGATCAGCTCACCGCGAAGGCTCTCTTCGTCTTCGGATTCGATCCGGACGTAGCCCGCGCGCGGCTGGAAAATGCCGGGGTTCTCTCCGCGAATTCGGCGCGCGTGGTGCTGGCTGAACTGGCAGATCGTGTGCGTGCCCATAGCCTGCCCGTTACCGCGGAGGTTTTCAGGCGGTGGATCGGCGAGATCGAGAAGGCCACCGGCATCAGGGACAAGGAGCTCATCCATCCCATACGCATCGCGCTTACAGGCACACACTCCGGGCCGGAGATCGACAAGCTGATCCCCATTATCGAGCTGGGTGCAACGCTCAAATTGGGTGTGCCCACCGTCCGCCAGCGGGTGGAGAAGTTCGTTGGAGTCTGATTGTGCCCGCACAGGTTCCCACTCCAATGCCTGCTCCCATTGTTGACCTGGCCTTTTCGCACGTCTGGGAGGCCCAGATCCTCCCCGCACGACCGCTGATTCTTCCGCAACGTCATTTCGTGTATCCCCGCGAAGCAGAAGAAGTGGAGCGCGGTGCCCTGGAGGTGCTGGTGCGGCCGGACGCAGGTCGACCCGCCAGAGAGTCTCATCCAAAAGTTCCGCTGGACGCGCAGTCCTTCTTGGCGACGTGCGCGCTTGGGTTTCGCGATCAGTCTGTTCCCACTGGCATCTGGTCTTGTCCCAAGCCGGAAGAAATCTGCGCGGTGGCGGGCGGCTACGCGTACGTCATCGACACAACGGCGCCGCAACGCTTCACGATGCTGCCCTCTCGGCCCGTATTAGAGGTGCGTTCGCTGCCGGCGCAGGGCTTGCTGCTCTTTGTTGGCCATCGCAGCATTTTGGCGTGGGGCGCGCAGGGCCATGCATGGGAGTCGGACAAGCTTTCGGACGAGGGCGTGACGATTGCGAGTATCGAGGGCGGCATCCTTCGGGGCCTGGGTTGGCAAATTGCTTCCGACCAGGAGACGCCCTTTGCTCTTGATTTGAAGAACGGCGAGCGACTCGTCTGAAAGCTACCCAGCCCTCTCGAGCCCCTTCATCCGCATCGACTCATACGCGTTGTAGACACCTTCAAACACCGAATCCCAGCTTGCCGTGAGCGCATACGCCCGCGCTGCCTCGCGCATCGCTGCATGTCTCGTAGGGTCGCTGAGGATTCCAGAGACAGCCGTTGCGAACTCTGCGTCGGGCACAATGCGGCCCGTCTCGCCGTCGCGCACAATCGTCCGCGGACCGCCGTCGGGCGTCACCACCGCCGGAACACCGCTTGCCAGCGCTTCCAACACCACGTTGCCAAAGGTATCGGTGTGCGAGGGGAAGACGAAGAGGTCCATATTCGCGTAAGCCGTGGACAGCGCCTCGCCCCGCAGCACGCCGGTGAATTCCGCGCGATGCAGTCGCTCGCGCAGCCAGACTTCATCGCCCCCGTGACCCACGATCAAAAACCGGAAGCTCCGGTGTCCCAGCTGCTCCAGCTCGTCCTGCACCTGCACCAGCCCGGCGATGTTCTTCTCCACGGAGAGCCGCCCCACAAAACCAAGCACCTGATCGCTATCGTCTGCGGCGCGTTTGCGCTTGGACGGATGGAAGAGCTCGGCGTCGACACCGCGGGGCATCAGATGGCAGGGCCGCCCGGTCATCTCCTCGAGCTTGCGGCAGAGTTCGGGGTTCGGCGCAAACAGCACTTGGGCGACGGAATAGAACTTGGCAGCCGCAGCCATCGCTACGTCTTCGATCTTCTGCCCAGTGGCCACAGATTGCCGCGCCGGCAGCAGACGCAGAAACCACTCGGAGCGGCGAGCGGCGTACTCGTGCACATTCGTGTGCCAGCTCGCCGCAAGCGGAAGACCGAGATAGTGCGCCAACCCCGCTCCGAGCATCCCCACCTCGCTCGGACCGGTGATATGAATCAGGTTGGGCTTGAAACGCTCCAGCACTTCTTCAATGAAGGGGATGTGGCGCAGAAAGGCGGGATCGAAGCGCAGGTCTTTCTCCAACGCAAAGGAGAGGAAGCCGCGCGGCAGCTCCAGCGTCCACACATTGCCGTCTTCGAGGATAGCCTGCGCACGATCGCCGGCACGCACGCAGAGAAACGGCAGATTACGGCGGCGCGCAAAGGCCTCAAAGTGGCGACTGGTGTGGGCAACTCCATTCACTTCATGGAAGGAGTCGGGAAAATACGCCACACGCGGCACGGATTCGGTCATAACCCTGATGGTTTGAGTCTAGAGCCTGTGATTGGCTTTCGTGCGCCCAGATCTGCCGACGGAACGATTAGAAGTCGTGTTCGCCAAGCGCCAGGCGAAGATTCTGCGAGTCGTTCCACGCAAAGCGCAAACCGCCTGAGACCGGCCCCTTGCCGAGCAACTGGATCATCGCCAGCGTCCAGCGCAGAAACGGCGGCGCCGAACCACTGGGCCACAGTTCGCTCAGGGGGCGTACCACACCTTGAGCGTCGGGATGGTAGACGCGCTCGTCCCAGGTCCGCGATCCCTGCGGAAACTCCGGGTAATCGCGAATCGCGTCGAGTGTCGAACGCAGAATGCGATGCTTCCACGGCTCGGCATACTGCGGCATGAAAAGCACGTTGCTTCTCTTTTCCCTACGAATCTCTTGTACGAACTCGGTGAAGTTGGCGGCGTTGGTGAGATTAATGTTGGCGTTGGGTTCCACACCGTGCCGGTCGCCGCCGCTGATGAGAACCATATTCCATTGCGCAGCCAGCCGCCGCACCGACCTGTTTTCGTCCCAGTGGCGCAGACCATTCAACTCCAGCGCATGGAGGAAGGCGCCGTACTTCTGAAGGAACTCGTTCACCAGAAACGCATGCTTTTCCTTCCCGATCATGTAAAGGTCCCACATCGGGTGGTTGAAGACGACCAGGACGTTTGGTTCTTTGTCGAGCGCTGCCAGGATGTCGCCGAGCTCTGCATCGGAAGGCCTCGCAGTAAAGTCGGAAAGGATGGTCATCCATTCGTTCGCACGCGCGCTCGGAAGATTGTGAATTCCGAGGTGGAAAGCCTGCTCGCCGCCGTAGGGCGCGCTCCACTCTACCGAGACGGGAATGCTTCGCGCGCTCGGAACCGTGCGCAGCAGCATCGGCGCCTTGATATTGTCGTGGTCCGAGATTGAGACCATCGACGCGATGTCCAGCTTCTCGATTTGCCGCTTTTCCAGATCGTAGGCGAGCTTGGGAGTCATCGGAGGGGTCCAGTAGCTGGCCGAATAGTTAATCTGGATCCCGTGATTGTCCTCAGACCGGCGCTCCAATCGGGAGATGAAGGGCCGCGCAAAAGGGTACTGGTTGCAGAAGTTCGCCACGAAATCCAGGGTTTCCTGCGACTGATTCGTGTGACTGTGCAGAGAAACGCCGGATCGGAACCCGCTCGCAGCCTTCTGATCGCGCCAAAGGTAGTTGATTGTGGAATTGGCCACGTCCCCTCCTTGTACCGCGAACTGACTGGAGTACTTGTGGTTAGTATTCACCGGACCCCATCAATACGGCGTTAAGAGAGTGCGAACGAGGCTTCAATTGGGTCAAGACTCAACAAAGTAACCGGAAATGCCCATAAAACCCGGAAATACTCGAAGATTCTTGCACTCCAAAGTGTGCTTTAGCAGGCTTTCCAGGGGGAACAGAAAATGCTCGAAGTTGCTCGCGTGCTAAGACCGTGTAACCACACAACTTGAGCAGGTCACTGGTTCATTTTAGCAAGCTCAGAACCGAGAAAGTCTTCCAATGTGACGCTTGGCATGAGCTCTTCCGGCTCGTGAGTTGCCTCCTCGGCTGCCTCGCGAATCAGGTAGTTCTCCGTCAGCCCCTTGCGGAGCATTTCGAATGCCTGCTCCGGTGTGCTGGCGAACTGGAAGAGTTCAATGTCCTTAGGCGAAATGGCGCCCGTATCCACAAGCACTTTCAGGTTGAACACCCGGTTCCAGTACTCGGGCCCATAGATCACAACCGTGATCTTCTTTGCCAGCTTCTGCGTCTGGGCAAGCGTCAGGATCTCGAACATTTCGTCCAGCGTCCCGAAACCTCCGGGAAAAACAACCAGGGCCTTCGACAGATAGGCAAACCAAAGCTTTCGCATGAAGAAGTAGTGGAACTCGAAGTTGAGTGATGGCGTGATGTAGGGGTTGGGAAACTGCTCGAAGGGCAGGCTGATATTCATGCCCACGGTCTTTCCACCCGCATCGTGAGCGCCTCGATTTGCGGCTTCCATGATGCCTGGGCCGCCTCCCGAAGTCACGACGAAGCGATTGCGCCGCGAGGGAATCGTCTTGGCCCACGAGGTGAGCATGAAAGCCAGACGGCGAGCGTCCTCGTAGTAGCGCGCCATCTCCACCGCAGCCACAGCGCGTTTGCGCTGCAGTTCGCTGGCTCTCCCCGCGGCAATCTCAGGCGGCGTGGCTGGCTGCTCTTCGCTCGGGGCAGGCCGCGTGGAGCCGGTGTTCTCCAAAAGCTCGAGCTCGTGATTGGCCTCTTCTCTGCCGCGGAAACGCGCAGAGCCAAAGAACACGACGGTGTCCTGAATGCGCTCGCGGCGAAAACGCGCCAGCGGTTCGATGAACTCCGCCACGATACGAATCAGCCTGCCATCGGCGCTATTGAGGAAGTTGGGATTCTCGTACGCCAAGGGAGCGCGCGGCAACGGAGGCGGCGCACCATTCCCGGGAAGCTTCGCGACGCTCCCCGTCTCGGCCCGCGGGCTGGGCACCTTCGCTTCCTCTGCTTTTTCAATCTGATTGTTGGCGTTTGCTGCGGCTTCCGCCGGCGCCGCCGAACGGGCGTTCAACTTTTTCTTGTCGCTCATGACTTACCTGTTTCTGTAGCGGATCGCATCCCTGAGCGCTATCCACAGATTCAACAATCCAATGCCCGAAATGACGCCTCGCACCGCGCCGTTGGCTGCATAGATCGACAGTGTCGGGAATTGAACGAAGAGCGGATTCTGATCCCAGAAGATCGGTGACCAGGGAGCATACGCCACTGCCAGACCAATATAGATGCGCAGCATAACGCGCAGGAAGAGTTCCGCGCGAACCAGCCATCGGGGAATGCGTTGCGGATGAGGGTCGCCCGAGGCATCTCCGGGCGCGACAGGAGACGAAGAACCGCTTGCAGGAGCCGGGCTCGCGGGCAACGGAGGCGATATCAATTCCGGCTGCTGAGACATTCGTCAGATTCTTCCGGCTTCTCTGCCCTTTGAGTTTTGCGCGGCAGGTAAGACCGTATTGCAACGGTAACACAGTAGGGACCCGGCCAACCGCGCTCATCCCGCCAAGCTAAAACGTTGGTTCTGCGATGTGATTGCCGGTCCATTCCGGGCGAGGTATTTTATTGGTGTGCGCTGATTCGTTCCCCGAAGGAGACTACCAATGAAGCGTGCCACCGTCCTCGGATTTGCGTTCCTTTTCGCTGTAACATCATTGGCTGCGCAGAACAGCGCCCCTGCATCCGCCGGCCAGACTCACGCTCAAGCGGCAACGAACTTCGGCCTCTATCTACCCGCGCCTACATGCCCCGTGACCATGCATGCCCTCCAGGGTTCGGGTACTGGTTTGGTTCCCGTGCGCGGCGAGCCGAGAGTGTCGGGTGCCTCGCAGCGGCTACACCTTGTCCTGACCAGTTCGAAATCGGCAAAGATTGCCGGAGCGAAGGTGAAGGTCTTCGGACTTTCGGGGAAGAATCGCATCGAACAGGCATCGGCCAATCCAGATCACACGCTTGATCTGACGAATCAGAAGAGCACTTTTGACCTGACCAGAACGCTGGATGTGACGTTCACACCGGAAGGCGAGACAAGTATCGCGACAGATCTGGTCCTGCCAGGCTTTACGTCTGTCTCATCGATTCAGCTGGAATCGCTCAGCTATAAGGATGGTTCGACCTGGGCCGTTGCCGGACAACGGGCCTGTAACGTCGCGCCCGATCCGATGATGCTGGTGGCGGACCGGTAGCAATCTGGCCTCTCCCATTTGGGATCGAGTACGGGCTGATCCGAAGCAGCAGTCCCGCTCCATTGCAGGATTCCGATCAGAAGCGCAGATAGGGCCCGACCATCGGCTCTGCTGTCTGCGTGAATGCGCCCGTCGAGGTGTAGAGCTTGGTTAGATCGGGCGCCTTGAAGAGATTGCCGCGGTATTGGAAACGCAAACCGAGTGGGCCAATCAGTCCCCAGTCGAGCCCCGCACCGTAGACGAAAACAGGCTTGGTCTGTGTGTTGGTCGAGGCCTGGCCGCCTGCGGGCACATCGAAGAGCAGTCCTACTCCGGCCAGCGCGAACGGCCGCAGGTTGGCCACATGCACCGAAGCGATCCAGTCGCCGGCGATCTCATGGGCATTTGCCGAAACGGGGGCCGGTGCAGGGGAAGCGCACGGAGGAAGCACTCCGACCGGGCAGGCATACGACGTCGCCGTATAGGATTGGTTGGCGCGGTTGTAGGAGTACGTCGCCTCGTAGCCAATGAGCGGATTGCGAATGTGCCGCACTTCGATCAAGCCACCCGCGGCGTTCGACGGGCTTTCGGCTGTGCCGTTGCCGCTCGTCCTTCCGCTGAACGCTCCATAGAGGCTGAGCGCAACGTCAGTCTGCGCCTGGCCGACGGAGACACTCCAAATGAGGACGGCGACGATAAACAAGCCTGAACGTATCGATGAAATCTGCATGACGATCCCCGTAAGGATATGAATTCAATCTGCTGCATAGCTTGGACGCATTCCGCGCACCAAGGGTGGTTTTTCCGGGCCGGGTTATTCTGAAAGGACCTTATGAACCGATTGCTGCTTGCCCTGCTAAGCGGCTCATCATTGCTTCTCTCCGCGTACTTCACCGGTCAGGCCGGTACGCACGTGCTGCCGTACCGCGACGAGCAGCCGGTACGCGCGGCGCACGGCATGGTGGTCAGCGAGCATCATCTGGCTGCTGACGCCGGCCTCGAGGTTCTGCGAGAAGGCGGCAATGCCGTGGATGCCGCCGTGGCCACCGGATTTGCGCTCGCGGTGGTATTCCCGGAGGCAGGCAATCTGGGCGGCGGCGGACTCATGCTGCTCCGCATGCATGACGGCAAATCCAGCTTCCTTGACTACCGCGAAACGGCTCCCCTCGCCGCGACCGAAACGATGTATCAGGACGAACACGGGAATGTTTTCCCCCCGACGGACCCACGATCGAGCATCCTCGGCTATCGTTCGATCGCAACGCCGGGCTCCGTTGCGGGCCTGACCTACGCCGAGCGCAAGTATGGCAAGATCGGTCTCCTGCGCGTGATGGCTCCAGCGATCAGGCTGGCCACCGAGGGCTTTGCGCTTTCCGACGAGGAGGCGCATCTGCTCTCCGACAGTGATCTCGCAAGGTTTGCCGATTCGAAACACATCTTTCAGCGCGATGGGCAGCTCTACAAAGCAGGCGAGACGTTCAAACAGCCACTGCTCGCCGAAACACTGAAGCGCATCGCCTCGAATCCCGACGACTTCTATCGCGGAAAGATGGCCCAGCAACTGATTGACGACCTGAAGAAAGGCGGCTCGCTGCTCACGCTCGACGATCTCGCGCAGTACACGGTCGCCGAGCGCAAGCCGGTTATCGGCACGTTTCACAACTACACTGTGATCAGCGCGCCTCCGCCGTCCTCCGGTGGCGTGGTGCTTCTCGGCGCACTCAACATTCTCGAAGGCTACGATCTGACATCGCTCGGCGATCGCAGTTCCGCCTCGATTCACCTGATCACTGAAGCGTACCGTCGCGCCTACATGGACCGCTCCGACTATCTCGGCGACCCAGATTACAACGACATTCCGGTCGCTGAATTGACTTCGAAGAAGTATGCCGAGGCGTGGCGCGCGAGCATCGATCCAACCAAGGCAACGCCCAGCGCGTCTCTCGAGAGACCATCGGGATTCCTGCCGCAGGCTCCAACCAACACAGGGCATCGGCGCGTGGAATCGACCCAGACAACACACTATTCCGTTGTCGACAGCGAGGGAAACGCCGTCTCCGTAACAACGACGCTCGACGACTACTTCGGCTCGCACGTCACAGCCGGCTTGCTGGGCTTTCTGCTCAACGACGAGATGGACGACTTTGCCGCGAAGATGGGCGTGCCGAACATGTTCGGGCTTATCCAGGGACCGGCCAACGCCATCGCCCCCGGCAAGCGCCCGTTAAGCTCGATGACGCCGACCATAGTCCTGGAAGACGGCAAACTGCGCTTCGTCCTTGGATCTCCGGGTGGCCCGCGCATCATCTCCACGGTCGCCAACATCTTTCTGTCGGCCGCAGTAGGCGGACTCAACATCCAGCAAGCGGTCGACGCGCCGCGCTTTCATCACCAGTATCTTCCCGACAAGCTCTATCTCGAGCCGGGTTTCAGCGAGGGAAGCCTTGCCGATTTGCGCGCAATGGGCTATGAGCTCAGCATCCGCGACGGGCACTGGTCCAAGGGCGAATGTATCGCCATCGACGCTAAGACCGGAGAGCTGGAAGGCGGCGAGGATCATCGCGGTCACTTCGGAAAGGCTGCAAGCTACTAGGATCGCAGGATCTCCCGGGACCGGAGTGCTTGCGGAAGGCGCCTAGACCTGGACTGCGGGTTGGGAGCTCTCTACGTCCGCGCCCTTCGCGTCGGACGGATGCGCTGTGGGCAGAAAGAGCGAAAAGGCGGTCCCGCTGGCCCCAGGTCGCTGTGTAGTCCGGACCCGAATGCTGCCGTGATGCCGTTCGATCAGCTGTGAGACCACCCACATGCCGAGACCGGTGCCGGTCTCAGTCTTTGTTGTAAAGAACGGCTCGAAGATGCGGCGCACGGTTCCGCGATCCATGCCCACTCCGCCGTCGCAGATCGTCACTCGCATCCCTTCCGTCGTGCGATTGCGCCAATCGCGTGAACGGCGCAGGCCAATCAGCAGGCGCCCCGGCTGCGGCATCGCCTCGATCGCATTCGAAATGAGATTGGTGAAGATCTGATGCGCCTCGCCGGGCATACACGCGATGGCCACTTCGTGTACGGCACGCACCTCGACTTTGATACCGGCCGCATTGAGCTTGGAACGAAACATGGCAATCACACCGTCGATCACCTCGGAGAGCATGATGATCTTCGGCAGTCCTTGCTGACGATGAAACTTCAAGGTGGACTGGGTAATCATCGACACACGCAGCAGTTCGTCCAGTGCGATCCGCGCGTGGGCGTGGGCCTCTTCCGCGGTGGCACTCAGGGTGATCAGGTAGAGCAGGTTAGTCACCGCTTCCAGCGGATTATTGATCTCGTGCGCCACCGACGCCGCCAGGCGGCCCGCAACGGCAAGCTTTTCTGCGCGCAGCATGGCTTCTTCGGCCTGCTTCCGCTTCGTCACATCGGTCACTACTCCCATGAGCCAACTCGCGCGGCCCTGGCTGTCTCTTTGACAACGCCCTTGCCCCTCAATCCATCGATTGCTGCCATCGGGCAAGACGACTCGGAACTGCTTGTGAAAGCTGTCGCCCGCGGCGAGTACCCGCCCCATATCTTCCCTGATCTCGCCTACGTCGTCGGGATGGATGGCGTTGAACCAGACTTCGTTGCTCGCTTCGATTTCGCCGCGACTATAGCCGATGATCCGATACATCTCATCGGACCACTGCAGGGCAGAGCGTTGGACATCCCAGGTCCACAGCCCCATGCCGCTCGCGCGCAGCGCAATCTGGAGAGCCGCATCGCGATCCCGCAAGGTCTCTCCTGCGCGGGCGCGCTCTTCGGCCATCTGCTTTTGGGCCTGGGCGAGAATCAGGCTCTTTCTTAACTCTTGCGACCGCAACTCCGCTCGCTGTTCAGCCCAGCGCCGAATCAGAACTCCGACAAGCGTCGACAGGACCAGAAAAAGTGCGAGGCGTTCTTCCTGCTGGGCAAATCCGAAGGAGAAACGGAACTGCGCTTTGGTCAGGAACACATCGACAAGGACCGCATCCGTGATGGCGCAGCCAAAGCTCCCGGCCATACCGAAGAACCATGCGCTCAGGATGACCGTCGGAAACGCAATCAGAAGTGGAAACGCGCGCAATGGCGCAATTTCGTAGGTCAGCGTAATCGACACAACCGCGGCGGCGATTCCCAGCAGCAGGCGCGTGAGCCATGACTGGCGGTCGATGGCTGTGGCATTTGGGAATCTCAACGTTTTCCTCTCGTCGGATGGAAGTTCGCCAAGGTATCCAAATGTTCAATCCGACCCACGCCGCAGGCCTCGAATAAGGCGCGCAAACCTCGCGATACGCGACGCGAGAAAGCCCGGCACGTCTCGAAGAAGGCGCACCCTCCAACGGGCTCGCTGTGTCGGTAGCATAGGCAACTCCCCAGGGACTGTCCAGCGAATTGACCCGGCCGCAGCCCGCGAAAGGTTACCACGCGCACCAACCGTTGCAACACTCTATTGAGCAATCGCTTGTTGCAAAGATGCGACAATGAGGGCAGTAACCGGATTGCGCCGCTTTCGGTCCGGCGTCTCGGGGAATCCGATTCATCATGCTTCGAATCTTATCAACGCACTTATTTCTGAGTCAGCGTCTTCATCCAGGCTTGTTGGAGATGGCGGAGCGCGCCGGCGCCCAGGGCGTCGAAGTCTTCGCCGCGCGCCAGCACTTCGACTACACGAGCCGTGAACACGTCGCCGAGTTGGCGGCCTGGTTCAGTTCGAATTCGCTGGAACCCTTCTCGATGCACGCACCCATGTTTCCGGATCGCGAGATGGGCCGGGCAGGTGCGCCCGCGGTCAATGTGCTCCATCCCGAAAAGTCGCGGCGCATTGACGCCATGGACGAGATCAAGCGCGCCCTCGAAGCTGCGGAGCGCATCCCGTTCAAGAACCTCGTCGTCCATCTTGGCGAGAACAGCGATCGCTGGTCCCCGCGCAGCATCGAGTATGGGATGACCGCCCTGGAGCATCTTGGAGCCTTTGCGCGCCCGCTGGGCGTGCGGCTGCTGGTGGAGAATCTGCTGAGCGAAGCAACAACTCCCGAGCACTTGCTGGCCATCTTCGAAATGAGCCACCTCGATGTGAACGTCTGCCTCGACCTCGGTCACGCACACATCGATCCAGGCACGGCAGAGGCCATCGGGATGCTCGGCAATCGCATCGGATCGGTGCACGCGCACGACAACCACGGCGTCAAAGACGAGCACCTGTGGCCCGGCGACGGCACGATCGACTGGGGAACGACGTCAAAATCTTTGCGGGGGCTGGCCAAACCTCCGGCCATTGTTCTTGAAATCGGCGCTGCGCTGAATGACCCTCCGGCCACAATTCCCGACCGGATCAAGAAGGCATTCGAGCTGTTCGGCTAGTGGCCCGCAACCTGTTTTGGGGGCCACAGGGAAGGCCGGATAGCTTAATCTGGGCCGCAACATCACCTCGGTAACGGCGGAATTGTCATTTCTCGGCCCCATCCCTTGAAGACACCCTCGGTCGCCTGATCCCCTAGAGACAGAACCTCCTTTTGCAAGGCTCGCCGCGAAGTACGGCCGCCTCAGAACTCTCATTCCTCCCTGCTCTGCCTGCATCCACGAGCGGATGCGCACCACCGCCGCAGCTGGGGCCAAACTGCCGGTTGCCCGCTCCTCAAGTTGAAACGCAACGGATCGGAGTCAGACGATGCGAACCGGGGCTTACTCTCTCATGCTCGGGGCTGTGGCTTTTCTTACCGGATGCACATCCTCTCTTCATGTCAATTCGTCAGGCTCAACCACGCCGGCCACGCTGACGATCTCTACTTCGACGTTGGCCGCCGCAACCGCGGGAGCAGCCTACAGCAGCTCCATCGCGGCAACCGGCGGGACGACGCCTTACTCCTTCAGCGCGACCGGTCTGCCCGCCGGATTCTCGATCAGCAGTTCAGGCACAATCAGCGGAACCCCAGCCCAGAGCGCTGTAGGCACCGCGGCCGTGAATGTCACCGTGACCGATGCCGGCAAGCCGCAGCAATCGGCAAGCGCAACTCTCAGCCTGACGGTAAGTACGGCAACACAGACCGGACTGGCCATCACGACGACTACTCTCCCGAGTGGAACGATCGGCGCGCCCTACACCGCGCCGATCAATGTAAGCGGCGGGTCTTCGCCGTTCAGTTTCAGTGCGACAGGGTTGCCGAGCGGGCTCTCCATCGGTGGCTCGACTGGCACGATCTCGGGAACGCCGCAGGGACCTGCCGGAACCGCAACCGTATCCATCACCGTGACGGACCTTAAGAACGGAACCGCCAATGCAAGCCTAGCCCTCACCGTCTCGGCAGCCCAGTCCGGCACACTGGCCATCAGCACCACTTCGTTGCCGGCTGCAACCGTTGGGGCATCGTACAGCGGCACTGTGCAAGCGGCGGGCGGCACGACGCCGTACACGTTCAACGCAACGGGGCTGCCCAGCGGGTTCACCATCAACGCTTCATCGGGCTCGATCACGGGAACTCCAACGCAAAGCGAAATCGGCACTGCCTCCGTCACCGTCACGGTTCTGGACTCGACACAGCCCACCGCGGAAACGGCCTCGGCCAATCTGAGCTTGACGATCGACGCCGCTGGTGCCGGCGCGGCCTGCAGCCAGATGACGACCGGCGATAACGCCAGCCTGAACGGCTTCGTCCCCTTCCCGGCAACCAGCGCATGGAACACGGACATCTCGCAGGCACCGCTCGATCCGAACAATACCGCCATCACGACCGCTGCGGGATTCGCGGGGAATCATCTGCATCATGACTGGTCTTCGGTCGCAGGTGGCAACTATGGCATTCCCTATGTCGTGGTGGATTCGAGTACGCAGCCGCTGGTCCCGATCAACGTGGTCGCCTATGCGAGCGAAAGCGATGTCGCCCAGGCGCCGTTTCCCAGCACCGCACCCATCGAGGGTTCGCCCGCGGATTGCACGGGTGGGCCAGGCAACTATGTTGGAGATCAGCACGTCCTGGTGCTAGACCGCAACGCATGCATGTTGTACGAGACCTTCAACACCGTGCGCTGCAGAGGAACCTGGAGCTCGGATTCGGAGACGATCTGGGATTTGCAAAACTACGAACAGCGCCCCTGGGGATGGACCTCGGCCGACGCGGCAGGCCTGCCGATCTTTCCGGGCCTGGTGCGCTACGACGAAGTGGCTTCCGGCGCAATCAATCACGCCATTCGCTTCACGTTGCCTCACACCAAGAATGACGCCAATGGCGGCTACTTTGTGGAGCCGGCCAGCCACGCCGCAGGAACCGACTGGGGCGTGAGCAATGTGATCGGCATGCGGATTCGGCTCAAGGCGAGCTTCGACATTTCTGGCTTCTCGGCGACCAATCAGGTCATCCTGACCGCGATGAAGAAGTACGGAATGATTCTGGCCGACAACGGCAGCTACTTCTACTTCCAAGGCGTACCCGACCCGCGCTGGGACGATAACGATCTGGTCAACCTCGATTCCATTGCGTCCTCGAACTTCGAGGTCGTGCAGATGACGCCGACCTATCCCGGATACGACGATGCAACCGCGCCGACCGGAGCGCCACCGACGATCAACAGCTTCACGGCGTCGTCTACATCAGTCACTTCGGGCACGAAGGTGACATTATCGTGGGATACGAGCAACGATTCTTACGACTTTATTGACGTGCTCGGCGGCGTGCGTGGAGGCAGCGTAAGCACGGCTCCCGCGGCAACGACAACCTATACGTTGAATGCGACCAATCAATTCGGTCGGGCGACAAAGACTGTCACAGTCACGGTGCACTGAGGCACAAGCGCAGTGAACTACAAACTGGGAACTATCTTTAGCAGATTCTCGGCAACTGCTCGCCAATCTGCGTCGGGATCACGCGATTGGCGCCCATCGCCGTGCGGGCCACCAGCATGCGTGGATGCTTCGTGGTGACTTGGCCGATGAGGGCTGCGTCGCGACCCAGCGGGTGGGCCTTGAGAATGCTCAGCACGCGGTCCGCGAACTCTGGAGCAACAAAGAACACGGCCTTGCCTTCGTTGGCCACATAGACCGGATCGAGTCCCAGCAGCTCGCAGGCCGACTGTACTTCGGGGCGGACGGGCACAACGGTCTCGTCGATCGCGATGCCGACGTTCGAGGCCGCTGCGATCTCGTTCAGCGTCGAAGCAAGTCCGCCGCGCGTCGGATCGCGCATGGCATGAACCGCTTCGCCCACTGCATCGAGCACAGCGGCAATCATCCCGTTGAGCGCCGCACAGTCCGATCGGATCTGGCTCTCAAACTCCAGGCCCTCACGTACGCTCATGATCGCCATGCCGTGATCGCCGATGGTTCCGGAGACGATCACCACATCCCCGGGCATTGCATGCAGCGGACTTACGGAGATGCCGGGTCGCAGGACACCGACGCCAGCCGTGTTGATATAGCAGCCATCGCCGTGGCCGCGCTCGACGACCTTCGTATCCCCCGTCACGATCCGAACGCCGGCCGTCTTGGCCGCATCGGCCATCGCGCTGACGACAGCCGCCAGCTGGGCTAATGGGAATCCTTCTTCGAGAATGAAGCTTGCGCTCAGAAACTGAGGATTCGCGCCCGACACGGCAAGATCGTTCACCGTCCCATTCACCGCGAGAGCGCCAATCGACCCGCCCGGAAAGAACAGTGGCTGCACGACAAAAGAATCGGTGCTCATTGCGAATCGCGCCGGATTCGAGCCCGAACCAAGCTCAAGCACCGCTGCGTCGCCGAGATTCTCGAGCTCAGGATTGCGAAACGCCGGCAGAAACAGATGTTCGACGAGTTCGTTGCCGAGCTTGCCTCCGCCGCCGTGGGCCATCACAATGGTCGGGTAATCGCGCAGGGGCAACGGGCAAGACCAGCTTGAAAAGTCAGGCACGCCACTCTCACCCATGGACCGCTCCGGCATTGGCGAGTTCTTCTGCCGACAGGAATCTGCCGTAATTGAAATATGCCGCGCATGCTCCCTCGCTCGAAACCATCGTGGCGCCCAACGGATGCCGCGGCGTGCACTGCTTGGCGAAGGCCGGACACTCGGCGGGCTTCAACGCGCCACGCAACACATCGCCGGCGTGGCACAGCGGCGACTCGACCGTGCGAATGCCGGCAATCTGAAATCGCTCCTCGGCATCGAATGCCCGATAGGCCGCACTCAACCGCCAGCCACTGTTCGGAATCACCCCGATCCCACGCCAGGCGCGATCCCTGACCTCGAAAACCTCGGCGAGCATCTTCTGCGCTTCCAGATTGCCTGCGTAGGTCACGATGCGTTCGTAGGCGTTTTCAACGCGATGCTCGCCCCGCTCCAGCTGAAGCACGGCCCTGCGAATTCCATCGAGCAGATCGAGCGGTTCAAACCCCGTCACGACGATCGGAATGCCAAACTTGTCGGCCAACGGCGGATACTCCCAGTAACCCATGACGCTGCACACGTGACCGGCGGCCAGAAAGGCCTGCACTTGATTTCCCGGAGCGGACATGATGGCCTCGATCGCTGGCGGGACCAATACGTGCGAGACCAGTAGCGAAAAATTCTTCAGTCCGCGCCGCTTGGCCACATGCACACTCATTGCGTTCGCAGGCGCCGTCGTCTCGAATCCGACGCCGAAGAACACCACCTGTTTGTCGGGATTCTTTACTGCGAGATCGACCGCGTCCAGAGGGGAGTAGACGACGCGTACGTCGCCGCCGCGGCCCTTCACCTGGAACAGGTCGCCTTCGGTGCCAGGCACACGCAGCATATCGCCAAAACTGCAGAAGATGACTCGCGGCTGCGCGGCAATGGCCAAGGCCTTATCGATGAGCTCAAGGGGCGTAACGCAGACCGGGCAGCCGGGGCCGTGCACCATCTCGACGGCTGCAGGCAGCATTTGATCGATTCCATTTTTTATGATCGAGTGCGTCTGGCCGCCGCAGACCTCCATGATCTTCCACCGGCGCGTGGTGATCAGCGCGATCTCGCGCGCCATGCGCTGGGCAATCTCGCCGTTGCGGAATTCAGTGAGGTACTTCATTCTTCAGCTTCGATCTGCACAACACTGGGTGCCCCAGGACCGCTTTGAGGCCCAGGTAAAGCGACGGTCTTAGTTGAGGAGCTTCTTGCCAATTTCGGTACAGCTGCCGTCAGGACAGTTCGACTGCGGCGCCTTCGCCGCGCGCGCAAACTGCGCTTCTTCGTCCGCCAGTTCCTCGTCGAGTACGCCCATGGCGCGGAAGTCGGCCAGCGTCTGCTCCGCTGTCTCTTCGTCTATCTTCGAGATCGCAAAGCCCACGTGGACGATGGTGTAGTCGCCGACCTCGACCTCGGGTACATAATCGAGACACACGCGCTTGACCACGCCGCCAAAGTTGACGCGACCGATACGCAGGCCATCTTCAGTGGTAACTTCTTCGACACGTCCGGGAATCGCGAGGCACATGGCAACTCCCTTATACCGCTCCGGCGCGAAGCGGGTTGTGATTTATATCACCAAAACTGGCTTACTGCCCCTTCTTCCGGTCATTCTCGGCCGCGCGCGCCTTCACCATCCTCTTCAGCAGTGTGGCCGGCAGCGGCTTGTCGAGCGGAAACTGCAGCGTACCCTTCGCAGTTCTATAGCGAGCGAGTTCCTCCTTCATCTCGTCGATCAGCGAGGCCTGCATGGGGAAGAAGCTGCAGTGGTCCTTGAAGGCCGCGTAGGCGACGAGCGCACCCTTATAGCGGAAAGCGGGCATGCCGTAGCTCAGACCTTCGGTGGCTTCTTTGGGAACCACGGAGCGAATGGTTGCGCGCACCTTCTGGAGCGTCGTGCGCGCCGGCTCCGGCACTTTGGCCAGATAGGCCTCCACGCCTTCGAGCCCGTCTTGGGGTTTACTCACTGCCGACTTTGCCGGTCTCATCGGGTAGCCCTCTCTTGCTCGTCGTCGCCTGTATTTCTCGTTCAGGCGTTGCGGACGGCGCGTTCCGCGGAAAGGTAGGCCAGCCAGTCTTCCATGCCCGCGCCGGTCTTCGCCGAGGTCTCGAAGATGCGGATGTTGGGGCGAATCTCGCGAATGTTCTGCAGGGCCGTGTCGCGATCGAATCCGCAAGGCTCCGCCAGATCGATCTTGGTGATCACGGCGGCGTCAGCCGAGTTGAAGAGCGTGGGATACTTCAGCGGCTTGTCTTCGCCTTCGGTCACGCTGAGCAGCGCCACGCGAATCTTCTCACCCAGATCGTAGCTCGATGGACAGACCAGGTTGCCGACGTTCTCAATGAATAGATAATCCAAGTCCGCGAGCTTCCAGCCATCCAGGTGCTTCGTGACCATCTCGGCTTCGAGATGACAAATTCCATGCGTGTTGATCTGGCGAACCGGTGCTCCGCTGGCTGCAAGGCGTCGCGCGTCATTGTCGGTCTCTAGATCGCCGACCAGAGCAGCGACACGAGCGCCGCCGGTCCGCAGGTCGCGCAGCGTCCGTTCGAGGAACGCTGTCTTGCCCGTGCCGGGACTGGAGACCAGGTTCAGCACCAGCACACCCGCTGTTTGAAACTGCGCCCGCAGTCCACGCGCCAGCTCGTCATTCTTCTTGAGGATTCCCTGCCGCAATTCGACAATGCGCGTGGTCATGGCGTGACGGTCTCCTCAGCATCCTCAATCTCAATCGAATCGATGTCCAGCTCGCGGCCCTGGCGCAGGTCGTTCACCGGCTCGCCGCAGCGGGGGCAGCGAAAGCTCTGCAGGCCGGCGAGTTCGACATCGGCGTTGCAGTGGTCACAGCGCGCGATGACGGGCAATATCTGGATCACGAGCTTCGAACCTTCCAGCCGCGTGCCTTCGATCGCTATGCCGTAGCAAAAGTGGAGCGAGTCCTCGATCACCGAAGCCAGGACACCGACGCGCAGACGGACTTCTTTCACGCGCGCTCCGGGATAAGCTGCGAGCGACTCGGTCACCGAATCGACGACGCTCGCGACGATGGAAAGCTCATGCATACGAAGTGGATTCTACGCCGCGCGCCGAGGTGACTTGTGTGCCGTACAGCACTCGGCTTGGGCGGCAACCCTCGATGTAAGATAGCTTTGGAGATCGATTTCCCCATGACTCACACGCTGATACACCAGTCCCGGCTGGCTCTGAGCGAGCTTGCGCCTGGCGCGATGCAATCCGAAATTCGCGCCATGACCACGGAGTGCGATCGCATCGGCGGCATCAATCTGGCGCAGGGCGTCTGCGACACGCCGGTTCCCGAGCCGGTCGAGGCCGAGGCACACGCGGCGATCCGCGCCGGACACAATATCTACACGCGGCTCGACGGCATTACCCGGCTGCGCAATGCGATTGCGGCCAAACAGCAGCGCGACTATGGGCTGAGTTATGACCCGGAGACCGAGGTGCTCGTGGCAAGCGGTGCGACCGGCGGATTGCACGCGGCGGCGATGGCGCTGCTGAATCCCGGCGACGAGGTGCTGCTGTTCGAGCCGTTCTATGGCTATCACGTGGCGACGTTCAAGTCGCTCCGCGTCAAGCCGGTGATTGTGCCGCTGAGCGCGCCCGATTGGGCGCTCGATACGGATGCGCTGCACGCAGCGATCACACCGAAGACGAAAGCCATCCTCCTGAACACGCCGGCCAATCCCAGCGGCAAGGTCTTTTCCCGAGCTGAAATCGAACAGGTCGCTGCTGTCTGCAAGACCCACGACCTCTTTCTCTTCACTGACGAGATCTACGAGTACTTCGTCTACGACGGAACAAAGCACATCTGCCCGGCGACGCTCGACGGTATGCGGGAGCGGACGATTGTAATGTCGGGGTTTTCGAAGACCTTCTCGATCACCGGCTGGCGGCTTGGCTATGTCTGCGCCGATGCAAAGTGGATGGCAGCGATGCACTACTTCCACGACCTGACCTATGTGTGCGCGCCGTCGGCGTTTCAACATGGAGCGGCCGCCGGACTGGAGCATCTGCCGCCGACTTTTTACACGCAACTGGCATCGGATCATCAGTCCAAGCGCGAACGGATTCTGGCGGCGCTGCGCGCGGCAGACATGGAGCCGAGCGTGCCGCCGGGCGCGTACTACGTGCTGGCCAATGCCGAACATCTACCCGGCAAGACGGCAGCGCTGAAAGCGCGGCATCTGCTCGCCGAAACCGGTGTGGCCGCAGTCGCCGGATCGGCGTTCTTCCGCCCTGGACGCGGCGAAGATCTGCTGCGGTTCTGCTTCGCGAAGAAAGATGCGGACCTGGACGAGGCCTGCGCGCGGTTGAAGGCTTACTCGGCCTGATTACGGCCCTTCCGCAAATCCAACCTCGCGTTTGGGCCCCGGGTTATCCACGATTCGTGCTGGATTTCCTTCGGGCAGCATGAGCCGCGCGGTTGGTATTCTGCTTGGAACTATGCTCGCGCGGGTTCGCGCTTGAGGAGGCAGACTTGGAAGCGCTTTTTCCGGAGCGGAAGGCGATAGGCGAAGGCATTTTGCCGTCGCAGGAGATTGCGGCTCTGGTGGAGACGGGTAAGGTCTGCGCCGATGGCGAGATCGGCGAGGACCAGATTCAGCCCTCGAGCCTGGACCTGCGGCTGGGGAACGAAGCCTACCGCATTCGCGCCAGCTTTCTGCCCGGCAAGACGACCACACTGATCCAGCAGGCGCGGCAGAACGGCATGCTGACCGAGACCGTCGACATCTCGACAGGAGCGGTGCTGGAGCCGAACGCAATCTACGTGATTCCGTTGATGGAGCGGCTGACGCTGCCCGCGGACATCTACGGCATTGCCAACCCGAAGAGTTCGACCGGGCGGCTGGACATCTTCACGCGGCTAATTCCCGAGTTTGGCGACGAGTTCGAGCGCGTGAAGCGCGGATACAACGGCGGACTTTACATCGAAGTCGTCTCGCAGACGTTCCCGATCCTGGTGCGCGCGGGAATGCGGCTGAATCAGCTGCGCCTGGGCCGTGGGCGGCGGACGGCCGTGGGCGAAGACCGGCTGCGGCAGCTTGGGCAGAAGGATTTCCTGGTCGCTCCCGATGAGGTGACGGGCCAGGCGATGGTGGACCGTGGCTTGCGGCTGACGGTCGACCTCGAAGGCGATGGCTCTGGCGTGGTCGGGTATCGCGCCAAAAAGACGAGGCAGGCGATCGACCTGGGCTTGCTGAACCACTACGAGGTGGACGATTTCTGGACGCCGCTGCAGAAGGGGAATGAGTGCATTCTTGCGCCGGGCGAGTTCTACATTCTGGCGTCGAAGCAACGGGTGCGGATTCCGGCGGACCTGGCGGCGGAGATGCTGCCCTACGATCTGTCGACGCAGGAGTTTCGCGTGCACTATGCAGGCTTCTTCGACCCGGGATTCGGGTATGGAGAGAACGGCGAGATTCCCGGGACGCGCGCAGTGCTCGAAGTGCGGGCCAACGAGATGCCGATCTTACTGGAAGACGACCAGTTCGTCGGCCGACTGAACTACTTCTATATGGCTGCCAAGCCGGACAAGGTCTACGGCGGGTCGATTGGATCGAACTATCAGCAGCAGGGGCTGACGTTGAGCAAGCAGTTCAAGCGCGAACAGTTTGCGTCGGGAGCGAAGCCGGCGGGCACGGAGGCGCGGGTCGCAGACGCGACGCACAGCCGGCGAATTGCGGACGTGGACGACGACGCTGAAGAGTCTGGGCGGAAATTTGGGCTGGGTGCTGCGGAGCTGGCACCGGCGCTAAGGGCGAAAAATCGGGACAACTAGAGGCAGCAGAGCGCGGCCGCACTACACTGACTGCCATGGATAACGAGCGCATTCGCACGCTTTGCCTCGCGTTGCCGCACGTCCGAGAAACTGTCAACTGGGGACATCACCTGGTCTATTGGGTGGGCGATCGCGACATCGGAGGAAAGATGTTCGCGATGACCGACCTGGATGGGACAGGCACGGGCGTGGTGTGGTTTCACGCGGGCGCGGAGCGGTTTCATGAACTTCTGGAAACGGACGGGATCATTCCTGCTCCGTACATGGCGCGAGCGTTCTGGGTCACCGTGGAGCGCTGGGATGTGCTGCGGGCGCGCGAACTCGAAGACGAGCTGAGACGGGCGCATGCGCTGATCTGGGAGAAGCTGCCTAAGCGGACCAAGGCCGTCCTGGCGATGCCGGAGAAGGAGGGTTCCAAATTGATTCGGGAACGGAAGAAGCTGGTCAAGGAACGGGAGAAGCGGAAGAAGAAATAGGACTCGACGCTCAAGCTGGAAACGATCTGCGCCGACAAGACCAGCATGAGGCTGCCTACGATTCCACGACTGACGATTCGATGGCGCATGGTTCTGCGGCGTCCGCCTCTGCACCGCCCGGTTCGGTGGTCCCGGGTTGGCGTGGACTGGTGCTGGCGGCATGGGGGTTCGGGGTACTTCTGGCTGTCTGCGAGTCGTTTCCGGTGGAGCACCGGGAGCCGCTGATCGTGCGAGTCCTGAACAGCAAGAGTGGGCAGCCGTTGGTTCATCTGCAGCTAACACTGAGTGCCGGCTACATCGAGAAAGACATCGGGCAGCGGCTGTGGCGCGACGAGGTGCTGACCGATGCCGCGGGCGAGGCACGGGTGCCGCGTGTGTTGCGGGATCTTCCTTTTTTGCGGGTGAAAGCGGCGCAGACAAAACTCTGCCAAGGCACGGCGGTCTATTCCGTCGTGCGTGTCCGCGGCGAGGGGCTGAATGCTCTGAATCACTGCGGATTTGTCACGGTGGCCGAGCAACCCGGCGTGCTGGTGACTTTCGCGCGCGGCAAGGGCGGGCGCGAGGGTACCAAACCAGCCCCGGCGCAGGAATCCCGGGTTGACTTTGCGGTCGCTGCGAGCCCGGATGCTGAGACAGGGCCGAATGAGCTGAGCCGGGGCTCGACCGGAAGCTTGACGCAGGCTGGCGATGAGGCCAATACCGAGGCTGGCCGGGCGCTGGCAAGCGTTGCAGCCTCCATAAGCACAAGAGAAGCAGAGGCCTTGCCGGGTCGGGCCGAAACGCGCAACCGGAACGAGATCGACACACTGATGATTTGGGGAAGGACGGGATTTTCGGAGCCCCTGAGGCCGGTTGTCGATGGAACCAGGGACTCCGCCGAATCGTATGAAACGATGTGCCAGCCCGAGGAATGACGCTGCACCGGCTTGGTGTATCGTGTTCGCGGGTGGCACAGCGGCTCTGGACAGCAGCCGGCGAGGCGTACGATGGCAAAGTTTCTTCTCTTCTGCATTCTCTTTGTGTTGTGCTGGCCGTTGGCGCTGCTGGCGCTGGTGCTCTATCCGCTGGTGTGGCTGCTGCTGCTGCCGTTTCGGCTGGTGGGGATCGCGGTGGGCGGCGTGTTGGAACTGGTGAGCGCGATCATCTTTCTGCCGGCGCGTGTTGTGCGCGCAATCTAGCCCAACGCAGGCTCTCCGGCCTTTCTGAAGCCCTTCTCCCGACGGGTCGTGCAATACCCACCTCGACATCTACTTTCCCCTTCGATTAACTTGGCCCTATGGCTGGTGTTTCGTTGGTATTGGAGGGGCGGGTTGCGCTGATTACGGGCGGCTCGCGCGGAATCGGTGCAGAGACGGTGCGCCTGTTCGCGCAGGCGGGCGCGCGGGTGGTTTTCACTTATCGACAGGCCAAAGAACAGGCGCTTGCATTGATGACCCAATGCGGCGGGCCGAGCCGCTGCGTAGCTGTTGAGCAAGATTTGCGTACGCCGAAGGACGGCGCCCTGGCCGCAGGCGCAGCGGTCAAGGCCTTCGGCCGACTCGACATCCTGGTCGCGAACCATGGGGTGTGGCCCTCAGAAGACGTTCCCATCGAATTGATGACCGAAGACCAATGGCGGAGCACGCTCGCGGTGAATCTGGATTCGGTGTTTGGGCTGGTTCAATCCGCTGTGACGCAAATGGAGCTGCAGGGGCCTCCAGCGGTGGGTGCGGACGCTTTGAAGGGTCACATTGTGCTGATCAGCTCGACGGCTGGGCAGCGCGGCGAAGCCAACCATGCCGACTATGCCGTGACCAAAGGCGCATTGATTAGTCTGACTAAGAGTCTGTCGAGCGAGCTGGCGCACCGGGGGATTCTGGTGAACTGCGTCGCGCCGGGGTGGGTAGTAACGGATATGTCGGCGGCGGCGCTCAACGATCCCAAGATGGGTGCGAAGATTTCAGCCGGAATTCCGGTGGGGCGGCCGGCAACGGCGCGAGAGATCGCGGGACCAGTGCTGTTCTTATGTACCCCGCTGGCTGGATTTATTAGCGGCGAGATTCTGAATGTGAATGGCGGCGCGGTGCTGGCCGGATAGGGATACGAATGACTGGAAGGCGGTCCAGGCTCGGGCGTCGGCTGTTCGGAGCCGCACTGGTATGCGCATTGCTGGCGATGCCGCAGATGACGCGCACACAGACGGCCGACGACGCGGCGAAGAATGCGCAGCAGGCGCGGGCAGCCCTGAATGCCATGGTTCAGGCGCTGGGCGGCGATGCCTGGCTGAACATGAAGAATTCAATGCAACAGGGGCACGTCGCAGCGTTCTTTCACGGGCAGCCCGATCTCGGGACAACCGATCTTTGGCAGTACCACCAGTGGCCGGATCGCGACCGGACAGAAGTGACCAAGCATCGCGACGTGCTGGAGCTCTACATCGGGCGTGACGGTTGGGAAGTCACGTTCCGTGGCAAGAAGCCGATGCAGAAAGATCTGCTGGAGGACTACCTCAGGCGCCGGGACCATTCCATCGAGACAGCGGTCAAAGTGTGGCTGAAGGATCCGAATACGATCCTGGTGTATGAAGGCAAGACGATGACAGAGCGCCACCTCTCCGAGCAGGTGACACTGATCTCACCACAGAACGAGTCGATCACCATCCAGATGGACGTGCAGACGCATCTGCCGCTGAAGCGCTCGTTCCAATGGCGCGACCCGATCTACAAGGACAAGAACACCGACTCCGAGGAGTACGACGACTACCACACCATCGAGGGCTTCCCCACGGCGTTCAGCATTACGCGCCTGCGGAACGACGAGATGGTCCGGCAATACTACGTCACCAAAGTCGAGTACAACCGGGATTTGCCGGCTGACTTCTGGGATCCAGATGCCGCTGCTCGGCGTGTGAAGAAGTAGCCTTCCCTTGACGGGGTAGGTGATATTTGTCGTTCATTCGCTTTGGTAACCTTGCGGGTCCAGCCGCTCATTCAATCTTCCGAAAGCGGTTTCTTATCCAATCGATGTGTGCTCGAAAAACATCATTCCCGTGCGCCAAATAGGCCTCTATATCCCACGCAGGTTGTAGCTTATGACGCGTTGGTCGGCTTGTAGGAGTGCGTCGGCTGGGCAAGAATCGGGTTGTCTCGACGAATCCTCAAGGGGCGTCAGCCGGTCCGCACGAACAGATCGCATTCTGCACATTCGTTTGGAGAAGTTGGTTACCCATGACTCTGGCCGATTTTGATCCTGTGAAGAGGTCGGATGTCCTCAGCAAGTCGAGGCGGCGATCGGGCGTGCGCCTGAACTGGCCGGCACAGCCTTCAACATCAGCAGACGCGCGGCTCCAGAACCGAACCGCCGACTCCATCGACGAAGATCTGCGCAAGCAGATGCTGTCGTACGCCCAACGGCACGATCTTGAGACAGGGCTGCTGAACTACGCAGCGTTTCAGGAATCGCTGGGATGGCTGTTGCAGGAGCGGCAGGCCAACCAGGACATCGCGCTGCTCTGGATCGACGTACTGAATCTGCGCAAGGAGTTCTCGCTGTGGGGCACGGCGGGAACAGATGCTCTTGTCCGTCACATCGCCAGCTCGTTGCGCAATGCGGTGGGACGGGACGCGGTGCTGGGCCGGTTCAGCGGGCGCAGCTTTCTGGTTGCGATGAACGGCGCAAAATTCAATCAGCACGCGCGGCGCAAAATCCAGGCTGTGGTCGAATCGATTACGCCGATCCAGTTCGGCGGTTCGCAAATCCGGCCGGAGGTTGCAGCGGGTGTGGCGTTCTTCCCCGACGATGCCTCTTCCGCCGAGGATCTCATCCGCTTCGCGAGTCTCGCCGCGAGCCGCGCCCAACTAGTGAAGAGCCAGACGGTGGTCGCGTTCAATGCGGGCATGAACAGCCTGGCCATCCACGATCACAAGGTGGAAACGGAGTTGCGCCGCGGGCTCGACCAGGGCCAGTTCAGCGTCCACTACCAGCCCTTGATCGACCTGGCCACGGGGCAGATTGCGGGCGCCGAAGCGCTGATGCGCTGGAAGCATCCGGAGTGGGGCAATGTTGCGCCGAGCGACTTTATCCCAGTCGCCGAACGTTCCGATTTGATTCACCGGATCTTCGATCTCAGCCTGAGAACAGTCCTGGCCGATGCGGAGAGCTGGCGCGCACAGGGTTTCGCGCCGCCAGTGGTGACGGTGAATGTTTCGGCCGCGAACATGAAGGCCGAAGGCTTTCAGTACCAGATCCGCCGCATTCTCTCCGAATACACGATTCCTCCCACGGCGCTCGAGATGGAGATGACCGAGTCGCTCCTGTTTGAGGACGAAGAGCTCTTTGTCACGCGCGTCCGCCAGTTAAAGGCCATTGGCCTGCGCGTCAGCATCGACGATTTCGGTACGCGCTACACCGGGTTCAACGTGCTGAACCAGTTGCCGATCGACACGATGAAGATCGACAAGTGCTTCATTCGCGGTATTCACCAGTCGCACGATATGCGGGCCTTGTGCGAGACCATCGTGGCCATGGCCCGGCAGATGAAGATGCGCACCGTGGCCGAAGGCATCGAAGAGATCGGCGAGATGGAGGCTGTGCAGAGCATCGGCTGCAACCTGGGCCAGGGCTATCTGTTTTGGCGTCCGGTGCCGCAGACGGAGTTTGCCGAGTTGCTGCGCACGTGGCCCGAGCAGACAAAGTCCTGGAAACAGGCCCCCAGCGCACTCGAAGCACAGTGTGCGTTGAAGCTCGGCGCATAGCTTCGCCGGTCGGTCGGGACACGGCCTTTCGTTATAATTCCGACGTACGCAATGCAGCACCTGCGCGCCGTCTGGAGCCCACGAATGAAGTTCAACATCCAGGAGATCCTGGATTTCCTGCCTCATCGCTATCCTTTCCTGCTCATCGACAGAATTGTCGAGTTTGAGCCTGCCAAGCGGCTGGTGGCGATCAAAAACGTGACCATCAACGAGCCCTTCTTTCAGGGGCACTTTCCCGGGTATCCGATCATGCCGGGCGTGCTGGTGGTCGAGGCCATGGCCCAGGCGGGCGGAATCATCATGATGGCGGAGATGCCCGATCGTCACGAGAAGCTCGTGGTGTTCACGGGCATCGAGCGGGCCAAATTCAGGCGGCCGGTGACCCCGGGCGATCAGCTCCGGATCGAAGTGGATGTGTTGTCCTTCCGTCCCCGGGCGGGCCGTATTCAGGGCGTGGCTCTGGTCGACGGCAAGAAGGCCTGCGAGGCGGTCTTGACCTGCCAGGTGGTGACCCGCCAACGCGAACAGCGCGCCCACGACGATTCCGACGCTCCCTCGGAGGAAGACAAGGCTCCGGCGACGGTGGCGGAGTGAGCATTCATCCGAGCGCGATCGTGGCGCCGGGGGCTCAAATCCCTGCTTCCTGTACGGTCGGCCCTTACTCGACAATTGGTCCCGAGGTGGTTCTCGGCGAGGGCTGCGTGCTGATCTCGCACGTGGTCATCGACGGCCGGACACGCATCGGCGCGCGGAACACGTTCTATCCCTTCAGCAGCATCGGCGTCGCACCGCAAGATTTGAAGTACCGAGGCGAGCCAACCGAGACGATCATCGGCGACGACAACACATTCCGCGAGTCAGTGACCGTCAGCCGCGGGACGGCGCAGGGCGGAGGCGTGACACGCGTCGGATCGGGCAACCTGCTGATGGCCTATGTGCACATTGGACACGATAGCATCGTAGGCAGCCACTGCATCCTGGCCAATGCTGCAACCCTGGCGGGCCATGTGGTGATCGAGGACTACGCAAGTGTGGGCGCATTCAGCCCGGTGCATCAACACTGCACGGTGGGCAAGTATGCGTTTATTGGTGGCGGAACGATTGTGACGCAGGATGTACTGCCGTTTTCGCTGACCTCGTCCAAGCGCGAGAACAAGGCATTCGGGATCAACAAGGTTGGACTGACGAGGCGCGGCTTCTCACCCCAGCGGCTGCAAACCCTGCAGAAGGCCTTCCGTTATCTGCTGGCCGCGAAGCTGAATACGACACAGGCGCTGGAGAAAATCAAGGCGCTGGAAGGCGACGACGCGGCGCTGCTGGCCTCGTTCATCGAGAAGAGCCAGCGGGGAATCATTAAATGAAGCTTGGCCTCATCGCCGGTAACGGCCGCTTTCCTTTCCTGCTGCTGGATGCGGCGCGGGCGCAGGGCTTTGCCGTAACCATTGCCGCGATCCGCGAAGAAACCGATCCGGAGATCAATCACCGTGCCGCAGCCGATGAGCGCATCACGGTTACCTGGCTTTCGCTCGGGGAGCTGTCCCGGCTCATCGAGGTCTTCCACAAAGAAGGCGTCTCGATGGCGGTGATGGCGGGGCAGGTGAAGCATAAGCAGATTTTCAGCAGCATCCGGCCGGACTGGCGCCTGGCGAAGCTGCTCTTGAACCTGCGCTCGCGCAATACCGATATGCTGCTCGGCGCGGTGGCCAAGGTGCTGGCTGACGAAGGGATCGAGCTGATCAGCTCGACCGCGTTTCTTGAGCCGCTGCTGGCCCAGGAGGGCGTGCTAACGAAGCGCGCGCCGGATGAGGAAGAGCGCAAAAACATCGACTACGGAATGGGCGTGGCGCGAGCGGTGGCGGGGTTCGATATTGGCCAGACGGTGGTGGTGGCGGCGCAGGCCTGCGTGGCGGTCGAGGCCATGGAAGGCACGGATGCGGCGATCGCGCGAGCCGGCCAGTTGATGAATTCGCTCAATAATGAAGATGCCACAGGCGCTGAAGAGGCCGCAGGCGCCGACGAAGGCCTGAGCACTTCGACTAGGCTCGAACGGCATCTCACTGTAGTGAAGGTCGCCAAGCCGAATCAAGATATGCGTTTCGATGTGCCGGTGATTGGGATTCGGACCATTGAGACCATGCTGCAGGCAGGCGCCACCTGTTTGTCAGTGGAGGCAGGGCGCACGTTGCTGTTCGATCGCGAGGCGATGCTGAAGCGCGCCGATGAGGCAGGCATTGCCATTGTGGCTGTTCAGCGCTGATACTGGGTGCTGCTTTCTCTTCGCTCGTTTACGCAAACTTAACCGAGTCGATTCCAGGCTCGGCTTCGTCTCACCAATGGAGGTCCCCGTGAAAAAACTCGTAGTTTCTGTGTTCGGTGCGGTGCTGGCGCTCTCGGTTTCGATTGTGGCCCGTGCGGCCGATGAAGCCATGCCCAGCGTTGGATCGGCTGCTCCCACATTCACCTTGCCCTCGCAGGATGGCTCGCAGATTGCCTTGGACAGCTTTCGCGGCAAGTGGGTGGTCCTTTACTTTTACCCCAAGGACATGACCCAGGGCTGCACGATTGAGGCCCACAACTTCCAGCGCGATCTGTCGAAGTTCGAAGCCGACAATGCGGTCATTGTGGGCGTCAGCGTCGATACACCGGACAGCCACAAACAATTCTGCACCAAGGAAGGGCTGACCTTCCGGCTGCTGGCCGATCCGGAGCACAGAGTTGTGGACGAATACGGCTCCCTGGGTCACTTCGGAACGTGGACGATCGCCAACCGCAATACCTTCCTGATCGACCCGCACGGGAAGATCGTCAAGGTCTGGACCAAGGTCGATCCGTCCCACCATTCCGAAGAAATTCTGGCGGCACTGGACGATCTGAAAAAGTAGGCTCAAAGAAGACGCAAGGGGGGGGCGACAATCGAGATGCCGGAAAACCTGGCGGAGAAGTTCCGCGCCGATCTGGACGAGATTCATCGGACCCTCATTGCGGTTCCACCCGCGATAGCCGATTTGCCGTGGCGCGATGGCGGGTGGACGCGGAAGCAAATCCTCGGCCATCTTCTCGATTCCGCGACCAACAACCGGCAGCGCTTTGTCCGCGCGGCCATCGACGGCCAATATGCGGGGCCGAGATACGCCCAGGATGCGTGGGTCGCGATGCACGGCTACGCGCACCAGACCTGGGGAACGCTGCTGGGCTGGTGGGAAGCGGAACACGAGATCCTGATGGCGGTGGTGGATCGAATCCCTGAAGACAGGCTGGAAACCAAATGCGCGGTTGGGGACGATGCGCCGGTCACGCTGCGCTTCCTGATCGAGGACTACGTCAGCCATCAGCGCTGGCATCTGAAGCAGATGACGACGGGAACCGGTCTCATCTAAACGGGCGCTTTCTGGATAGGCAGCACGATCCGACCGGATTGCGGGCGCAAAAAAGTCCGCCGCAGCGGACCCTTTTGCTTGCCTTGTTTTGATTGCCTTATTACTTTTTCTTCTTCTTCGCAGCGCTCTTCTTCTTCTTTGCTGCCTTCTTTACTGCTTTCTTCGCCGCCTTCTTGGCAGGAGCTTTCTTTGCAGCTGCCTTCTTCACGGCCTTCTTTGCGGTTTTCTTAACAGCCAACTTTTTACCTCGTTTAGTGGGTTTGGTGGCGCTCTTTTTCACCGCAGCCTTCTTGGCCGCGGTTTTTCCGCCCTTCGCGCCAGCGCTCTTCTTGGCGGCGGATTTCTTGGCAGCCTTCTTGGCCGCGACCTTTTTCGCGGGCGCCTTCTTCGCAGGCGCCTTCCGGGACTTGGCCGGCGCCGGAATTACGGGCACTTCGGCGATGATGACGACCGCTTCCTCTTCCACGCCTTCGTCATCGTCGGAGGTGGTCAACACACTCGAGACCTCGACCTCATCGTCTTCTTCAAAGTCATTCTCGTGATCGGAGTCGAGGCCGAGCGGCTCCGCATCCGGGTTGCCGTCACTCATCGCGTACATCCTGTACACATCTTCCATCCGATTCCTCCAGCGGGCCGCCGCTGATCTGATTCTTCGCGGTGCGTTCCTGCACTGCGTGCGGAAGCCATTCTAGCAACCGCTTCGACACAAAGCTATCACAACATCAGTGCGATGCGAATCGTCTGTGCTATTTTTTCAAGCGCGGCCTGTTCAGTTTGCAGACTGCGCGTGGGTCGAAGAACTGTGCTTCGCCGTACTGTGGGATCTCGATTTGGGACGGGCAAGGGATTTGGATTTGGCAGACCCTCCGGCCGAATGCGCAGATGTCCGCGATCTCGTGTGGGCGCCCGATCTGGACTTCGGTCGGGATTTCGATGCCGGAGCGGGGCTCTCCCCGCTAGCCGATACGCCGGATCTTCGCCGATGGCTGGGGGTAGCGGCCCGGACCACGCGGGCAGGCTCAGTCACGCGAAGCCGCCGGCCGGGCGCCACTTTGGTGCCGGTGAGATTGTTCCAGCGCCGGAGCTGAGACAGGGAGACGCCGAACCGGTCGGCGATAGACACCAGCGTATCCCCCCGGCGCGTGGTGTAGAGCATCGCATGAGAGGTAGTGGCCACCGGCGCCAGCGGAATGACCAGCGCCGCGATGCCCTGCAGGCTCGCGTCTTCGCCCAATTGATTGGCCGCGGCCAACTCGGAGGGCGAAACGTGAAAGCTGCGGGCAATCGATGCCAGGGTCTCGTCCGGGGCAACAGGATGGTAGCGCCACGCATTGCGCTTGCTTTCGGGGATCAGAGCGACATTCTTCTGATAGAGATCCGCCGTGCCCGCCGGCAGGTGCAGGTCGAAGGAGGGGTCGGGGGGCGTCACCATCCGGAGCAGGCTGGGATTGAGCGCCTCCAGCTCATCGACGGGTATGTTGACGAGGTCTGAGACCAGGCGCAGATCGACTGAATAGTTGATGTTCACCGTGTCGGTCACCACCGGAGGATCGAGCGTGATCTCGTCGAACCCGTACTGGCTGGGGTGATTAGCGATGATGATGGCCGCCAGAATCTCAGGGACGTAGTTGGCGGTTTCACGGGGCAGCTCGTTGCGCTTGTAGAGCTCCCAGAAGTCCGCATAGCCCGTCCTCTGCACCTCTCGCTGGATATTGCCGGTGCCATGATCGTAGGCCGCCATGGAGAGATACCAATCGCCAAGCTCGCTATAGATGAACTTCATGTAGCGGGCGTAGGCGCGGGTTGACTTCTCGGGGTCGAATCGCTCGTCGACATAGGCTGTGCGTGCAAGCCCGTAATTGCCGTAGGGCATGAATTGCCACATCCCACCGGCCTGGGAGCGCCGGTTGACGGCCCGCGGCTGGAAGCCCGATTCGGCCACAGCGAGATAGATCAGATCGTGCGGTACCCCTTCTTCGGCCATGGTGCGTTCGATCATCCCCTTGTAGCGGCCATAGCGCTGGAATGAGTGCAGCAGGGTGTTATGGCCCTTCTGGGTATTGGCGAAGAAGTTGATGAATGCGGCGACGTAGTCGTTGACGACGAGAGGAAGATCGGACTTGGTTGTAGCGAGCTCGCTCTTCGCCTTGGCCACCAGATTGGGATCGACGGCAAAGGTCACATCGCTGGCCACGTCGGCCGGGGTTGGCTCCTCTTTGGGAACGAAGCCGTTGCCCTCCTTGAGCGCATCCATCTCGAGTCCGTTCACGGCATCCACGATGTGATCGAACTCGTCCTGCAATTGGGTGTCGGCCTTGATGTCGATTCCGCTGTTCAGCATCAGATCCACCGCGCGGTCGAACTCCGCCTTTGCTGCGGGAAGGTCGCCCTTACGGTAGTCCTCCTGTCCGCTTGCGTAGGCCTTTTCCACCTGATCGATCAGGGACTGGACGCGGATTTCCTGCTGCGTCTTCGCGGGAGGCTCGGCCTTGGCTTGCTCCGGTTGAGGAGGCGAGGCGGGCAACGCCGGTGCGGTCGCTTGAGGCGGCGGATTCTTTGCAGACTTGGCGTGATCGGTGGGTGTGCAGCCAGCCAGGAACAGAGCCAGCGCGCAGCACGGAATGGGGCGGTACAGAACTCGACTCATGGGCAAATCAAACGGCTCTACTGCCGCGAGCAGGCCACGCCGGCGTGAGTAAGGAACCCTCTCGCGATGATAAGCTATGCGATGGAGGTCCGCTGCACAGGACGCTCCGTCGTGCCCTTGTTTTCATTGCTTATCACGGTTCTCCCGTGCCGCTGAACCAAGGCCAGCCATTCGAGTGATCCGTTCGACAGATTGGGCCGAGCGAACTCCACTCATCACAACCGGAGAACCGAACAAGTCCCTCATGGATGCACGCTTTCTTCGCAACTTCGCGATCATTGCCCACATCGACCACGGCAAGTCGACACTCAGCGACCGTCTGCTGGAGCTGACCGGCTCGGTGACCGGCCGCGAAATGCAGGCCCAGATTCTCGACGCCATGGATCTGGAGCGGGAGCGGGGCATCACCATCAAGGCACATGCGGTGCGCATGATGTACAAGGCGAAGGACGGCAATACCTATCAACTGAATCTGATCGACACGCCAGGACATGTCGATTTCAGCTACGAGGTTTCGCGCTCTCTGTCCTCGTGCGAAGGCGCCTTGCTGGTGGTGGACGCCAGCCAAGGCGTCGAAGCACAGACGCTGGCCAACGCGTATCTGGCCATCAATCATGGCCTGGAGATTATTCCAGTTATCAACAAAATCGACCTGCCTTCGGCGGACATTACCCGCACCCAGGAAGCAATCGAGCTGGCTGTCGGCCTGGACGCGACCGATGCGATTCCCGTCAGCGCGAAGACCGGCCAGGGCGTGGATGAGGTGCTGGAGGCCATCGTGCACCGCCTTCCGCCGCCAACCGGCGATCCCGATG
>CAZPEZ010000046.1:0-37738 GCA_964585715.1 uncultured Occallatibacter sp.
TCGTCACCGGCCTCTATCCCGAGCATCATGGCCTCGTCGCCAACAGCTTCTACGATCCAGCGAAGAATGCGCGCTATGCCATCAATGATTCCGCGGCAGTGACCGACGGGAGCTGGTACAGCGGGACGCCGCTATGGAGCCTGGCCGAGAGCCAGGGCATGCGCACCGCCTGCTTTTTCTGGCCCGGATCAGAAGCCAAGATCGCCGGTTATCAGCCCACCTACTATCTGCATTTCGACAACAAGATCGACGACAACGCACGTATCGAGCAGGTGCTCGCGTGGCTGCGCCTTCCGCCTGCCGACCGGCCGCACTTCATCACGCTCTACTACGACGAGCCCGATCATGAAGGCCATCAGTACGGTCCCGACGCGCCGGAGACCAAAGCTGCCGTCGTCAAAGTGGACAAGCTGATGGGCAAGCTGAAAGAGGGCCTCGATGCCACGCGTCTGCCGATCGACTTGGTGGTGGTGAGCGATCATGGAATGGCCAAGGTGCAGGGCGACTGGATCACGCTGGACATTTTTGCCGACCTGACTGGATTTGAGACTGCTGGGTCTCTTTTGTACGCGAATTCCGATGAAGACGCGGCGCGCGTCTACAACCAGTTGAAGAAAGCTTCGTCGCAGTTTGCCGTCTATCGCCGCAAAGACTTCCCGGCAGAGCTCGAATATCGTGACAATCCGCGCACCGGCGATCCGATTTTGCTGCCTTTGGGACCGTACGTCTTTCGCGCGCACGCGCCGCCCGCCGGCAAGCCCGATAATCCGCCGCCGGCAGGCATGCACGGCTACGACCCGCACAAGATGCCCGAGATGAAGGCCAGCTTCTTCGCAGCGGGTCCCGATATTCTTCCCGGCCACACCGTGCGACCGTTCGAGAACGTCAATCTCTATCCGTGGCTGGCGCACATGCTTGGACTGAATGCCCCGAAGTCCGATGGCAGCCTGAATGTGTTGGCTGGAACTTTGCGCGATGGAGGCGGCGCGCCGGCGAATACAGAGGAGATGCAGAAGCAATGACCGTGGTGTTAGGCATTGATGGGGGAGGCACGCGGACTCGCGCATCGCTGGCGGATGGGGACAAAGTTCTCACATTTGTGGAGCACGGCTCGATCAAGCGTCTGCGCGTCGGTGTCGAGGTAGCCGATCAGAATCTCCGCATCCTTCTCAAGGAGGTCTTCTCTGAAGCAGGGGTCGAAGGCGCTGCGTCCGCCTGTGTCGGTGTCGCCAGCTCCAAGATGCCCGGTGTTTCCGAGTGGATCATGGGTGTCCTCGACGAGTTTGGAGTGCACCGCGCCGAGATTGTGGGCGACGAAGTGATTGCTCTCGATGCCGCTTTCAAAGGCGGTCCCGGCATTCTGCAGATCGCAGGCACGGGCACCAACTGCATTGGCCGCGCACCCGACGGCAGCCGCGAGAGCGCAGGCGGATGGAGCTCGCGCCTCGGGGACAACGGGTCAGGCTATTGGATCGGGTTGTACGCAATGCGCCGCGCGCTGGAGGCCTATGACCGCGAAGAGCCGACGCGGATTCTCGAAACCGTGGGTCGCATCTGGGGAACTCCTAACCTCGATGAACTGATCAACCTGGGCGACGGTACGCCTGGCCCGGATTTTGCGGCTCTGGCGCCTGCGATCAGCGAATTGGCCGAAGAGGGCGATGCCGTCGCTGCAGGCGTGATGGCGCAAGCCTCCAAAGACCTGGTCGATTCGGTGCTGCTCGTGCGCGCCAAGCTTCGCCGCAAACACAATCTCACCGACGAAGTTCCGGTTGCGTGGATCGGCAGCGTGATTGGCAAAGCGCGCCTGGTGCGGGAGCCGTTCTTTGCCGGATTGCGCGCGGCTGCTCCGAGGATGCCGATCTGCGAACGGGAAGTCGCCGGCATCGAAGGCGCAATCTGGCGGGCGCAACGACTCGCGGAGCGCGGGAATCATTGAGCGGGCGGCTCCGACGCCCAGATGAGAGCCCTCGAGATCAACGTCGTAACCAAGCGGCTCTGGAACTTCTGCGCGTTTTTTCGGAAAGGCGAACAGGAGGAGAATCGCCCCCCCCGGGGGGGTAGCCGATCCCCCCTTCAAAGAGGGTGTTCCACACGCGAAGAAATGCGTTGGTCCCCAATACCCACGGTCCTGTTGTTACAGATTCGCTGAAATATTCCGCAACGCGGTAGTGGTCACACTGCGCGTGTCTATGCTCGCATCACGTGCCTGACGAACGCATTCACAAAGAAGATCGAGAACCACGTACGTTTGGGGTCCCGTTTGCTCCGAATAACAATCCAGTTTTGCTAAAACGTCCTGGACGTTCCACTAGCCAACGACAACTTGCCGGCCGCAGATGACCGAGCCGACCAGCTTTCCGGAGGCATCTACGGCAACGAGATCGGCGCGCTGACCGACTCGGACCGATCCGATATTGCCCGATGCGGCTTGCTCGCTCAACCCCGTCATCGCTGCCGGATTCGTGGTCATCAGGCGCAGTCCCAGTTCGGCCCTCGCCCCGGTAAAGCGCACAAAGTTGGCCAGCGCGCGATCGAGCGTGAGGACGCTGCCCGCGAGCACGCCATCGGCCATGGCAACCCCTCCCTTCACTTGTACCGCGAATCCACCCAGTCTGTACTCGCCGTCCGGCATTCCCGCGGCACTCATGGCGTCGGTCACGAGAATTCCGCGCTCCGGGCCCTTGGCGTACCACCAGAGTTTCACCATCTGGGGCGCGTTGTGGATGCCGTCGCAGATGATCTCCGCATAGAGCGAATCGGTCGTCAAGACGGTTCCCAAGATGCCCGGTTCGCGATGGTCGAGCGCGCGCATAGCATTGAAGGTGTGGGTAGCGCTTACCGCGCCCGCCTCGATTGCCGCGTGCGTTTCCGAGGCCGTCGCATTCGAGTGCCCGAGGGAGACGCGCACACCGCGGGCGGTAGCGTGCGCTGCCAGCTCGGAGGCGCCGGGCAGCTCGGGCGCAAGCGTCATCAGCCGGACGTGGCCTTCGGCGGCATCATAGAGGCGGTCGAAGGTTTTGATGTCGGGAGGGAGCAAATGCGCGGCTGGCTGCACGCCGCGTTTGGCATGGGAGAGAAACGGCCCTTCGAGGTGGATCCCGATTGGCCGGGCCCGGCCGGGAACCGGATCTTTCGCGATGATCTTCGCGAGCCCGGAGACCGCTTTCAGCGTTGCGTCGAGAGGGGCGGTCACCGTGGTTGCGAGAAAGCTCCCCGTCCCGCGTGAGCCAAGAAACTTGCAGATGGTCTCGAGGGCTTCGGGCGTCGCTTCCATCACGTCGCGCCCCGCGGCGCCGTGAAAATGCACATCGAACAAGGCCGGACCGAGCGTTGCGCCAGGAAAATCGAGAATCTGCGCGTCCTCTTGCCGAACCACCGAACGCCCCATTGCGATTGAATGGATGTGCGCGTCATCGATGGTGACGACTGGATGCTCGATGAGATGGCTGCCGTTCCATAGCCGTTCGGCGGTGATGACCGTGCGCATGATGTCGATTATTGCAAATGAGTGTCGCAGTTTATTTGGGGTAGCAGGCAAAGTTTGCTTGTAACAGGTGTGTAAAGTACCGTTGCGCTGCGCCCTGCTATCGTTCTAGCCATGCGATTTCCGGCTTGGATGACCTTCCCCGTGGCCGCCGTGGTTGCTATCGGCCCGCTCGTAGCCCAGACGCACGACCTGCCTACAAGCAAGCAGCTTATAGGACCGGTCCCCGGCCATCCGCAGAGCATCAACAGCCTGCCGATGTCGATCGCCGTATCGCCCGACAAGCGCTACGTGGTGACGATCAACGCCGGCTACGGCACCTACGAATCGCGCTACCTGCAATCGCTCGCCGTTCTCGACACGCAAAGTGGGACGGTCGCAGATTTTCCCGACCCGCGCACGCTGGCGCGCCGTGACAAGCAGACGCTTTACTCGGGTCTAGCCTTCAGCCGCGATGGCAGCCGGATCTACGCCAGCATGGGATCGTTGACCGATCCTGAAGGCAAAGACAAGGACGACACGGGCAGCGGCATTTTGGTGTACAAGTTCACCGCGGGCAAGATCGAGCCTGAGCGCTTGATCCGTCTGCCCCTCCAGCAGCTCGCCTCGGGACACACAACGAAGCTGGTTGGAGAGCGCGACGGCGACAAAGGCGTGCCGTTCCCTGCCGCAATTGAGGTGATTCAGTCCGGCGGCGCGGAGAAGCTGTTGGTCGCGGAGAACTACTCCGACGATGTGCTGCTTTTGGACGCGACGACAGGCGCCATCGAACACAAGTTCGATCTGGCGGAGAACAACGTTGTGCCCTCGACTTATCCGGGCGCAGTTGTACTCTCAAAAGATGGGTACCGTGCCTACGTTGCGCTGTGGAATGCGTCGGAGATTGTCGAACTGGATCTGACCAAGAATGAGGTGGGCCGCAGGCTGGCTCTGCTCAAGCCGTCCAATCCGGTTGCCGCCAGCACTCACCCCTGCGCATTCGCGCTCGCTCCGGACGGGAAGACCCTCTACGTGGCCCTGGCCAACCGCGATGCTGTCGCGGCCGTGAACGTGGGCGGCGATGCGTTCGCGGTGAAGGGCTTCTTCGATACACGCCTGCCAGGTCAAAGCTACTTTGGCGCGGAGCCTCTCGCAGTAGCGCTGAACGCGACCGGCAGCCGACTCTACGTCGCGAACATGGCCAGCGACGCCGTAGCAGTGATCGACCCGCACAAGCTGACCGCAAAGGTTGCGCATGAGGGCATGGTGGAACCGGAGGGGTTCATTCCTACCGAGTGGCTACCCTTTTCGATGACCTCTCTCTCCGGGTCGAATGGCGGGACGCTCTACGTCGCCACGGCGAAGGGGCAGGGAACCGGCCCGAACAACTTTGCGCAGCGCGAGAATGCCGAAACAAGGTCTCAGCGCTACCACTCGACTTCGACCTACATCGGCACGTTGCTCTATGGCTCGCTCGCTTCGATCAATGAAGCGGACATCGAGAAGAATCTGCCGCAGTGGACCGATGAAGTTCTGCAGTCGAACCGGATGAAGGCTGCGGCCGAGAAGGTTCCGTTCGCAGGTGGGACCAATCCGATCAAGCACGTCATCTACATCATCAAGGAAAACCGCACCTACGATCAGGTGCTGGGCGATCTCACGCAAGACGGAAAGCCAGTGGGCAACGGCGACCCGAGCCTGACGATGTATGGCGCCGCGGTGACGCCGAACATGCACAAGCTGGCCCTGCAATTCGGCGTGCTCGACAACTTCTTCGACTCGGGCGAGGTGTCGGGCGACGGGCACGTGTGGTCGAATGCCGCCATCGGTTCGGACTACCTGGAGAAGACGTGGCAGCAGTCCTATCGAGGCGGCCAGCGGTTCTATGACTTCGAAGGTGTGGTGGCGGCGGGCTACCCGCTGCTGCAAAAGATTCCTGACGTGAATGAGCCGATGAGCGGCTACTTGTGGGGCGATCTGGCGGCGCACGGCAAGACCTACTACCACTTCGGCGAATTCATCTCGACGCACTTTTGCGATGAGGAGGCGACGGCCAATCCCCAGCAGGGACCGATGCTGCAGGGACAGGCCTGTGTGCGGAAAGCCATCGCTCCGGGGGAGAATCTACCTGCGGAGTGGGGCGGCGGTGTGAACAAGTGGCCGTGGCCGATTCCGATGATTGCAACCAACACGGCGACCAAGCCGGAGCTCGTGGGCCACTTTGCCGAAGAGGCGCCGGACTTCAATCTGGCGGTTCCGGACCAGGTGCGCGTCGATATTTTCGAGCGGCATCTCAAGCAATGGATCGCCAACAAGCAGCAGGGCAACGACACGATGCCGAACTTTGTGATGCTACGGCTGGGCAACGACCACACGGCAGGAACGCGGCCCGGCGGGCCGACGCCCAAGTCCTCGGTCGCCGATAACGATCTTGCCGTGGCCCGCGCGGTCGAGGACATCTCGCATTCGCCGTTCTGGGATGACACAGCTTTCTTCGTTCTCGAAGACGATGCGCAGAATGGCGCGGATCACGTTGATGCACACCGCAGTTATGCGCTGGTCATCAGCAAGTATGCTCCCCACGGCGAAAACGGTGCGCCTGTGGTCGACAGCCGGTTCTACTCCACCGTAAGCATGGTTCGGACGATGGAGGCGCTGCTGGGGCTGCCGCCGATGAACAACAACGATGCATTCAGCTCGCTGATCTCGACCTTGTTTAGTGGGCCGGGAGATCAGCCGGCCTACACCGCGGACACGTCGAACCGCGACAACAATCTTATCTATACCCCGAATGCGCCACATGCTCCGGGCGCGAGCGAGAGTCTGAAGATGGACTTTCGCCACGCCGATCGGGCCGATGCCGAGAAGCTCAACCTGATCCTGTGGAAGGACGCGATGGGCAACACTCCTGTGCCGGCGCTGCTGACGCAGCATCATGCGAAGCAGCGGAAGGATGACGACGACTAGGGATTAAGCTTCGAACGTGCTCCCACTTCGCGCGCGAGGGACCACAAGCCTGCACCCGCGCGTGTATGGTGGTAAACGGCGCAAGACTTTGCCGCTGGGGGGAGCTCGTGCAGATTTGGAATCGCAGACATTTTCTGAAGACCGTAGGCGCGGTTTCGGCCGCATCGCTGGCGTCGGCACAGGCAGAGAGCGGGACACGTATTCATCCGCTGGCGGTACAGGCGGAGCCGACGGGGCCGGTCGCGGCGAACGATCACATTCAAATCGCGCTGATTGGCGCGGGCGGCCAGGGCATGGGCGACACGAAGACCGCCGTGCAGGTGCCCGGGGTGAAGCTGGTGGCGGTGGCCGATTGCTACGATGGTCGGCTTGCGCGCAGCAAGGAGCTTTGGGGCAGCGATACCTTCACCACGCGCGACTACAGCGAGATTCTGGCGCGCAAGGATATTGACGCCGTCATTATCGGCACGCCGGATCACTGGCACAAGCAAGCGTCCGTCGATGCAATGAAGGCAGGCAAGGACGTCTACTGCGAGAAGCCAATGATTCACCTTTACTCCGACGGGCCGGAGATGATTGAGGCATCGCGGACAACGGGACGGATCCTGCAAATCGGCAGCCAACGCGTGAGCTCGATACTGTACTTAAAGGCGAAAGAGCTGCTGGCCGCCGGTGCGATCGGCAAGCTCAACATGGTCACTGCGCACTGGGATCGCAACTCGTCGATGGGCGCGTGGGACTACACGGTGCCGCCGGATGCCTCGGCGGAGACATGCGATTGGACGCGGTTTCTGGGGACGGCCCCAAAGATGCCCTTCAACGCGGAGCATTTCTTCCAATGGCGGAAGTGGAGCGCGTATGGCAGCGGTGTGGCCGGTGATCTGTTCGTACACTTGTTCAGCGGAACGCACTTTGTGACCGGTGCGCATGGGCCAACGCAGGGCATGGCGACTGGTGCACTGCGCTACTGGAACGACGGACGCGACGCTCTGGATGTGGTGTTGGGGCTCTTTGACTATCGCGAAGGATTCAACCTGAGCTTGCGCGTGAACTTCGTGGACGGCGGCGAGGAGAGTGAGAGCCTGGTGTTCACCGGTGACGAGGGCACGCTGGAGATTGGCTGGACCGGCGTGACGGTAAGCCGTGTGCCCCGAGAGACTGAGCCGGGTTTGACCATCGATACGTTTCCCGAGGCGATGCAGGCGCAGATCGAGAAGGATTATCACCAGAAGTATCCGCAGAAACACTTCGAAAGTAAGCCGTCGGTGGGCTCGGAGCGGTATGTTGCGCCAAAGGGTTACCGTGATAGCTACGACCACTTCAAGAACTTTTTTGCGTCGGTGCGGTCGCGGCAACCGGTGGTGGAGGATGCTGTGTTTGGGTATCGTGCGGCGGGGGCGGCGCTGTTGAGTAATCTCAGCATCGGGCGGAAAGCCATTGTCGGCTGGGATCCGGACGCAATGAAGCTGATCTAACCAAAGGCAGGCTCTAGCTTCTAGCTGTAGTTGGGCGCTACGCTTCTTGGAGCGTGGTCGCGACGGGAGATCCGGGCGTGACCGGCCGTTTAGACTCGTCTGGATGACAAAGCGCATTGGAATGCATCTGGGCACGGCGGGCGGAGCATCAAACGCCGTGCAGCGCGCCCGGGAGATCGGCGCCAACACCCTGCAGATCTTTACTTCGAGCCCCCGCATGTGGCGTGCGCCCATGCCTGATCCGAAGCAGTGCGAGCGGATGAAGGCACTGCGGGGAGAGCTCAATGTGGGCCCCTTGGTGATCCACGCGAATTATCTGATCAACGTGTGCAGCCAGACCACGGATGTTCGGGAGAAGAGCATCGTGGCGTTTCGCGGGGAGATCGAGCGGGCGCTGGCGTTTGGCGCTGAGTATCTGGTCCTGCATCCCGGTTCGTGGAAAGGGCTGACCCGCAACGAGGGTCTGAAGCTGGCCGCGGAGTCCATCGCCCGCGCGATCGACGGGCTGCCGTGGCAGAGAACCGCTTTCACGATTCTGATCGAGAATACAGCGGGCGCCGAGTTCTCTCTCGGCGGCAGCTTTGACCAGGTGGCCGAACTGGTGATGTTGCTGCGTGCTCACGCGCCGGTAGGTGTGTGCCTCGACACCTGCCACACCCACGTGTCGGGCTACGACATTGTGACCGAAGAGGGCTATGCCGAGACGATGAAGCAGGCTGCGGCGACCTTCGGGCTCGAGGCCGTGCGGGTGTGGCACTGCAACGACGCCAAGGCCGAGCGCGGATCAAAGCTGGACCGTCACGAGCATATCGGCCAGGGAACCATTGGCGTTGAGCCTTTTCGCCGACTGCTCAACGACAAGCGCTTTGTCCACTGCGCCTTCATCGCTGAAACGCCGGTGGATGAACAGGGTGACGAGGAGCGGAATGTGCGGGTGCTGAAGAGCCTGGTTGATGAGCCTGCGAAGCACCCGTGATCATCCCATTTACACTGAAAAGTGATGGCGGAAGACAAGGAACAGCGATACGATCCCGCGACAATTGAGGCGAAGTGGCAGGCGCACTGGGCGGCGGACCCTACGCTCTATGCGGCCGATCCGGCGGGGACGAACAAGCCGAAATACTACGTGCTGGAGATGCTGCCCTATCCCAGCGGCCAGTTGCATATGGGCCATGTGCGCAACTACTCCATCGGCGACGCGCTGGCCCGCCACATGTGGATGCGCGGCTACAACGTACTGCACCCCATGGGCTGGGATGCGTTCGGGTTGCCGGCGGAGAATGCGGCCCTCAAGAACAACACGCCCCCGCGCGAGTGGACACTGAACAATATCGCCGGAATGAAGCGGCAGTTCGAGCGACTGGGCATGGGGTTCGACTGGGCCACCGAAGTCACCACCTGCCTGCCTGACTACTATCGCTGGAACCAGTGGTTCTTTCTGCGCATGTACGAGCGTGGCCTGGCCTATCGCAGGAAGAGCAAGGTCAACTGGTGCCCCGAGTGCGCCACCGTGCTGGCCAACGAGCAGGTGATCGACGGCCGCTGCTGGCGCCACGAAGACACGATCGTGGAGCAGCGCGACCTGGTGCAGTGGTTTTTCCGTATCACCGCCTACGCCCAGGAACTGCTGGACGGCCTCGACAAACTGGACGGCTGGCCGGAAAAAGTGCGCACCATGCAGCGCAACTGGATCGGCCGCAGCGAAGGGACGGAGGTCGACTTTGCCGTCGAAGGCCGAAGCGAAAAGATCCGTGTGTTTACGACACGCGTGGACACCATCTTTGGGGCGACGAGTGTGCAGCTGGCGCCGGAGCACCCCCTGGTGGCGGCGATGACGGCGAAAGACGAGGCGCTGAAGGCGCAGGTCGAGACGCAGATTGAAGAGCAGAAGTGCGCAAGGGAATCAGGCGACATCGGTGCGATCGAGAAGCACGGCGTTCCCACGGGTCATTTCGCGATCAACCCCTATAGCGGGGAACGCGTGCCGATCTGGATCGCGAACTACATCCTCTCCGACTACGGAACCGGCGCGATTATGAGTGTGCCCGCTCACGATGAGCGCGACTTTGAGTTTGCGACGAAGTATGGGATTCCGGTCCGGAGGGTAATTGCGCCAGCTGATACGAACGCGGAGGAACCTGCCCTGCCGTTCACGACCAAAGATGGAGTGCTTGTCAATTCTGGTGAGTACAACGGGCTGAGTTACATCCAAGCCACGAAGCGACTCCAGGAGGCTGCCGTGCGTGGCACTTTTGGCGAGCCGAAGATCACGTTCCGCCTGAAAGATTGGGGTGTGAGCCGGCAGCGCTACTGGGGTACGCCCATTCCCATGATTCACTGCGAGCGCGACGGGATCGTTCCGGTACCCGAAGATCAGTTGCCCGTGTTGCTGCCGGAGAAGATCGAAATTACGCAGCAGGGCGGCTCGCCCCTGGCGCGTGTGCCGGAGTTCGTTGACGTTCGCTGTCCGAAGTGCGGCGGTTCCGCCAAGCGTGAGACCGACACGATGGACACCTTTGTCGATTCGAGCTGGTACTTCTATCGCTACACCGACGCGCAGAACGCGCAAGCCCCGTTTGACCCGGCACGGGTGGCCTATTGGTTCCCGATCGATCAGTACATCGGCGGCGTTGAGCACGCAATTCTGCACTTGATCTATTCGCGCTTCTGGACCAGGGTCATGCGCGATCTGGGCATGGTGAAGGATGACGAGCCGGTGCACCGCCAGTTCTCGCAAGGCATGGTCATCAAGGATGGCGCGAAGATGTCCAAGTCGAAGGGCAACGTGGTTTCGCCCGACGATATGGTGGCTCGGTTTGGAGCCGACTCGGCACGCATGTATGCGCTTTTCGCTGCGCCGCCTGACCGCGATCTGGATTGGCAGGAGGATGGCGTTGCCGGCGTGAGCCGCTTTTTGGCGCGCGTTTGGCGGCTAGGAACGAAGTACATGCCGGTAGCGCGCGCGGCGAAGGGCCAAGCTCTCGCGGCGCCGAGCGGTGTCTCGCTGAAGCTGCTGCGCAAGCTGCACCAGACGATCGCCAAGATCACGCTCGATTTCGAAGGACGGTGGCACTTCAACACATGCGTCGCGGCGATCATGGAGCTGGTGAACGAGATGCAGGCCGCCGATGCGCAATTGACGTCGGGCGAGGTTCCGGCTCCCGTGGTGCATGAACTGATGCGGTCGTTGATCTTGTTGCTGGCGCCGTTCGCTCCGTATCTTGCGGCGGAGTTGTGGAGCCAGTTGGGCGAAACAGGCGCGGTGCTTCGCGCGCCCTGGCCCCAGAGCGATCCCATGCTTGCGAAGGAAGATGAGATCGAGATTCCGGTGCAGATCAACGGCAAACTCCTGACCGTGATCCATGTGCCTGCCGAGGCCAGCGCGAAGTATATCGAGGCGGCAGCGCTGGCGGACGCCAAGGTGCAGGCGCGTACCGCCGGAAAGACCGTGGTGAAGATCATCGTGGTGCCGGGCAAGCTGGTGAATCTGGTGATCAAGTGAAGCCAGGTGCTTCAGCGTCCCAGCCGGTGCGGGCGACGCAAAAGCTGGTGGATCAGATGGGCTGGGTATTTCGCCGGCCATCGCTGACAGCACTCGAAATTGCTTGGCGCTGGGTGTTCGGCATGCCGTTCCTGTTCGTGTGCTGGCAACAGAGCGTGAAGATTCTTAGTGTACTTCCGCCCGATGCAACAGGGCTCGACAATCTCGACAAACAAAACCCGTGGGTGGCTGCGGTGCAACTTGCGGACGTGTGGGATCGCTACGAACCAGCGGTCGCCCATGTCTTGCTTTGGCTTGTCCCCGCGTCAGCTGTTGTGTGGGTGGCCGCTTCGGGTGTCGGCCGCAATCTCGTACTGAAGCGCTTGGAACCTGGGGTGCCCTTCAGGCCCATTTCAATGATGGTGCTGCAGGCGGCCTGGCTGGTTGTATTGGGTCTGGTCTTCTTCGGATGGTCCCGATCGATCCAGTGGGTGGCCGCGACGCACATCAGCGCATCGGGCGAGGCCGATCTCGTCGGCTACTCGATCTGGGCGATCTTTCTTTCGCTGGGGTTCTTCACCTTGTGGGCGCTGGTGAACTGGCCCTTCGCAGTGGCGCCTATGGCGATGCTCCTCGAGCAGAAGAACGCAGCATCAGCGCTGTTTGCTAGTTTCCGGTTGGACCGCACCTTCAACGGCAAACTGATGGAGGTCAATCTCGTGATGGGCATCGTAAAGCTCGCGCTGATTGTGCTGGCCATGGTGTTTTCCGCGGCGCCGCTGCCCTTCAGCGATGAACTGGGTTCCGACGCAATGCACGTGGTGTTTGTGGGCGCTACGCTCTTCTATGTGGTGGCGGGCGACTTCTTTCATGTTGTGCGTCTTAAGAGCTACTTCGACTTCTGGCGGACGTTTCGCGGATAGGGCGCAGACGCTCGCATTCGATCCCGTAACCTTCGGGTACCTTTGGGGATACGACGCACGCCATCTGCATTGCCCGCCCCATCAATCCATGATCCAATCGGCTCATCGAATTGAATAAAAGGAAGCCTCGCCTGATCAAGCGTTGCTTGCAAATCTGAATGAGCTGGTACTTTGCCTTCTTTCTGCTTTCGGGATTCTGCAGCATTCTGTACGAACTCATCTGGCTCCGCCTGACCATGGCGCAGTACGGCGTGACCACTGCGCTGGTGTCGATCACTCTCTCGATGTTCATGCTCGGTATGGGCGCAGGAGCCTGGGGCGCCGGCACCTTCGCGCGGCGCAGAGCCTTGGCGGGCCGAATTCCACTCCGTCTGTACGCCCTGACTGAGACCCTGATCGGCTGTTCGTCGCTGATTGTTCCCGGTGAATTGGCGATCGGTCATCGCCTGCTGGCATCCTTAAGCGGGGATTCGACGATTTCGTCCGCGGGCTATTACCTTGCCTCAGGAACGTTGGTTGCGCTCACGCTCCTGCCATGGTGCTTCTGCATGGGGGCAACGTATCCGCTGGCCATGGCCGCGATTGAAGGCAACCCACGCATCGAGTCAAGCCGATCCTTCAGCTACCTCTACGTGTCGAATGTGGTTGGCGCGCTGGGAGGCGCGATTGTTCCGTTGTTTCTGATCGAAACGCGCGGATTTCACGGAACATTGCGGGTGGGATCGATTCTCAACGCCATCATCGCGCTCTCTGCATTCGGACTTTCGTTCTCTGGAAAGGACAAAGACGGCGCCGCGCAACCGTTAAAACAAGGAAGCCAAACGGCTCTTCCTGTGGCAGGGGCGAGTGCTCTGGTTCTGTTGTTCCTGACGGGACTCTCGACGATGGGGATGGAAGTGATCTGGATACGGATCTTCACGCCGTATGCAGGACCTCTGGTCTATTCGTTTGCATTGATCCTGGCTTTCTACCTCGCGGCCACGTTTTTCGGTTCGCTGTTGTATCGAAGCGCTGTCCAAAGGGCCGATTCGAAGAGCCGACTCCTATGGGTTGCGTTGGCTCCAGTCGGGCTACTGCCCCTGCTCATGTCCGATCCACGGTTTTCGATAAGCGTTCTCCTACGCGTGGGGATCGGGATTGCGCCATTTGCGGCAGTCGTCGGTTTTTTGACGCCCATGCTTGTCGATCGCTGGTCGGGGGGCGATCCTGACCGGTCCGGCCGGGCCTACGCGGTGAATGTGCTGGGCTGTATTGCTGGACCTTTGCTCACCGGTTTCGTCCTTCTGCCCTTGTTTGGCGAGCATGTCTCCATGTTGATCTACGCCCTGCCCTTCGCGGCCATGGCGTTTGTCTCGTATGGGGGTGTAAAGGCATCTGCTGGATCTCGCCGCCTAGGCTATTCACTCGTGGTTTCGGCCGCGGCTGTATTCTTTCTCACCAAGGATTACGAAACGATCTTTCCGCAGCGAAGAGTGCTTCGAGACAGTACAGCTACAGTGATTGCGACAGGCTTCGGAATGCAGAAGCGCCTCTTCACAAACGGCTACGGGATGACGACGCTGACTCCGATCACCAAGATGATGGCACACCTTACACTCGCGTCTCTCTCCACAACGCCTCACAACGTACTCATCATCTGCTTTGGCATGGGGACAACCTATCGGTCAGCGATGTCATGGGGTATCCCAACGACGGTGGTCGAACTCGTGCCGAGCGTGCCCAAACTGTTCCCGTACTATCACGGCGATGGCGACCGGCTCCTTGCATCGCCGCGGTCACGGGTGGTGATCGACGATGGCCGCCGCTTTCTGGAACGTTCGGCTGAGAAGTTCGACGCGATCATTGTCGATCCTCCCCCTCCCGCCAACGCTTCGGCTTCGAGTCTCCTGTATTCGGAAGAGTTCTACACGTCGGCAAAGGAGAGACTGCAGCCATACGGAATCCTGCAACAGTGGCTCCCGAAGGGCGACGATGCAGACCAAGCTGCGGTCGCCAAGGCATTGAAGAACTCGTTTCCGTATGTGAATGTTTATAGATCAGTTGCTGGGTGGGGCTGGCACTTCCTGGCCAGCATGCAGCCGCTTCCAGTGCGCACTGCGGCGGAGCTTGTTGCGCGCATGCCGCAGGGTGCGGTGACGGACATGATGGAGTGGGGACCTGAGGCCACGCCGGCGGAGCAATTGCAGGCGGTTCTGTCGAAGCCAATGACGGTCGACAGCCTCATCGATCAAGCACCCGATACGCCCGCGCTGACCGACGATCGGCCGATCAATGAGTACTTCGTGTTGCGTGCGGTTGCGGCTGCGAAGCACTGATCTGAGGTCCTGAGATAGATCCATTCGCGATAATTAGCGGGCGGCAGCAGGTCGCCGCTGGCGGTGTAGGCTGGCGCGTCAGTGGAGCCTGCGGCGACAGTCGAACGGCCTGTGCGCGAGGCGACCAGGCCGAAACAAAGAAGAGTGACCGCACAAATCGAAGCCGGAACGGAACGGGACAACGGAACCTTGGTGATCGAAAGCAGGACTCGCGACCTCGACCTCGACTTCCGGCAAACGTCTAAAACAGCTTGAGGCGGATGACGAAGTACTTCTTCGGATCCTGGCGGATCGCTTTCAGCAATTGCTGGGAATTGTCCAAAGTCTGGTCAAGATGGTCGTAGACCGCCCGGTTCTGCATGAGCTGGCCGATGGTGCCCTTGCCCTCATCCACAGTGGTCAGGATCGAATCGAGGCGCGTGATCGTGTCGTCGAGCTTTTGCGCGAATGCAGGGTCCTTCGCGAGCTTGCCGATCGATCCTTTGCCTCCATTAATACCCGCCATCAGCTCATTGGCGTGCGAGACGGTCGAGTTGAGGTTGTTGTAGAGCGATTCGTCTTTCAGGAGCTTACCGGCAGTGCCCTGGCCTTGGTTGAGGGAAGCTGTAATACGGTTCACATTATCGATACTCGATGCAGCCTTGGTGTACAACGTATCGTCGCTAATCAACTTGCCAATGGTGCCGTTGCCATCGCTGATCTGCCCCGTGATCTTCTCCAGGTGATCAGTGATGCGCTCAAGCTTGGCAGAAAGGGCCGGATCGTTGATCAGCTTGCCCACGGTGCCTTTTCCGGAGTTGATGGCATCGATCATCACGTCGAGCTTGCGCAGAAGGACGCTGATCTGGTCGATACCCTCCTGGCTGGAGCTGATCACTGTCTGAATATTGGGCGCCAGGGTTGCGCGCAGTTCCGCGTTGTTTCGGGGAGGAGGTCCCGACGCGTGGGTCGAGTCGATGTCGACGTAGCTATCGCCCAATACACCGGCTTGAGCAATCGAGGTGGTCGAGTTCATGTGCAGATCCCGCAAATACTCCTCGCCGATCCGCATGGTCACTTCGACCGGAACTGGATTTCGTTCCGGAACGACGCGAATGCGGAGTACATTGCCGATGGTGACGCCTTCCAGGGTCACCGGCGCTCCGTTCTTCAGGCCAGAAGCATTATTGAAATAGGAGCGCAGAGTCAGTTTGGGAGCGAAGAGTCCGCCCGTGGTGCCGGACATAAGAAAAATGAGGCCGACCAGGACCCCGAAGGCCACCAGGACCAATGCGCCGACTCTCAGTTGCGACCACTGAATCTCTCTGCGGCTCGGCATGTCACTCCCTTGAGGTTTAAGGGCCGGGAATCAACGCTTAAGCCCAACGCCTTGAGAATAGCAGACCATTAGCCAAGCGAGCGCCCATCTTCCAGGACGACGCTGGCCATAGCCAAATCACCGGTATGCGTTAGGGAAAGCGCCATGCGAGCGACACCCAGTGCAGCTGCAATCTCCGCAGCCCTGCCATGCAAGACCAGGCCGGGCCTGCCTGCGGGTTCCCGTATCACTTCGATCTCGAGCCAGTTCACTCCCTGGCTGATCCCGGTTCCCAGGGCTTTCGCGCCTGCCTCCTTCGCTGCGAAGCGAGCGGCAAAGCTTTCCGCAGACCTGCGCTTGCGCAGACAGTAGGCCTGCTCGGCGTTGGTGAAGATTCGATTGAGGAACCGCTGGCCAAACCGCTCCATCGACTCGCGAATGCGACCAATCTCAACCATATCGATGCCGCTGCCGACGATCATCCTGCTTAACAAGCTAAATCATCGGTGTCGTTTCGCTCGGCGACGTCGAAGGCGGTTGCCCCTGGCATTGTGTCAAGCGCGGTCACCAACGTTGCACTCCCGAACAGCCATCAAGATCAGTTGCAAGGCTCCGATAAGACCAGCGTGGCCCCGCAGCAGGCAATTGGCGATCATTCATCGGGCGGCTCAGGCAGCCCCTGGAGCATGCAGATGAGGGCGGTCTCACTCCAGGAACCAGGCCGCCTTGTACGAATTCTCACCGGAGGCATCCTCGGCTACGGCGGCTGGGCTTTAAGCCGCGGAGCCAGTGACTCTGGGAGAGTGAACCTGCTGTTCGAATTCGAACGGCAGGCATGTATCGACATCTGCACAGTTCTGACTGCTTCAGGGATCGAGCTGAGCCAGAACGGGCACATTCGCTTCACAGAGCTGTGCCAATGCACGCGCATGGGCCCGGAAGAACGCAGCTGCGAGATCGCCAGCGTCGACCTCGAGGTTCTCACCTATGCTCTCGATGCTCCGAAGAGCAGTCCTCTTTCTCGCTAATCAGTCCTTTTGTCGATCGGATCATTGGCCCTTGGGAGTGCCGATTGCGGCTTGTCCCATGTGCGGATCCGGCACGGGTTTTCCGCTTTCTACCCAAGCGGTATAGATCATGTCACGCAACATACTGGCTCCAGCCGCCAATCGAGTGGCTATGAAATCAATCGAATCGGTTGAGCCAGCGCCGGCGAACCCTCCCGCTTTTTCCAGCTGATAGACCTTCTCGACGAAAGTCGCCGACTGCCTGAGGTAGGCAACGTAGGCAGTGAACTGGTCGCCATCGACAACGTGTGCAGGCGTCATCTTCGCCTCGACCTGAGGGCTGTGAAGATTGGCTGCGACAAAAGGTCCCTCGAACTGCCAGTGGATGGTATGTGCGGTGGTATATCCGTTGGGGTTCGGTCCCACCCAGCCGTTGTATTGGATGGTGGTGTGCAGGGGCTGAGAACCATCCCCGACATAGTGGCCAAGCCAACCGGCGTAGAAGAGCGCAGCCTGTTCAGCTGGCAAGGTGTTCTGTCCTGCGGCGTCGAGACTCCGGTACTCGCGCAGAGCCGCTTTGAGGCGTTCCCAAACCTCATTGGTCTCCCACGGTTGGAGGCCGATCTTCTCGGGTCGCTGGCCTGCAGCAAAGACCTTGGCTTCAAAGTCAAGGCGGTTCCGGGGGAAGGGACCCAGCGCATCCGCCGGTTCGAGATCGATGAAGTGCTCCGGGGCCTGTGCAGCGTTGAGCTCGGGCTCTGCCGGTGAACGCCATCGATCCGGCTCGGGACCAAGGTACTCAATTTCTTCGGCGGCTGCCTCAGAGCGCAGAAATTCCGGCACATCGGCGGGCAAATGCGTCGCCGCAAGGCGGTTGATCATGCGATGGCCCTCATTGCCCCATGCATGGAGTTGGGGAACCGGAGCGAGGGAGCAGAAGAGGGCAAGAACGCAGGGAAATCCAACGCTGGAAAGAGGACGGGACGCAAACATGGCGCCAGTATACGATTGGAGAGAGAACCCGCAGATGAACTGCCTTGTCGCTCGGTGAAACACGCGTACCAGCCCACATCACTGGGGTAACTTCCACAATGCCATTCTGCGTTGAATCCGGCTTTTTTTGAGTAACATACAAGTACAGCAGTTGTTGTTGCTGGTCACGGATTCGGTTCGATTCCTCTGCCGTTTCAATCGCCAGAGGCTGCTTTGGAATGTCGCGATCCTCGCCTTGGGAGACGGGTTTTGCTTACGACGGGACGCGATCTTCCGACTTGTTCATGCACGCCGAATTTATGAGGGCGGCGCATGACAGAAGAATCGGCCCAAAGGAATGGGAGGAGCGGTGACGGCGCAATCCTAAGATTGCAGGTTCGGGACGAACCCAGGCAATCGATTGCATCGAAGCCGCGGTGGCATGGAGACCAGCAGAGCCCCACGGAGCAAAGAAGCAGAACGCGACACATCGCCGTCGATGTGGTCGGCGCTTGCCGTGCTCTCGCTGGCGATGGCTGCGGGTGGTATCACGGCGCGGCTCGAAGCGGGTCCGCGCTTCGACTGGCTGTTGCTGATGACGGCCATTGGTTTGACTGCCGCCGTGGCCATGCGCCTGCTCGCCGACAACTCGGCGGAGCGCGAGGCGGAAGGGCAATACGTAGGCGACCCCTTCAAAGATCTTCTCGACTCTGCGGGGACAATGATCGTCTCGATCGGCCTCGACGGACGGCTGACATTCGTGAATCCGACGGCGGAGAGGCTGCTCGGTTATCGTGCCGCTGAACTGGTGAACAAGTCGCGGACGGTCGAGCTTCTTGCGCCCGGCGAAGGAGCGCGGCTGATCGCCGAACTGCAACGTATCTGCGGCATCGAATACACCGAAGAGACCTCGACAGCGGGCCGTCTCGCGGCGTATGAGGAAATCATTCGCTCGCTGCCGCCCAGCCAATCGCCTACCTTCGAGACCCATCTGCGCAGAAGGAACGGAGAGCTTTTTCCAGTACGTCTGCATGTCTCGGCGCTACGCAACCAGGAGGGTGAACCTGCCGGGCTTGTCGCGGTCGCGGTAGACCAGAGCAGCACGTCCCGGAAAGACCAGTGGAAGCGCGAAGCACGGGAGCGCTACCGCGACGTGTTTGAGAACTCCAGCGAGATGGTCGCGACGCTCGACTTGACCGGACGCTTCCTCTACGTCAATCCCGCATGGAAGAGATGCTTCAGCAGGACCCACAGCGCCGAAAAAGGAGCCGAGTTTTTCGAACAGGTGTTCAGTCCCGACTGCCGCGCCGAGGCCGGTTCCCTGCTGCGGCGCGTGATGGACGGGGAAACGATCGATCGGGCGCCGATTCGCAATGAGACGCCTGAGGGGCAGCTGCAGGAACTGGAACTGAGTCTCCATCAACGGCGCAGAGCCGGAAAACCGATGGCGGTCCAATGTCTGATTCGCGATGTAACCCAGCAGAAACAACGCGAACATCGGCTGGGTCTGCAACTGCTGGTGACACAGATTGTCGGCGAGAACGTGTCGTCCGAGATGGCTGCAATGCGCGTACTCGAGGCGCTCTGCGTCTCGCAGGGTTGGGATGTCGCGATCAAATGGGAGATCAACCCCGAAGAAAATCAGCTTGAATTCAGCACCGCCTGGGGCGTCCCTGGAAAAGAGACCGATGCATTGATTCAGGAGAGCGTCAGCACGACGCTCAAGCCGGGCGGCAGCCTTCCCGGGCGTGCCTGGTCAGAGGGGCACCTTGTGTGGATAGGCGACCTTGCGAACGCCAACGGAGATTTGCGCGCGAAGAACGCGATGCAGCACAAGATGGTCTCCGGTTGGGCGACGCCGGTTCAGGTAGGCAACAACATCCTGGCCGTTCTTGAGTTCTACTGCCACCTGCGTATGCGAGAGGACCGGGAGACGACGGCGGCGATGGAGACAGTAGCCGCGTCACTCGGCCAGATGCTGGCGCGCACGCGCGAACGCGAGCGAGCCGAGGAGCTGAGCCGGCAACAGAAGATTCTCCTGCACTCGGTGGCCGACGGCATTCTCGGCGTCGATCGCAATGGCCTGGTCCGCTTCGCCAACCCGGCTGCGACCCGGCTGCTCGGCGCTCCGGGAGCCACTTTGATTGGCAAGCCGGTGCATGACCTGGTACATGGCTCTGCACCTGGGACCAAAAAATGCGCCGAAGACTGCACTCTCCTGCGCGCAGCGAATGGGCGCGTTCCCTCCACGGGTGAGGACACGATCTACCGCGCCAATGGCGTGGGTTTCCCGGCGGAGTACTTCCTGAATCCGATCCTCGACATGGGCCGCTACTCCGGATCGGTGCTCAGCTTCCGCGACATTAGCCAGCGCTATGCTCTCGACCGCCTCAAGGATGAATTTGTTTCGACGGTTAGCCATGAGCTGCGGACACCTCTCACGTCGATTCGCGGCGCGCTTGGACTGCTATCTTCCGGCATTCTAGGGGAGATTACCGACAAAGCGACCAACCTGCTCCGCATCGCCTTGAGCAATTCAGACCGCCTGGTCCGGCTGATCAACGACATTCTCGATCTGGAGCGGGCGCAGAGCGGGCGTGAGCCACTGGTTTTCCGTCCTGTGCAGATGGCTGATCTGGTCAAGCAAGCCATGGACAGCATGCAGCTGATGGCCGAGTCGGCGGGAGTCCTGCTGATCCACGATAAGACGCAGGTTGAGATTACGGCCGATGCCGATCGCCTGTTGCAGGTGCTCACGAATCTGCTCTCCAACGCCATCAAGTTCTCGCCACCCAATTCGGCGGTCTCCATCATGTTGCGCCCTGGCTCGAGCGGCATGACCCTCTCGGTGATCGATCAGGGGCGCGGCATTCCAGCCGACAAGCTGGAGGCCATTTTCGGCCGGTTCCAGCAGGTCGACGCTTCGGATTCGCGACAGAAGGGTGGAAGCGGCCTCGGCCTCGCGATTTGCCGCGCGATTGTGGTGCAGCACAACGGCCGTATCTGGGCCGAGCGCAATCCGATCCGCGGTTCAACATTCCGCGTCTTTCTGCCGTACCATCCAGCCGCGGCGACCAAGGCGAAGAATGTCGCGAACGATTCGCCTGGCCAGGGCATTGTTCTGCTGGCCAGCGACAACGGTTCCTCACGGCCTTTGATTGGCGCTCAGTTGGCGGAGCAGGGGTTCCGCATTCTGGAAACAGCCACCGCGGAACAGACCCTGGTTGCGGCTCACGACGGCGTTGAGGCCATTGTCCTCGATACCGGATCCAACGGGATGAACGGATGGGAGCTTCTGCCCCAGCTGCGCAAATCGAACCCGGAGGCCCATACGCCGGTTATTCTGCTCAATCTCGATACCCAGCAGAACACCGCCGAAGTGCTCCGGACCAGTAACGTCAAGTTAGGCAGTACGCGTGCGCTGATCTCCGAACTGGTGCGTTCGCTCGGCGCCGCCAGCGAGACCGCACGGATTCTCGTGGTCGAATCAAGCGAGCAGATGGCACTGTTGGTGGGTGAGGCGTTCTCCGGGGACGGTGCCACTGTGCGCATGGCGCGCAGCCGTGAGCAAGCCATGGATGAATGTCTTTCGTTCCATCCTCATTTGCTCGTCCTGAACATTGTCCTTCCCGACAGTGAGGCGCTGAACCTTGTCGGGTGGCTGAGGGATCGCGAAATTCTGGCGAACCTGGTCCTGGTGGCGTATTCTGGGCGCGAGCTGATGGCAACGGGTGCGAAGTTTGGCATGGAGCCGGCCGCGCTCTTGAAGAGAGCGCGTGTGCAGCCGGAGCAATTGGAGCAGCTCGTTCTCACAATCCTGCGGGGCGCCCGTCACATAGAATCTACTCAGGAAGTTTCCGATGTATCCGGTGTTGCGGGCGACTAGGCACTGTATTTCCAGGAATGCGGCCAAAGCACGTCCTATAGATTATTAACCAACTTCCGGCAGAGTATGGGTTTGCCGGCAGCTGAACCGCCGCCTTCCTGGTCCGGCGGGCTGGAGTGAACGAGAATGTCGCACCGCGTCCTCATCATTGACGATGAAGATGATATTCGCGAAGTTGCAGCCATGAGCCTTGAGACGGTGGCAGGCTGGGAAGTGATGGTCGCCAATTCGGGGGCGCAAGGTTTGACCCGGGCCGCGACGTACAAGCCCGATGCCATTCTGCTGGATGTAATGATGCCCGGCATGGATGGTCCGACCACCTTCCGCGAGCTGCGCAAGAACCCGGTGACGGCGAAGATTCCAGTGCTGTTTCTCACCGCTAAAGTGCAGGCCACCGATCGTCGCCGGTTTGCCGATCTGGGCATTCACGCTGTCCTCGTGAAGCCCTTTGACCCTCTTACGCTTCCCGCGCAGATTTCAAGTGCACTGGGGTGGAAGTAGGCAGTCTTGGCGGATCCGACAGCAATCGCCGAGGCGATGAACCGGATGTGGACGAAGTTCCTCCCCGAGATCGAGGAACGGGTTGCGCTTCTCGAGACTGCTGCTGCGGCCGCCTCCCGAGGCGCGTTGACAGGCGAGCTGCGTATGGAGGCCTTGTTGGCGGCCCACAAACTGGCTGGCGTGTTGGGTACATTCGGATTGGACGAAGGCACCGGTTTGGCGCGCGAGGCGGAGGCAATTTACGAGCGCGAGTCGATGGCCTCGATGCCCAACGGGCGTGCAGCGGCCCTGGCCGCTCAACTGCGGGCGGTGCTCGCCGGTAGACCCAGGTGATCCCGCTCTGCGAGCAGTTACACTCGACTTTGTGACCCGCCTCGATCCATCCACGCAGCAACTGGGTTTTGCCTTTGAGGACAAGCCCATACGGAGAATCTGGCCTGTTCGGGATTTGGTGGAGCAGGCGCGTCAACTTGTGGAGCGCCAATTCTTCGATGTCTGGGTCGAAGGCGAGATTTCGAACTTTCGCCCCGCGCCTTCGGGGCATGTCTATTTCAGCCTGAAGGACGCCGGCGCGCAGCTGCCCGTCGTCTTGTTTCGTCGTCAAGCTCTGCTGCTGCGGTTCCGCCCTGAAGACGGCTTGCACGTTCTGGTGCGCGGCCGAGTCAGCGTCTACGAGCAACGCGGCCAGTTGCAGCTGGTGGCCGAAACGCTCGAGCCAGTCGGTACAGGCTCTCTCCAACTTGCCTTCGAACAGCTGAAAGAGCGGCTCAAAGCCGAGGGACTTTTTGACGCGGCGCGAAAGCGCCCGCTGCCGGGATTTCCGCACGCCGTCGGCATCGTTACATCGCCGGCCGGTGCAGTGATTCGCGACTTCCTGAACGTCGTGGGCCGCCGCCATCGGAGCCTGAATGTGTTGCTCGCGCCAGCCTCGGTCCAGGGTGATTCGTCGCCGGGCGAAATCGAAAGCGCTTTGGCCCAGCTCAATGCCTCGGGGCTCGCGGACGTGATTGTCGTGGCGCGCGGCGGAGGCTCTCTCGAGGATTTGGCAGCCTTCAACAGCGAACGCGTGGCCCGCGCCATCGCTGCCTCACGCATTCCAGTGGTCTCGGCTGTCGGCCATGAGACCGATTTCACCATTGCCGATTTTGTTGCCGATCTTCGCGCCCCCACGCCCTCCGCAGCAGCCGAGCTGATTACAGAAGTGCAACACAAGGTCGCAGAGCGGGTGAGTGCGCTGTGTTTGCGCCTGGAACGCGCCGCCCGATTCCAGTTGCTGCAGGCTCGCCAGAGCATTGACAGTCTGCACGCAGAGCGGGCGGAGTGGCAGATGGGTTCGATGCTGAATCGCCTTGAGCAGCAATTGGATGAATCTGTCCTCCGGTTCGAGCAAAGCATGCACACAAGACTCCAGGCCAGTCAGCAAGCAGTATTGATCCTTGCCGGGAGCGTCATGCGTCACGACCCTCGCCGCATGCTTGCCGAGGCTCGGGAACACATGGCTTCGATCTGTGTCCGGCTTGAGCGCGCGATGGAGCGGTGCGTTCGCGAACTGGCAACGCATGTCCATGAGGCGGACGCTCGGCTTTATGCATTATCACCGCTAGGAGTTCTGCAACGCGGTTACGCCCTGGTGCAGGATGCGGATGGAGTGCTGATTCGCTCGACGGCACAGATTGCACGCGGGAATATGGTCCGGACCAGACTAGGCGACGGGGCGTTCCTCAGCCGCGTTGTGGAGCGGGATACAGCGGGCGTTCAGACCGAACCCGATCCAGGAAAAAGTGAGAGATGAGTACATCGACAGAACGTAGATTGTTTGGAACCGATGGAATTCGCGGCGTTGCGGGTGAAGCACCGCTCGATGCTGCAACTATATTCGCTGCGGGACTGGCGATTGGCCACTCGTTAAGAAGAAACGGGAAGGGAAGAGTGATCGTAGGTCGCGACACCCGCGAATCGAGCGGGTGGATTGCTTCTACAATCGCGGCCGGTGTACGGGAGGCCAACGGGTCGGTCGAGAGTGCTGGCGTCGTCCCCACGCCGGCGGTGGCATTTCTGACGCGAACACATGGTTTTGATGCCGGCGTTGTCATTTCTGCCTCGCATAATCCGTGGCGCGATAACGGCATCAAGCTTTTCGGCGGGGATGGTTTCAAACTTCCGGATTCCGTCGAACTCGCGATCGAGGATGAGATCCTGCATCACGCGTCGAATTCCCTTGCGCCCGATCCGGCGAAGTTGCCAGCGATGGAAGACAATGCCGCTCTGCGAGGCGACTACATTCAATTTCTGCTCGATACTGTTCCTGATCTGGAGTTGAGGAATCTGCTCATCGTAGCCGATTGCGCGAACGGCGCTGCTGCGGCGATTGCGCCGGACTTGTTCCGGCGGACAGGCGGTGACGTGACACTTCTCAACACGAAACCCAACGGCTGCAATATCAATGACGGCTGTGGCGCCCTGCACCCTGAGTGGGTCGCTGCGGAGGTGACGAAACGCGGCGCCGCCATCGGACTCACCTTCGACGGCGATGCCGATCGTTGTATGCTGGCCGACTCTAATGGAAACGTTTTGAACGGCGACGCCATTTTGCTCATGGCGGCTCACGATTTGCAGTCGCGCGGGCTCCTGACCGGCAATGTTGTCGTGGCGACCACCATGTCGAACATGGGGCTTGAGGCGGCTCTGAAGCGCTCAGGCATTCGTATGTTGCGTGCGGCGGTCGGCGATCGCTACGTGTTGGAAGAGATGCAGAAGAACGACGCTGCACTCGGTGGCGAGCAATCCGGCCACATCTTGTTCCCCCACCTGGCCACCACGGGAGACGGCCTGTTGACCGCGCTTGTCGTCCTTGACCTGCTGGCCAGGACCGGGAAGGGCCTGGGCGAACTGATCGCCGACTTCAAAGTCTTTCCGCAGGTGATCGTGAACGTGAAGGTTCGGGAGAAGAAGCCTCTTGAGACGATCCCGGCAGTGGCGACTCGTATTCGCGCTGCCGAAGCGGATCTAAAGGATTCTGGACGGGTCGTGGTCCGCTACAGCGGAACCGAGCCACTGGCGCGGGTAATGATCGAGGCCGAGAGCGAGGAGGCGATGCACCGTCATGCTCAGGCCATCGCGGAGACGATCCGTGAAGCACTGGGAGCCTAATTACTGCTGGCCCGGCTCTGCTGTGTGTTTTGAGACAGAATCGGTGTGCGCCTAACAAAGTATCTGTTACCTTAGCCGATTCGTAGCGTCAGATCACCGTCCGAACTCTTGGTGGCTAAGTTATCTTGCTAATGCACCCGAAAGGCATCGACCTAGTCGAGCGCAGGCAAGTCTTGAATGGAAGCTCCACAAATCACCAAGGCGCGTAGAGACGGTTTCTATTTTGTCCTGCTCGGCTGCGCCATCTTCTTCCTGGTCGGAACCGCTCTTGAGACTGCTGCGCCGGTGACGACGGTTGACTTCCGGGTCGTCTATTACAGTGCGCGATGTCTTCTCGATCACCGCGACCCCTATAATCCGACGGAACTGGATACCACGTATCGTACGCAGGGCGGAGAGACGCCTCAGGACAACCCGCAGATCCGGCGTAGCGAGAGGATGTATAACTACCTGCCGACGGCGTTTCCAATTACCCTGCCGTTCGCGCTCGTTCCTTTTGGAACCGCTCGTTGGCTTTGGCTCGCTTTCACTGCCGGCAGCCTCATACTGGCGTCCTTCTCCATGTGGGACATTGCGGCGCGATCGGCTCCGCTTCTTGCCGGTGTTCTCGTGGGCCTATCCCTGGTAAACAGCGAACTCTTCCTGATACTGGGCAATCCAGCGGGGATCGCAATCGCGTTTTGTGTCATCGCGGTATGGTGCATCAGCGAGAACCGATTCGTCTTTGCCGGATTGGTTTGCTTTGCCTTGAGTCTGATGCTCAAGCCGCACGACGGAGGCCTGATCTGGCTCTATTTCCTGATTTCGGGTGCGTCGAATCGGAAGCGAGCTTTGCAGATTCTTGGATTGGTCTTTCTTCTCAGCCTTCCGGGGATACTGTGGCTCTCTCATGTCGCGCCTGCTTGGCCGCACGAATTGCAGTCGATTCTTGCGACCTACTCATCTCATGGAGATGTCAACGACCCAGGTCCATCGTCGATGGCATCCCATGGCATCGGCATGGTCATCTGTCTTCAGGCTGTCATCAGTCTCTTTCGCGACGATCCGAGATTCTACAACCCAATTACATATCTCATCTGCGGGACGCTCCTGGCAATTTGGCTGATCAAGGTCACGCGATCTCCTCGAAATTCGACTGTGAGTTGGCTCGCCTTGGCGCCGATTGCCGCTCTTTCAATGCTGCCGGTCTATCACAGGATCTACGATGCGCGGCTCCTGCTTCTTGCGATTCCCGCCTGTGCAATCTTGTGGAAGGCGGGTGGCGCGAAGGCGTGGTTGGCGCTCTCGCTGAGTTGTCTCGCACTTGTCATTACCGGCGGGATACCGTGGGCAGTTTTTCTCGCTCTCCTTAGGCATGGCCGACTGCCAGCGATATCGGCTTCGCCCATGCTCTCGACACTCTTGCGGGTCGTGCCAGTTCCCCTCACATTGTTGCTTGCTGGGACGTTCTTTCTCTGGGCGTTCGTTCGAGGCGCATCGTCAGCGCTTGACAAGACCATAACGAAGACCTCAGGAGCGCTCGAAACAGAGAGCACGGCAAACTGAATCGTCCATTTATGAATTCATTGACTGACCAAAGCGCGGCCAAAGCACGCAAAGATGGCTTGTATCTGATGCTTCTGGGGGCATCGGTCTTTTTGATGCTTGGATTTGCTCTCGAAAAAGCCGCTCCAGTCTCGACGGCGGATTTTCGATTGATGTATTACAGCGCGCGCTGTCTTGTCAGTCATCATGATCCCTATCAAGAAGGCGAGTTACAACAGACTTATCGAGATCAGGGAGGAGAAACCGCATACGATACACCCATGACGCGAAAAACGGAGACGCAACTCATCTATCTCCCCACAGTTTTTTCTATCACCGTGCCTTTCGCGCTCTTGCCATTCGGTGTGGCACAGATATTGTGGTTGTTGGCAACGGCGGGAAGCATGATTCTCGGCGCGTTTTTGATGTGGGAAATAGGTGCACAATGGGCGCCCGTTCTCTCCGGGATATTGCTTGGTTTCACTCTCGCGAATTGTGAGCTGTTTCTGGCGATAGCGGGGCCCGGCGGCATCACCATCGGCCTTTGCGTTGCAGCGACGTGGTGCTTCGTTCGCGAACGGTTTGTCGGTTGGGGAGTCTTTGCCCTGGCGATTAGCCTGATGCTCAAGCCGCATGATGCAGCGCTGGTGTGGCTCTATTTCTTTCTCGCCGGGGGAGTCTTTCGCAAGCGGGCCCTACAAACGGTGCTCGCGCTGGCTGCCTTAAGCTTGCCGGCAATCGTCGGAACGTTCTACGTTGCTCGGGGTTGGGTGAAAGAGTTTCTTTCCAATCTTGCCGCGAATTCGGCGCACGGCTCGCTGAGCGATCCAGGTGTATCTTCGGCCGCTGGGCATGGCATCGCGATGATCATCAGCCTTCAGACTGTCTTCAGTTTCTTTTACGACAAGCCGATCTTCTATAACTGGGCGAGTTATCTCGTATGCGGAGTACTGATGATTGTCCTGATGATCAAAGTCATCCGCACTTCCGGGGCCTCCAAGATATCCTGGCCCGCGCTGGCATCCATTGCCGCACTGTCGATGTTACCTATATATCACCGGTTGGACGATGCGAAACTGCTGTTTCTCGTCGTTCCTGCCTGCGCCTTCTTGTGGCAGCGCACCTATTTGCCGGGGCGTCTGGCGGCGGTGATTACCTCCGCCCAGATCATCTTGACCTGCGCAATCCCGTGGGCGATCTTCTTCGCGCTCATCAAACGCGTGCCGCCGCCGAGTTCAACCTTGGGCCGTGAGGTCCTTATCGCAGCGCAAGTCATGCCCGCACCTCTGGTCTTGCTGCTCGTCGCCGTGTTCTATGCCGGAATCTACCTGCGGCAAATCGAGCTGGATTGATCGCGCGCTCGCAGAGTCCGAAACTCCCGCGTTCCTTAAGATCACGATCAGGCTTTGCCCGAAACGCCCTGGACCTACTTGAGATCCCGCCAGTTCGTGCCGAAGCCGAGATCTACGATGAGTGGAACGCGCAGTTGCACGACACCCTCCATCTCTGCTCGAACCAGCTGTTCTATCTCAGCTGTCTCTTCAGTGGGAACTTCGAAGAGTAATTCATCATGGACCTGGAGCACCATGCGAGTTCTCAGGCACCTGTCGGCAATCTTTCGATCCAAAGCGATCATCGCAAGCTTGATCAGGTCCGCCGCAGTTCCTTGAAGGGGCGTATTGATGGCGGTGCGCTCGGCAAAGCCACGCTGGTTCGGGTTACGGTTCTCGATGTCGGGAATCGGTCGCATCCTTCCAAACATCGTACGGACCTTGCCCTCGCGCCGTGCCGATTCGAGGGTCCTTTCAATGAATGCCTGCACTCCTTTGTAGCGTGCAAAGTACCGGTCGATATAAACACGGGCCTCTGTTTGAGGGATCCCGAGTTGAGCTGCAAGGCCAAACGGGGAGATGCCGTAGACGATGCCGAAGTTGACTGCCTTTGCGCGGTTGCGCGTCTCCTTGTCCATCGACGCGAGAGGCACACCAAAGACTTCGCTCGCAGTGAGGGTGTGAATGTCTTCGTTGTTTGCATAAGCTTTTACGAGAAGTGGATCCTCGCTGAAGTGCGCCAGCAGCCGCAGCTCTATCTGGGAATAATCGGCGGAGAGAAGCTGTGTGCCAGGCGATGCAACGAAGGCCGCACGAATCTCGCGTCCAAGCGCAGTGCGAATCGGAATGTTCTGGAGGTTTGGATTGATCGACGAGAGCCGGCCCGTTGCAGTTGCCGCCGACTGAAACGTCGTGTGAACACGCGCCTCGCTGTCCGCCTGCAGTGGCAAGGCGTCGATATAGGTCGATTTCAACTTGGCCAAGTGCCGATATTCGAGGACCAGCCGCGGAACGTCGTGCTTTTCCGCAAGCTGCTCCAGCACCTCCTGGGCGGTCGATACAACCTTGGCCTTGCCGCGCACCGTGGGGGCTGGCAGCCCCATGTGGGTGAAAAGAACCTCTCCCAGCTGTTTCGGCGAGTTGATATTGAAGCGTCGTCCGGCTAACTCGAAGATGTGTTCGCCGACCCGATCTAACTCGACTGCGAAGCGCTTCGAGAGGCCATCAAGAACGCCCAGATCAATGCGCACGCCGGCCTGCTCCATGTGGTAGAGCACTGGGGCCAGTGGCAAATCGATCTCGGTGTAGACGCGCGCGACATTCGATCGCTCCACTTCGGCGAGCAATTCGGGAAGGAGTGCGTGAATAGTTGCCGCGGCAGCGGTCAGCGAGGCGGGTGGTGTCTGTCCATGGCGAGCCGCGACATCGGCAAGCGTTTGTGAGGCGTGGGTCGGATTGAGCGCATACGATAAGAGCATCGCGTCATCCACGGTTCCGCGGAGCTCGACCCCGAAGCCGTGCAGGACGTGCAAGGCCAGCTTGAAGTCGTGAACCTTCTTCGCTACGGAGGCGTCTTCGAACAAGGACCGCAACTCCGGCGTGAGTGTAAGGCGAAGCGCAGTACCCCCTTGAGCACAAACTCCGACATTACTAGCAGTCTTCTGCTCTGCCTCCTCAAGCGCATCCAGCAGAGAAGGAGTTCGGGGTGCGTCGTCGTCGGTCTCCTCGGCAAGTGGTTCCCTTGCATCTAACGCAAAAGCGAAACCGTGCTTGCGTGCTGTGCGATAGAAGTCCCCTGTTTGTTCGGCCGTCGGTTCTTCGATTAAGTCAAGGGACGCGCTTGCGGGCGCGGGTTCGAGTTCACGGAGCAGAGTGGTGAATTCAAGCTCGGTGAAGAGAGCCCGGCACTCCTCAACATCAGGCGCGAGAGTTGCCATGGCAGCAAGGTCAAGCTCGACGGGTACGTGGCAATCAATCGTGACCAGCTCCTTCGACAGCAGGACGGCTTCCCGATTTTGTTCCAGCGACTCTCGATAGCTCTTGCGCTTCACTTCGCTCGCACGATCGAGCACGGCCTCAACGCTGCCAAACTGCACGATCAGCTCGACGCTGCCTTTATCGCCGATGCCGGGCGCCCCAGGAATGTTATCGACCGTATCTCCGCGCAGCGCCATGACGTCGACAACTTGCTCCGGGGGCACGCCCAGGGTCTCCTCGACCTTGGCCGGATCGAGGACCAGGTTGTCCTTCTGCGGGTTAAGCATTTTCACCCGCGGCGTCACGAGCTGCATCATGTCTTTGTCACCTGAGACGATGAAGACCTCGTGTCCGTGCTCCGCGGCTTCACGTGCCAATGTGCCAATCACGTCATCGGCTTCAAAGCCCGGTGACTCGAGAATAGGAATCCGATAGGCTTCCAAGGCGCGGCGGATATAGGGAACCTGCCGCCGCAGGTCTTCGGGCATCGATTCCCGATGCGCCTTGTAACCCGCATAAGCCACATCCTCGAATGCCTGGGCTTGCGCATTCCACTTGCGCAGTTTTTCGATGGCGCGGGCACGCTGGTCGCGAAAAACTTCACCGCTTGGATCGAAGACAGTCGCGAAATAACGCGGCGAGAAGTCCTCGCGCAACTTACGGATCATGTTGACGAAGACGTAGGTCGCCGCGGTAGGAACGCCCGAACGCGTCGACATGGGGCGGCTCCGCTGCATCGCATGATAGGCGCGAAAGATGAATGACATGGCATCGAGCAGAAAGACGGGAGGCTTGGCTTCGTCGGACACGCTACCGAGTCTAACAGGTTGCTGATCGGGCTAAGGATGGCGCGGCACGCCCTCACCGGAGTACTTAGGTTGACTCAAGTAATGCCGCCGAAGAGGCAGACGGCACGTTTTGCTTGTGACATGCTTCGAGTGTCGGATAGCTTGATCCTATGGCTCAACCCATCCAGCAAGAGGCTTCAGCGGAAACTTCGACGCCGTCGCCAAATCACACTCAAAGTGCGCGCGGTTTGCGGAGATTGTTTGGACGGCCTTTGATGGACATCGCGATCCTTCTCCTGCTTCCCCTGGTTCTGTCGGGATTGCGCAACCGAGAAGGCATGCTAGGCGATCCGGATATCTGGTGGCACCTGGCCAATGCACGCATTTTGTGCGAGTCGCACCATTTCATCCAGATTGAACCCTACTCGTTCACCGTTGCCGGCCAACGCTGGGTCGACCCGGAGTGGTTGTCTGAGCTTCCTTTCTGGTTAGGCTTTAAGGCGTGGGGACTGGTAGGTATCTACTTCTTTGCCTGGCTGGGAGTCTCGCTCAACGTCTTGTTCGTCTACTGGAGGAGCTACAAGAGCGGGAAGAACGCAGGAGTCGCCCTGTGGATCTCAGCCCTTGGATTTGTGTTGATGTGGGTCAATGCGAATGCGAGGACCATTCTATTCGGATATCTCGCGATGTCGGCTGAGCTTGCCATCCTGGAGGCGGTCGAACGAGGGCATCGACGCATTCTGTGGCTGTTGCCTCCCTTGTTCTGCATCTGGATCAACCTGCACGGGAGCTGGATCATCGGTGTTGCGCTGCTGGTGCTCTACATCGCGAGCGGCTTATTCAACGTCCACGCCGGGATCTTCCGACAGGATAGGTTTGCGGCAGAGCAACGCAACCGGCTGCTGCTTGTCTTTGTCGCGTGCCTGGCGATTCTGTTCGTCAATCCCTACGGATGGCGGCTGGTGTGGAACCCGTTCGATATGGCCTTCAACCAGACGCTCAACATTGCGAATGTGATCGAGTGGCAGCCGCTGAATCTGGATTGGATGGTTGGCAAGGCCGCTTTGATCTCTATCGGGCTAACGGTCTTGGCTAATGCGATGCATAGCCGCAGCTGGAAGATCTACGAAATGGCGTTCATCTTCTTCGCATGGTTTGCGGCATTCGATCATGCGCGTTTTACCTTTCTCGCGGCCGTCGTAATTACTCCGATGCTTGCCGCGGACATGGCGCGAAGCTTCTTCCCGGTCGCGAACGAGAAAACCTTACCGTTCATGAATGGCCTTGTGGCGGCGGGCATCCTTGGCGTGATCGTTTGGTACTTTCCCACCGTGCCAATGCTCGAAGCCGGCCTGAGGAAGCAGTTTCCTCTCGAGACCATTGCATCGGTGCAGCCGTCGTGGCGCACGCTCAACGAGGAACACATTGGCGGAATGATGGATTTCCAGGGAAAGCCGACATTCATCGATACGCGATGGGACACGTTTGAGCACCATGGCGTAATGGGCGACTATCTCAATGTCTTCCGAATTCAAAATCCGTTGGGTGTTCTCGACAAGTACCGAATCGATCATCTGCTAATCAAGAAAGACGCGCCGCTGGCCTACGTTCTGGAGCGAACGGCTGGATGGACAGTGATTCGGAGCGAAAGCGCCGCCGACGGGCAGTACGAGCTCTTCGCGAAGTCACCTGCTGCACGGTGACGCCGGGCGCCACTTAAGCTCGCGAGGATTGCGCAGGGACTTCTGTGGTGAGCTGACCAAGCATCACAAACTGCAAAGTGCCCAGGCAAGCGAAGAGCAGCGTCATGCATTGAATGCCCGTGCTTCTGCTGAGCGGAACCGAGAACCAGGAACAGATCAGGATCAAGATCCACGCGACGGTGAAGCACCGCTGTGTGGACTCGCCTGGAATATGACCGTGCAGTCCCGCGGTGATCAGGACCGAGAGCACGACCAAAATCGAGTCGTAGAGGGGCACGTAGACGTTGAGGAGCAACGTCCAGGTGAGCGTGGCAGCCCAGAGCAATGCTTGATACATAGGTCCGCGCCCGCGGGACCTCCACCAGAATCCGATCAGGGCGATCAGCGCCACCAGGCTCGCACCCGCAAAGAGGGCGATTCCGGGCCCGGATCGGCCACCGTGGATGTTGGACGAGAACGATGTCAGATCGACATACTTTGCCAGCGGCAGGATCGAATGATTCTTCACTCCAACGGAGGAGTTGCCGAAGGAGAGAATTGCGCGGACAAACTCCTGCCAAACGGCAAAGCCCTCGAACACCGTCGTGACCAGGACCAGCAAAAGCCCTCCGCAAACAAACCCTGCGAAAGCTCTGAACCGGCGAGTCAGAAGCAACATCGGCACGATCAGGAGAAGGATTGTCGGCTTATAGAGACATAGACACAGCGCAGCACCGCTACGAAAGGCATGATCGTGATGTTCTTCGTGAAGAGCGAGTGCGATCGCGAAAAAGCCTATCGCGGCCAGCTGGCCATTTCCCGCGGTGTACGCAATGAAAGGGAAGTAGGAAAGGGCGAGGGCGTACAACAGCGAATGTGTGGAGGGCGGCTCCTGCGGGAAGAATCGCTTGATTGCCAGGCGAAGACCGGCCCAGTAGAGAACGAGGCAGATGGCAACCCACAGTGCATACGCCGCCCAATAGGGAAGGAAGGTCGCGGGGCGAAAGAGCAGTCCTACGAATGGAGGGTAGGGCAGAGGGCCGTACTCTCCCTTTCGTGGATGAACCTGCTCGCAAATCTTCTTCTGCAGATCGTAGTTGTAGAGATCGTGCGGCGAGTACTCGTTGAGGATGCGGCCAAGACTGTAGAACTCTGCAAAGTCCGCGTCAGGCGGTTGCAGGTTTGCGATGACGACGATGCAGAAGGGCAGAATGAAGCCGACGGAGAGCAGTCCCCAGACAATGAGATGCAGGTCCTTCAGCTTGGCGGGAAGGCCTGGATGTCCGTTCGTTGCGGGATCGGGCAGAGAGCTCATCTGATGCATTCCAGTGCACGAAAGTCGGGGTCCGCAACGATTGGAGTCGAAGTCCGTACACACCCCTGGCGGTCGCTCGCGTTCAGATCCGAGCAGCAGGCTGTTACGTCGCGGGAACACAATATCGCCGGTGTGAAGGTGAGCACCGCGAGGAGACTGCCGACGATCGTGTGAAGAGTGATAGCCACTGGATCCGACACCCCCTAGAGTTACGACAACATCGTGCCCGGAAGGTTTCCATTCTCGGCATTCTGTCGCGATCGACGCACGTACACCAATAAGAAGAAGATCGCGATGGCCAGCAAGCAGAGTGGGGCTGGGCGCGTTACAGCACTGACGAAGGACTTTCCAGCGAGATTCGCGTCCGGTGAATACAGATTGCGCGTTACACGCATAAGGATCGCAAGCGGTATATCCGAGGTGGAGAGGACGCCTGCTGTGCTGAGCAGGAGCGCGATCCATGCCGTAGGGCCGCCTTCTGCCCACAACATTGCGCAGGCAGGAACAGCAAGGAGTAGGAGTTTCGCATCGTACGAGCGGTGGTACGTAACGAGCATGGAGAGTGCCGCCACGGAAACGAGCGCGAACCACGCGTTCTGGCGCGATGGCGAAAACCGCAACACCGCAACCAACCATCCAAACAACAGGAGTCCGCAGACGCTGTAGGTGATGGGATTGTAGACATTGGGCTCGTTGACAAAGATGCTCACGACTGTCTGCAGGTCGATGATCATGTCCGGACTGTTGACGCCGATGGAGGTGGGCCCCGGCTCGTTGATGCCACCGTGGCCGGAAATCTCCGCTAAATTGGAACGCAGTTCCGGAAGCCAGTGGGGTGCTACGTGCGTAACCCACAGCGCTGCCGCCAGCGCAAGAACCACCGACAAAGCAAGAGCCTTCAGCGCGCGCATTCTCTGGATGCGTCCTGCCAAAAGGAAATAGAGCCAGACGAGACCGACATCGTGGGGTTTGATGGCAAAGCTGACTGCGAGGCAGACGACGCCGGCTGCGATGAAGCGGTCCCGCAGGAGGCACCAGACCGCGATGACACACAGGCTTACGACGAGGCCGGCGGTATTGCCGCCGGAAAAGATGATTTCGCAGTTGGCGAGGACGATAAACATCAGAAGAAGGGCGACCGAGGGAGCCTGGACAGCAGCAATGCGCCACACGAGGAATGCCGCAAGTAAGAAACTGCTTACCAAGAGGATCAGCCAAATCGTCTGTGCCGCGGCGAGCGGAAGCCACGCGAAGGGGGCGACGAAAAGAAAGGTTGTGGGCAGGTTTACGTAGAGGGAAACGGACTGACGGAGCGCTGCAGAGGAAGAGTCAGTGAATCCAGCTGTGCTATAGATGCTTCGCAACTGATTCAAATCGTAAGGGTCGCCACCCTGCACCAGGCATCTCGTACCGAAATAGATCCCCGGAAAGCCCATCACCCCAAGGCGCGCCCCACGCTCAAGAGCGATACCCCAGCAAATCGAAATTCCTGCTGCTACTGCGAGCAAGAGGAAACTCGATCGATCGATCCACTTGGTTGCCTGTCCCATCGCTGCCTGTCTCACGGGCGCTGCACAAGCGGGGCATGATGGCTTGGCGTGATTCTCCTGCCGGCTGGATCGAATCGGGGAATGCGGCGGATATTCCATTTGTGCGCAACAAAACTTGCTGTTGTAGCGAGCACGCCGAGGCCGTATTCCACGCTGCGTTTGAAGTTAATCGACGAGGCTTCTCTAAAGTATTTGGTCGGGCAGGAGATCTCACCGATCTTGAAGTCAAACATGACAGCCTGAGCGATCATCTGATTGTCGAAGACAAAATCGTCGGAGTTCTCCAGGAGCGGAAGAGTCTCAAGAAGCTCTCTGGAAAAGGCCCTGAAGCCGGTGTGATACTCGCTTAATTTCACGCCGAGAAAGACATTCTGAAAAGCAGTGAGGAAACGGTTGGAGACGTACTTGTAACGGGGCATCCCACCCCGGAGTGCCCCGCCACCGAGGATGCGGGAGCCAAGCACCATATCGTAAATCCCACTCGCGATCATTCCTGCCATGGCTGGCACGAGCAGGGGAGTGTATTGGTAATCCGGGTGAAGCATGACCACGATATCGGCGCCTGCCGCCAGTGCCTGGCGATAGCAGGTTTGCTGGTTGCGCCCATAGCCGTAATTACTGTCATGGATGAATGTTTCTACGCCAAGCCGACGCGAGAGCTCGGCCGTCCGATCTCGGCTGGAGTCGTCGACCAGGATGCGAACATCAACGATGTCCGTTAACTCGCTAACGGTCATCTCCAGCGTCTTTTCCGCGTTGTAGGCGGGCATGACGACTGCAACGCGCTTTCCGCTGATCATCGGCCCTCCTCGCGAGTCTTGAATATTTTCGTCGGTCCAGCAGCCGGATTTCTGTCGATCATTTCCGTTAAATAGGGACGGTTACCTAGACAGATACGAGGCGTCCGAATAACTGGGCCCACCGATCTATGTATTGGACGATGCGGGTTGCATCTTGCCGATGCGCATTGGACCTTTTCAGTATGTATGAGATCGCTGCAGGTAAGGGCTTCAGGGGAGCTTTGCGCGATCCAAATAATGATAGCTGGGCACATCATCTGGGATGCGCTGGGACGAAGTGAAAAGAGGCGAAGCACCAGATCACTCATCAAGCCTGATGGGCGTGCTGCACCCTGGAAGCCGATCTCAAGCCGACCCTTGTTGAGGATGGCCCGGAGCCAAGCTTCCATGGCCGAACTACATCTATCGGATGTATTGCATGCAGCCCGATTCCAGGCAGTAGAACCGATCGGTTTGGCCCGTACGTCTATGTTCTATCGATCTACTCGCACGGGAGAGTCAGCTCCTCAGGAGCTAGTCTATTCCGGCCTGTTCCAAGATTGTCCCAGCTTATTCGCGAACTCGTGTTAGTTCCGAGAAACTCATCCTCTTTACGAGTCACGCCGGATCAATCGAGGCTCGGTTTACAGCCTCTTCTATAGAACTCTTTCCTGTTTGCCTGTCCCAAGAGGGTGCCGATGTAAATCTATCGTTTGGGGAACAATAACTTCACCGTAGTCTCTTAAGATATGCAATAGATCTCGCCGGATACAAAACCGGGGAGATCAGGATTAAAGCGCTGTACCGAGATCGCTGCTGATCACGTTGAAAGCAGTATTGATTTCGGTCGACAGACCCTTCATTGCAGCCACGGCGCCAAAAGCAATCAGAGCCACGACCAGGGCGTACTCCACCAGATCCTGACCTTCTTCACGGGCCATCAGGGTCTGCAGCTTCACATACATCTTGAGCATCATCTCTTTCATTTTCCGTCTCTCCCTAAGCATGGATTGTATTCCAGCTACACGCTGGCCTAGCTATCTCACAGCAAGTACATTGCCATTTGATATGGACACCTTCTATATATTAGAAATCAATAACTTACGCAATGTCAAAGGGGGATCTGATGTATACAAAAGTATACACTCCAAGGTGGGTTTCCTCCCCTCGTATACATCACACGAAGGTGGGATACCACCAGAACTAGTTGTGACCATGCATCCTTCTGATAAGAATACGGTTTATTGACGGGATTGACGTCCTGCCGAAACCTCTGCGAGCAACTAGGGCGCTCGCGTTACTAAGAGCAGTGGATGGCATTCATACGATGGCTTTGGATTCGGAATATAACC